>NZ_JBICTU010000006.1:0-63623 GCF_043197795.1 Sphaerisporangium sp. NPDC049003
TGACGACTGGCGACGCGTCACTCAACCTTCGGTGGCACGAAACTAGTGGTCATCAACCTTCGGTGACAATGCTCAGCCTTCGCTGTCACAGGACAGCCATGTCGTCCGGGAGCTTGTTGATGAGTCTGGGCTTGTCCTCCAGTTGGAACAGCACGGTGTGGTGGAGGCCGAGTCTGGCCCACCGCGGATCCCCGAGCACTGCGGCGGCCTCGGCACGGTTGTCGTACATCCAGCGGTAGAAGACTTCGATGGTCACCAGCGGGCCGCGGCGGCTGCTCTTTGAGAGTCTGCCGCCCTTGTTCGGCCCGGTCATCGCCGTGTGGCTGTTGAGGGAGTCCACCAAGCCTCGCAGCCAGGGCCTGAGCTGCTCGGGTGAGTCGACAAGCTGAGGGCCGGCACATCCCGCTTGATCGATGTACCACTGGAACCACTTCAGATGGTCCAGTCGGCTCTTCACCGAGGACCACACATACCTCTCCGTCAACAGCTGCACCGACAGCCACCACTTCGCCGCCTCCCGGAACCAATCAGTGGTGAGCTGGCTGAAATTGGCGACCGACCGGCCATGCGGTTCGTGTTCACGCTGCGGGATCCGCCGGTCCAGACTCGGATTCCACACGTTCAGGCGCCACCACTCGCCGTCGTGATACGCGTAGGCCAGACGGTCCTGCAGATGCTTGACGCTGTGCAAGACGAGCGTTGCAAGATCGGCATTGCCGGACGGGTTCGTACGCATCGTCGCGCCACGGACCTCACGTGCCCATTCCTCGTGGGAGAGTGCTGTAAGAGACCTGACATGACGTACCCGAGGGCCTCCGTGCTCAATGGCCAGGCTCAGCCCCCGCCGAAGTTGCTGGAAACGCGCCGGATCGACGCTGTATCCGTCGGCGACCTGCTGGTGGACGCACCACGCGAGTTCCCAGATCATCGTCTCGGGCAGGCCGCGGAAGCTGAGCGCCTGGCTGAACCAGCCGCGCTCACGGTCGATGGTTTGCACGGTGAACGCCTGACGGTAGTCCTCGGGCATGTTCGTCGAGTCGAAGTGGTCCAGCCGGTGCTCCTCAGGAAGGCTCTCCCACAGACCTCTGGCCCGCTCCTCGCTGAAGAGCTCGGCGATCGGCAGGCGCGGATCTCGCTTGTCAAGGCGCTTTCGCTCCGCCGTCCGCGGCGAGGCAAGCGCTCGCGCGCCGGTCTCCGAACGCGGCGCCGGTTCAATCTCCATTCGAGCTCCCCCAGGACTGCGTGATCTTCTGCCAGTCCGCGCACGCCCGAAGCTCGGCGTCCTCGGTGACGTGGGCGTAGGTGTTGATCGTGGTCTGGATGTCGGCGTGTCCGAGTCTCCGGCTGACCACGTGCATCGGCACGCCCGCCAGCAGCAGCGCCGTAGCGTGCGTGTGGCGATACCAGTGAGGCGTCATCTCCACCGGCAGGCAAGGCAGCTGGCGCTTCCTGGCCCCCAGGTGCTTGTAGACGCTCTCGGGACTCAGCGGGGCGAAACGACGCCCACGGCGGAGATTGCAGAAGATGTACGCGCTGTCCCAATCGTCCAGCTCCACGTCGGCGCCTGCCTCACACAGGGCCCACACCCAATCGCCGTAAAGACGGTCCAGTGCCGAACCGATGAAGATCCGCCGGTGGCCGCTCTTGGCCCGCAGGCCGTGCGGGTGGTCCTCGCGTCGCACGACCTCGACCTGCGCCGTCGTACCCGTACCGGTCTTCCAGTCACAATGGCGCAGCCCGAGAGCCTCACCGAGCCGCAGACCGGTCTCCTCCAACAGTGTCCACAACAGCCGGTAACGCAGCTCACCCGACCACGCCCCCTCAGCGGCGTCCCAGGACGCCTCCGCTGTTCGCAGTGACACCATCTGCTCCGGCAGCAGGACCGGGACCGGCTTCGTCCTGACCCTTACCTTCACCACGCTCGAACGCCGGCCATGCTTGCGCGCCACATGCTCCAGGAACGGCAGGTAGCTTCCCGGCCGCGAACGCACCGTCTCGTACAACCGGCCCGCGACCTCCACACCGCGCGCAGCGTGGTACCGATAGAAACCCATCACCGCCCGAACCCGGCTCGCCACGGTCGCGTCAGCCGCCTGCTCCTGACGAGGAAGAGGAACGACATCCGCCGCCACACTCCTACGGCGCAACTGCCCGACGAACGTGCCGAGGTCTGTCACACCAACCGTGTCCCACGCCTGCTCGCGCTGTTCCAGGAAGGACCACCACAGCGCAAGCCCCCGCGAGTAGCTCTTGATCGTGTTGGGTGAACAGTCCGTCGATCGCAGGTACTCCAAGTACTGCTCGACGGGCTCCGCGACTCGAAAGTCACCGGCGAGGACCGTCCACGTGGGTCCTTCCGCGCTCGCCACCCGTTGTGTGGTCGCCAATTCGCTCCCCATGTCGTCGCTGTCAGCGGAGCGTACTGCTACACCGGATAACGCAACGCTCACATAGAGAAACCGGCGGCCAAGACTCCTGTCACAGATGTCAACGGCATCAATGTCAGGGTTCGGATAACACATGGTGCCGCTCGCCGAGGCGTGGCGCTCCGGGGCGTACGCCTGGACGACCGCCAAGCGCCAGTCCTTCGCCAACGACCTCACGAACGCCCAGCTCTGGGCCGTGACCGACAACGTGAACCAGGCCAAGGGGGACTCCGACCCCGCGAGCTGGAAGCCGCCGCTCACCTCGTTCTGGTGCACCTACGCGAAGGCCTACATCGATGTGAAGTACGAGTGGGGCCTGACCGTCCAGAGCAGCGAGAAGTCGGCGCTTTCCACCATGCTCGGCTACTGCTGACCCGTCGGCGTGGCCCGTCACCGCGCCGGCGGGCCACGAGGGCCGCCGTCCCCTCGCCGGGCGGCGGCCCTTGTCGTGTTCCCGCGCCGGTCACCGGTGGTGGGAGACGAAGCCGACATGGACGCGGGGGGCGAGCGCCCGGTGGGGCGGTTCGTTCTGCGCGCGCCCGCACAGCGGGACCACGGGCGTGCCGGACGCGGTGCTCAGGTAGGCGTCCGCGACGTAGCCGCCGGTGCTGATCAGGTCCCAGTACCTGCTGGTGCCGTACGTGCCGGAGACCGGGTCGCCGACCTTGCGGCAGACGATGGTGACCCGCTGGCCGTCCCGCCGCGTGCCGACCACCTTGCTGTCGGCCGACGCGTCGGCCCGTACGTTGACGGGCTCGCCGGTCACGGTGTTCACGGTGACGGTCACGTCGCTCGCCCCGGCCGGGGCGGCGTGCTCAGTGCCCGTAAGACCGCCGGTCGCGGTGCCGGTCGCGGTGCCGGTCGCGGTGCGGGTCGCGGCCGCGTGGGCCGTGCCACCGGGTGCCGTCGTGAGGGCCGGCCCGGCCAAGGACGTGACGGCGAACGGTAGCCCGAGCATCGCGATGCGCCCCCGTGAAGCTCGCGAAGCGGGTGCGGCGGTATATGTACGCATGATGACACCTCTCCCTGGCATGTGCCGGCCCCCGACCGGCGTCCCCCGAAATGACTGCCTATTCGAGTAATGTCACTCCGCGCTGTCACCGGTCCAGCGTGGCGCGCGCGCATGGGGGAATCGGGAAAGTGCTGTACACCAGGCGTTCCGGGCCGCACACCGAACACCGGCGTGGCTTTCCCTTAGGCGGTGGAAAGGTGCCTCAGAGCGAGCGGCGGTGGTCACACCGCCGCGTGGGCGGCGGTGTCAGCGGCGGTCGCGGCCGGTGACCAGGTCGCGGAGCCGGTCGGCGGTGCCCACGAACGGGCTGGTCGCCTTGAGCAGGCCGGGGTTCGGCGGCGTGTGAGGGTGCGGGCGGGTCGGCGCCATCCGCTTGGCGCGCTCGACCTTCGCGCCGAGCTCCATGGCCCGCTCGGGGCTGATGACCAGGCGGAGCTCAGGCCAGACCTGCTCCTCCTCGTAGGCGAGGTGCTCGCGCGCCTCGTTGATGAACCCGACCAGCGTCTCCTCGTGCCGCAGGTCGCCCGGCTTGTAGTCGATCAGGTCGTCCAGCACGAACTTGGCGTGCCGCTCCTGCTTGATCGCGTGGTCGGCCAGCTCGTTCCCGTGGGGGACCAGCTCGCGGACGGCCGGCCAGAAGTGCTCCTCCTCCACGGCCTCGTGCTTGGACTCCTCGGTGATGAGCCTGTCCACCTGCCGCTTGCGCTCCAGCAGGCCCTGGTGCTCGCTGACGCCTATCACCGGGGGTCCTGCCTCCAGCGTGTCCAGCAGGCGCCTGACCTCTTCATGGTCCCGTTCGAGACCTTCGAATACGTTCGCCATGGCTTGCCTCCAATGCCGGTGGCGGTGTTCCCTCCTTTGGGCGTTGCCCGCGTCGCCGCAGGTAAACATGGGTTTCGGATCGGGAAATGACATGCCGGGCGGGTTCCCTTCCTTCGATCAAGGAAGGGAACCCGCCCGGCTCAGCCCTTCTCCGCGCCCTCGTTGGCACCTCTGATGAAGTACCGCTGGAAGATCACAAAGATGATCGCGACCGGGATGGTGGCGAGCACCGCGGCGCCGAGCTTCAGGGGGTACTGCGTGCCGACCCCGAGGGAGCCGCTGACCAGGTCGGCCAGCCCGCGCGGCAGCGTGAACAGGCTCGGGCTCTGCACCGCCACGAGGCTGTGCGGGAACTCGTTCCACGTGCCCTGGAAGGACATGATCGTCAGCGTGATCAGGGCGGGACGCCCCATGGGCAGCACCACCGACCAGAAGGTGCGGAACACCCCAGCGCCGTCGATGCGCGCCGCCTCCTCGACGCTCACCGGGATCGAGTCGAAGAACTGCTTCATGATGAAGACCCCGGCCGCGTCCACGATCACCGGGAGGATCAGCGCGGAGTAGCTGTCGTACAGGCCGAGCTGGTTGAGCACCAGGAACTTCGGGATGAACAGCACGACGCCGGGCACGGCGATGATCGCGACGACCGTGCCGAACATCGCCCGCCGGCCGCGGAAGCGGAGCCGCGCGAGCGCGTACCCCGCGAGCGAGTCGAAGAAGACGCGCCCGACGGTCACGATGATCGTGACCACGAGCGAGTTGCCGAGCCAGAGGGGCAGGTCGGTGCCGAAGAAGACCCGGTCGTAGCCGGCGAGCGTCGCCGGGTCGGGTATCGGCGACAGCGGGTGCGCCGTCGCGTCCGGCTCGGTCTTGAAGGAGTTCGCGATCTGGATGACGAACGGGTAGAGGAAGACCAGGGCCGAGAAGATGAGGACCGCGTAGCCGACGAAGGCGGAGACCAGGCTCCTGCCGTCCGCCGGTCGGCGGTTCGCGGCCCGGTCGGTGTTCACCGGCATGTCACGAGCTCCTTCGCGTGCGAGGGCCCGCGTCCGCCACGCGTTCGCGCATCACCCATCGCTGGACCAGCGTCAGCACCACGATGATGAGGAAGAGGATGAACGAGATCGCCGTTCCCGACCCGTAGTCGAAGTTGCGGAACGCCGTCCGGTAGGAGAGGTAGGCAGGCGTCAGGGTGGTCTTGGCCGGGTTGCCCTGGCTCATCACGTACACCTGGTCGAAGACCTGCCAGGTGCCGATCAGCCCCAGCGTCAGCACCAGGAAGAGGCTGGGCTTGAGCATCGGCAGCGTCACGTAGCGAAGGCGCTGCCAGCGGCCGGCCCCGTCCAGGAGGCTCGCCTCCTCCAGCGTGACCGGGATGTCCTGGAGCGCCGCCAGGAAGATCAGCATGAACGTGCCCGAGGTCGTCCAGACGACCAGGGCGATGATGGTGCACATGGCGACGCTCGGGCCGGACAGCCAGTCCCACCACGACAGCCCGAACGGCCCGCCGTCGGTCAGGGCGGCCGGGGGAGCGTCGATGTCGGCCACGCCGAGGCCGCTGAGCAACAGGTGCAGCAGGCCGCGCGAGTCGGAGAACCACTCGGGGCTTTTGATCCCGAACACGCCGAGCAGGCCGGCGGCCGCGCCGGAGTTGGAGAAGATGAACAGGAAGACGACGCTGATGGCCACCGAGCTGGTCACCGAAGGGAAGTAGAACGCGCTGCGGAAGAACGTCTTGCCCTTGAGCATGCGGCTGTTCACCACGAGCGCCAGCCCGAGCGCCAGCACGGTCTGCACCGGCACGACGATCGCCACGTAGTAGATGTTGTTGCGGATGCTCGTCATGAAGTCCTGACGTGCCAGGTCGTCACGGGTGAACAGCCGGGTGTAGTTGTCGAGGCCGACGAACGGCGTACGGCCGGTGAACGGGCTGCCCTGGCCGTTCCAGGAGGTCAGGCTCACCCACAGCGCCATCACGATGGGCAGCAGCATGAACAGGCCGAGGATGACCACGACGGGCGCCAGGAACAGCCAGCCCGCGAGGTTGTCCTTGGTGGCCGAGGTGCGGCCGACGCGGCGGTGGGCGCTCCCAGGCGTGATGTCCACCTTGTCTACCTCCTTCCGGTAGAGGTTTCCCGAAGGGCCCCGGCCGCCACCCCGCCCCGCGTGGAGTGGAACGCGAAACGGGAGGCGGCGGGCCGGGGCCGGATCCGGGAGTGGCTCAGCCGGTGAGGGCGCTTTCGGTGTTCTTCTGCATCCGCGCGAGGATCGTCTTCGGCGCGGTGGTGTCGAGCTGCTGGAGCCCGGCGTCGAAGTCCGCCAGCACGCTGTCCATCTTGGGTGCGTTGACCGGCCCCTGGGCGTACTCGGCGCCGTTCACGAACGCGGTGTCGTCCGGGAACTCCTTGGTGAACTGGTCCTTGGCCGACTGGCGGGAGGGCATCACGCCGAACGCGCGGGCGAACGCCATCTGCTGGTCCACCTTCGTCATCGCCTCGACGAAGCTGATCGCCTGCTCCTTGTGCTTGCTCTTGGCCGCGATGCCCCAGCAGTTGGTGAAGGACAGGGTGCCCTTGCCCTTGGGGCCGGCGGGCAGCTCGTAGGCGGTGTACTTCACATCGGGGTAGTCCGCCTTCATGGCGCCCTTGATCCAGTTGCCCTCGATGGTCATCGCGGCCTTGGCCTTGCCGAACGCCTCGCCGCCCCAGCCGGAGTCGAGCTTCTTCGGGTACTTGGCCAGCCCGCCCTTGAGCATCGACTGGACGTACTCCAGGGCCTTGAGGTTCTCGGGGCTGTCGGCGGTGGCCTGCTTGCCGTCGGGGCTGGTGAGCCAGCCGCCGGCCTCGACCATGAAGGCTCCGATGCGGTCACGCGTGTCGCCGAGGGCCAGCGGGACGACGCCCTTCGCCTTGAGCTTCTCGGCGACCGTGGTGAGCTGCTCCCACGTGGTCGGGACGTCGGAGTCGCCGAGCCCGGCCTTCTTCCACAGGTCGTTGTTGACGATCAGCGCCAGCGTGGAGAAGTCCTTGGGGGCGCAGTAGAACTTGCCGTCGCGGGTGAAGGTGGTGCGCAGGCTCTCGTAGAAGTCGTCCGGGTTGGAGATCTTGTCCCCGTACGGCTCCAGCGCGCCGACGCTCGCGTAGTCGGCGAAGCGGGCGGCGTCCACGTAGAACACGTCGGGCGGGTTGTCCCCGGCGAAGGCCTGGCCGAGCTGCTGCGTGAGGTCCTGGGCGGGCGTCACGGTCGCGTTGTTGCCGCTGGCCTTGGCCCACGCCGCCGCCGCGTCCTTCACGGCGGCCGTCTCGGCGTCGCCCGAGGAGCCGATGAGGATCTGCAGCGAGGCCGGCCCGCTGCTCTGGGTGGTGGTGCTCGGGCCGGCGTTGTCGTCGAAGCCGCTGCCACAGGCCGCCGAGGCAAGGAGCGTGCCGCAGGCGGCCGTTGCCAACGCCGCCGTCCGGAGGTGTCTGCGTATCATCGCACTGTCCTGATCTTCGTGATGGGTGGTGAGTTCCCGGAACGCTCAGGCCGACCGTCTGCGGACCAGCGATGGCTGGAGCAGCACGTGTGCCGGCTGGGCTTCCGGGGTGGCGGTGGCCGTGGATTCCCGTTCCACGTCACCTTCGTCTGTGCGTCCCCCGACGTCTTGGCTTTCCGCCTGCCGTGCCCGCGTGCCCGCGCCGTCCCCTTCGAGCGCCCGTAGGAGCAGGGACACGCATTGGGCCGCGACCTCCGGGAGCGGCTGGCTGACGCTGGTCAGCCCAACGGCCCTGGCGGACGGAGTGTCGTCGAAACCGATGACGGGGATGTCCCGCCCCGCCTGGAGCGCGCCGAGGGCGAGCGAGTCGCTCGCGCAGACCAGCGCGGTCACCGGGTGGTCGGTGTCGAGCAGGGCATGGGCCGCGGCCTCCCCGTAGGGGACGCCGTCCTGGGTGGCGCAGTCGAGCTCCGCGATCTCCGCCGGGCTCACGCCCCCGGCGGTGAGGGTGCGGGCCCAGCCGTCCCTGCGGTCGTCGCCGACGCCGGATCCGGACGGCCATCCGAGGAAGCCGACGCGCCGGTGGCCGAGGTCGAGCAGGTAGCGGGTCGCCATGGCGGTCCCCGCCGCGCCGTCCACGTCGACCCAGGGAAACCGCCGGTCGGGCGACAGGCCCCACGGCCGTCCGAACGTGACGAACGGGATCCGCTGTTCGAGCAGCCAGTCGGTGCGAGGGTCGCCGTAGTGGGTGCTGGTGAGCACGAAGGCGTCCGGCTCGTACGACCCGAGCAGGTCGTCGAAGGTGGCCAGCTCCGCCTCGTGGTCGTCCGCCGTGTACAGCAGGACGCGGTAGCCGGCCCGGGCCGCCGACTCGGTGAGCCCGTGCAGGAAACGGTCGAAGACGAAGCCGTTGATGCCGTCGTCCTGGGCCGGTTCGATGCGTGCGGCGATCAGCTGCGACCGGCCGGTGCGCATCTGCCGTGCGGCCTGGTTCGCCCGGTAGCCGAGTGCCTTCACGGCCTCCAGAACGCGGAGGCGTGTCTCCTCGCGGACCACTTCCGGGGAGTTCAGCACGTTCGACACCGTCTGCCGCGACACGCTCGCGTACCGCGCCACATCGGCGATCGTCACCTTGTCGGCCATGGGCACCTTTCGTGCATTTGATCGTTCAAGACGGACTATGGCACGATTGGATCGTTCAAGTAAAGCCAATGTTTCGTAAGCTGCAAGCGGAGGTCATGCCGCCTTGCGGTGCCGACACGACGTGACCCAGGGGGCCCATCGGTGTTCGACCACGGAGCAACACCCGAAGCCGAGGACGTCTCCACCAGCGTGGCAGACCTCGAAACGGCCTTCGGGGCGCCCCCCGACTCGACTCCCGACGTCTCACCGCGGCTTCAGCCGCTGCTGCACGACCTCGTCAGCGCGGTCCTCGCGCCCACGAGTGCCCTGAGTGGCGCCGACGGGCAGATACGCCCGGCCGGCGCGCAGGGCCTCTTCCACGCGGACTCGCGTGCCCTGTCCGAGGTCACGCTGCTGGTCGACGGCCGCGAGCCCGAGCACATCGGCCACGCCCTCACCGGTCCGGGCGGCGCGCGGTTCGTCTCCCTGACCCGGTGGCTCGGCGACCCCGGCCCCGACCCGACGGTGCGCGTCGACCGCGCCCGCCAGATCACGCCGGGCGCCATGGAGGAGGCCATCGACATCGTGTCCGCCTCCTCCGCGACCGTGACGGCCACGTTCACGCTCGACCTGGCGTGCGACTTCGCCCCGATCGAGGCGGTGAAGTCCGGCGATGACACCCGCCCCGTATCGGCGGCGACCGGCGCGGCGGGCACCCTCGCCTGGGAATCCGACGGCATCCGCGTCACCGTGACCGGAGAAGACGCCCACGCGGAGACCGGCACGGGCAGTGGCGCGCGGCTGCAGTGGGAGGTCACGCTGCCGCCCCGAGGGCGGGCCACGCTGCGCTGGAAGGCCGGCGTCGAGGACCCGAAGGCGGTCGTGAGGGCGCCCGCCCGTCCCGTCGAGTGGGGTCGGCCGCGCGTCACCGCCGCCGACCACCGCCTGGTCCGCCTGTTCGACCAGTCGCTCGACGACCTGCGCTCGCTGCGGCTGGCCGAGGTGGGCGCCCCCGGGGACACCTTTCTCGGCGCGGGCGTGCCCTGGTTCCTGACGCTGTTCGGGCGCGACAGCGTCTGGGCGGCCCGCATGCTCCTGCCGCTCGGCACCGACCTGGCCGCAGGCACGTTGCGCGTCCTCGCGCGCCGCCAGGGCACGAAGCTCGACCCCGGTTCCGGCGAGGCCCCCGGCAAGATCATGCACGAGCTGCGGCGGCACGAGTTCACCGTCACGGGGAACGGCCTGCGCCTTCCCTCCGCGTACTACGGCACGATCGACGCCACCCCGCTCTGGGTGAGCCTGCTCCACGACGCCTGGCGCTGGGGCATGCCCGAGCGGGAGGTGGCCGAGCTGCTTCCCGCACTGGAGGCCGCGCTCGAATGGCTCGCAGGAGACGCCGACCCCGACCGCGACGGCTTCCTCGAATACATCGACACCAGCGGGCGCGGCCTGGCCAACCAGGGATGGAAGGACTCCGGCGACTCCGTGCGGTTCCGCGACGGGCGCCAGGCCGTCGCGCCGATCGCCCTGGTGGAGGTGCAGGGGTACGCCTACGAGGCGGCCCGGCACGGCGCGGCGCTGCTGGCGGCCTTCGGGCGTCCCGGCGCCGACCGCTGGCACGCGTACGCGGACGCTCTGGCCGAGCGGTTCCGCGCGCACTTCTGGGTCGACGGCCCGCACGGCAGGCACCCGGCCCTCGCCCTCGACCGGGACAAGCGGCCGGTGGACGCGCTCACCAGCAACATCGGGCACCTGCTCGGCACCGGCCTGCTGTCGGCGGAGGAGTCGGCGGCCGTCGCGGGGCTGCTCGCCTCGCCCGCCATGGCCGGAGGCTTCGGCCTGCGCACGATGTCCGCGCAGGACGGCGGTTTCAGTCCTCTTTCGTACCACTGCGGGTCCATCTGGGCGCACGACACCGCGATCGTGGTGGCGGGCCTCGCCCGCGCCGGGTTCGGGGCCGAGGCGGCGCTGCTGGCCGAGGGCCTGCTCACGGCGGGGGAGACGTTCGGCTACCGGCTGCCGGAGCTGTACGCGGGCGACGCGCGCGAGGCCGTCCTGCGGCCCGTGCCCTACCCCGCCGCGTGCCGTCCGCAGGCCTGGTCGGCGGCGGCGGCCGTCACCGTCCTGCACGCGGCGCTCGGCGTCTATCCCGACGTCCCCGCAGGCCGCGTGTCGCTCCGCCCGATGGCGGGGGCGCCGCTCGGCGCGGTGGCCGTGGACGGGCTGCGGATCGCCGGGGCCGAGGTCGCGGCGGCCGTCGGCGAGGACGGCGCGGTCACCCTGTCCGGGCTCCCGGCCGGTCTGTCCACCGAGGTCGCCGGCGTCCACTGATGGTGACCTTCGGGGCCGGGTCCCCGGCCCCGGCCGTCTCGTCCACGCCGGATGCCTGCACCCGCTCCGAGTGGGCGAGGTGGCCGTGGGCCGTGGACAGGATCACGATGCCGAGCACGAGCGTCCCGGCGCCGATGTAGAAGGGGACGTGGATGTTGGTGTGCTCGACGAGCTTGCCCGCGGCGAAGGGGGCGAGGCCGCCGCCGATGAAGCGCACGAACCCGTAGGCCGCCGAGGCGATCGGGCGTTCGACGGGGGAGACGGTCATCACGGCCTGCGTGGTGACCGTGTTGTTCACGCCGATGAAGATCCCCGCCACGATGACGGCGGTGACCAGCACGGGCGGGTGAGTCGTCCAGATGGCGATGACCAGCACCGTCACGGCGAAGAGCGCGAGGTTGGCGTACAGCGTGCGGGCGATGCCGAAGCGACGCTGCAGCCAGGGGGCCCCGAAGACGGCGAAGACCGCGACCAGGAGGCCCCAGCCGGTGAAGACGAAGCCGAGCTGGATCGCGCCGAGGCCCATCGGGAAGGGCGCGTATCCGAGGACGGTGAAGAAGGCCCAGTTGTAACAGAGCGCGGTCAGCGACATCGTGAGCAGTCCGCGGTGGCGGAGGGCGCGCAGGGGCTCCAGGAGGCCGGTCGTACGTTCCGGGAGCGGCATCGGCCGCACCAGCACGGCCGTCGCGATCATGGCGATGGCCATCAGGGCCGCGACCCCGAAGAACGGACCCCGCCAGCTCACGTTGCCGAGCAGCCCGCCGAGCAGCGGGCCCACCGCGATGCCCAGCCCGAGCGCGGCCTCGTACAGGATGATCGCGCCGACGAAGCCGCCGCTGGCCGAGGCGATGATCACCGCGAGGGAGGTGGCGATGAAGAGCGCGTTGCCGACCCCCCAACCGGCGCGGAAGCCGACGATCTGCCCGATGCCGGGGGAGGCGCCGGCGAGCGCGCTGAAGACGACGATGAGCGCGAGCCCGGCCAGCAGGGTGTACTTGGCGCCGATGCGGCTGGAGACCCAGCCGGTGATCAGCATGGCGACCGCGGTCACGACAAGGTAGCTCGTGAACAGCAGCGTGACCTGGCTCGGCGTCGCGTTCAGCTCATGGGAGATCGCGGGCAGGATCGGGTCCACCAGCCCGATTCCCATGAACGAGACCACGCAGGCGAAGGCGACCGCGAACACGGCCTTGGGCTGCTTGAACGGGCTCACGCCCGCGCCGCCGGGATGACCACTCATCGACACGCTCCAACTCGGATCTCGGGAATCAGAAGGCCTGGCGGGCTTTCCGTGTTCAGAAGGCCCGGCGGGCGCCCGTACGGTCGTCGGGCACCAGGCGCGTCAGGCTGTGGACGGCAGGGAGAGCCGCGACGAGGGATGCCCGCTCGGCATCGCTGAGCTGGTCGAGCAGTTCGGCGAGCAGGGCTGCGCGTGCTTCCCGGCGCTCGGCCAGCGCGGCGCGCCCGGCGTCGGTGATGTGTACCTGTACGACACGACGGTCCTGCGGATCGTCGGCCCGTACGGCCAGCCCGGCCTGCTGGAGGCGGGAGACGAGCTGGGTCATCGCGGGCTGGGTCACGCCTTCGCGCGTGGCGAGGTCGGTCAGCCGGCAGGGCCCGGAGCGGTCGAGCGTGGACAGCGTCGCCACCGAGGTGAGGGAAAGGTCGCCGCGGGCGCTCAGCCGAAGGACGAGGCGCGTGAGCCCTTCGAGCGCGGTCGTGACGTCGGCGGCGGGGAAGCCAGGCCTGGTGACCACGACGGGCAGATCCATAAGCCACTTATATCAACGCATTATGTATATGTCCACGCAAGGGCCTGCCCGAATCGTGAGGCCTCGTAGCTCTCACGACTCTGTGCCCCCGGGCGCGGACGCGCGAGCGGGGGCACACCACGCTCGGCCCTCACTGGTGGGGGCAACCCCACTTCGCCCGTCCTTCAAGTCGGATACAAGCGGCATGGGCGAAGGTGGTGGTCGTCCTGGTACACGCCCCTTCCCCGAGAGGCAGGTCTCCGCATGGTCGACCGTCGCGATGCCGAGGCTGCCGGCGGCTGGCGGATGCCCGACGGCCGCGTATTGGTCCCCGGGCCGATCGGGCCGATGTACCCCGGTTCGCTCGGCCTGAGGAGCATCTTCGGCGTCCCGGACGAACCGGGCGAGCCCGATGACGTCGCGGAGGGGGTGCGCCCCTACTACGCGCTGGATGCCTTCGGAGCGGTGGACCGCGTGTACTCCAAAGGGGTGTACTCGGTGGAGGACGAGTTGTACGTGACGGTCTACCGGGTCGAAGACGACACCCTCTATGCCCACCATTCCTGGAGCAATCTCCGTTACGCCGAGAGCCGGCACGAACGCTCGGTGGAGTGCGCGGGGCTGATCCGCCTCCCCCCGGCGCGGGTGCCATCACCGGAGTCGGTCGCGGCCGCGCTGGCCGAGCTGGCCGAACGCGAGCAAGCCGAGGTGGCGGCCCGTAGGAGCAGGCTGGAGGCCGTGGGGGCCTCCTTCCTCTCGACGCTGCCCGATCACACAGGAGACGGCGTGCTCCATCTGGAGTTGACGCTGGAGGAGTGGCACCCGGTCATACGGCTGAGCGATGGGCGCGTGCTGTGGCGGGCCGCGGCGACCGACCTTACCCACAAGGAACTGCTGACCCTGCTACGGGCCGTCCTCGCCGCCAGGTACGGCGAGGGCCCGGTCCGGGTCACGCCGTCGCCGGAGATCGTCGCCAGCGAGTTCTGGGACCCCTGGAACTGACCCGCCTCGCCCGCGGCACGCGCCAGGAGCGAGATCGCGGCGTCAGCGGGCGCTGCGGGCCAAGGCCAAGGACGAGGCCAAGGCCAAGGCCAAGGACGAGGGCGAGGGCGAGGGCGAGGCGCGCGCCGCGGGTCGAGGCGCGGGTGCCGCCGGTGGCGCACGCGGAGTCTCGACGCGTTCGGCGCCTCAGCGGCGGGGGTGCTTGAACTTGATGGTGCCCATGCTGACCTGGCCGGCCACGCGGAGGACCGGCAGGCCGGGGACGGGGGTGTCGTTGGCCTTGTTGACGATGTTCCCCATGCCGCTGGTCACCTTCTCCAGCCGGACGGTCCAGCCCCGGGGCACGATGACGAGGATGTTGCCGGCGCCGCACTTGGCGTCGAGCATCACTTCCTGGTGGCGGCAGCCCGCCTGGGTGAAGTCGATCTTGATGTTGCCCCAGGCGCAGTCGGCGGTGATGAACCGCGGCACGATCCACGGGCCGACCTGCTGGACATGGCCGGAGCGCGTCTGCAGCACCAGCGGCTCCTCGCCGGCGGCCACGTGCGTCAGCGCGGGCAGGTCGGCGATGAGCTCGTCAAGCTCGGCGTAGGTCTTCGCCCTGTACGTCCGGTCGAGCCGCTCGTCCAGCTCTTCCAGGGAGATCCGGCCGTCGCCGGCGGCGATCCGCAGCCGTTCGGCGACCGCGTCTCGATCGGCATCCGAAGCGCGCAGATTACCGGTCGCATCCGTCATATCACCACGGTAGCGGAGGATGCTGATCTGTCCGAGTCTCCGTACGGTTGAGATCATGTCGGGGGCACGCGACAGGATGGGCGATTGTGCGGTACGACGGGAGACGTGGCGGATCCTCCCCCTGGCATCTCGGCAGACGGGGATCCTATTGGTGTGTTCGGCACCGGAACGGTTGAGATGGACCATAGTGAGCGACGGCAGCTGCCGCCGGCCGTACGCCGGTTGTTCGACGACGGCGGAAACGGGCGAACCCTCTCTGTGGAGCTCCCGGCGGGGGTGGTGGTGTGGCCCGACCCCACCTATGCGAGGTTCCCCTCGCACCGGCGTCCCGCGTTCTGGCTGAGTCAGGCGCCCGTGACGGGGTCCCTGTGGGCCAGGCTCCGGGCCGACCATCCACGCTCGGGCCTGTGGCCGGTCCTCATGGAGGAGTCCGTCCAGCCGTGGACCGTCGGGCAGATCGCCCCGGACGCGGCCGCCGAGATCGACAACTACAACGTGGACGCGTTCATGGCGGAGGTGTGGGCCGACTGGATCGAGCGGGCCGCCGAGGACCAGGTCGAGATCCTCGACCCGTTCGGCCCCTACTGCCCGGGGCCGGCGGAGCCGGGTGAGCCGCGGGCCGACCCCGACGCCCTGGCCGACCGGTACGCCGCCATGCTGGCCGAGCAGGGGACGCCGGTGGGCCTGGCCGCCGTCCAGCGCGGGGCCGACGCCCTGGCCGTCATGGGATGGCAGGGCGCGCTGCACCACAACGAATGGAACGTCCCCCTCGCGGCCGTGGTGCGGAGCTGGGAGGACCGGTTCGAGGCCCGCCTGGTCGGCCTGGGATTCAACACCCTCGACCTGAGCGTGGCCGCGCCCCCGGTCACCTCGCAGCACGCCCTGCACGTCGCCGCCGAGCACTGGGCGTTCTGTCCCGACGCCATCGTCCAGGGCGCCGGCACGCTGATCGACTACGCCGAGGAGATCCGGGGGAAGCACATCTGGTCCTTCTGGTGGGACTGACCCCGGGCGATTGAAGCACCAAGTCAGCACATGTCAGGACGCTCGTACGATGGGGCACGGCGACCCGTGAGATGATGTGCGAGTGCTTCGCCGGATCTGGGCGTGACGGAATCGGGGGCGGGGTGCAGGACACCGACGCCAGGCGGGCGGTCACGCACGCGCACGTGCGAGGCTGAGTGGTTGCCCCGTCCAAGAGCAGGAGGTCCGCATGACTGCCGACGCACCGGAGCCGGAAACCGAGACCCCGGACGACGAGTTGAAGCGCAAGTTCCGGGAGGCCCTGGAGCGCAAGCGCCAAAGCCAGGCGGAGACGAACGGCAACGGCCGGGGCAAGGACGCCTCCAAGATTCACGGCGCCCACGGCCCCGCCGGAGGCAAGCGATCCTTCCGCCGCAAGAGCGGCGGCTGAGCGGCACCGACGCCGTCCCGCCCGTATGAGCGCCGGCAGGGCGTGAGAGGCACCCGGCCACCGGAGACGGTGCCGGTGACGCCTTGGACGTCCTGCCGGTCCTCCCGGTCCTGCCGTCCTCCCGGTCCCGGCGGTTTTCGCTGGTTTCGTGGGCGGCCTCGGGCCACCCCGCACATCCGGGGCCGATCCCGGGGATCTCCGCCCGCCGCCCTCCCCTGAGCGAGGGAGGCTCACCCTGCGACGTTGGGAGCGCTCCCAGCGAGCTTTCAGGATCGCCGTGCCTGCTGAGGCCTGTGGGACTCGTGAGGCGTGAACACAGTGGGATGAGGCGCTTTGACGGCCGAACCGGAGAAACAATCATGTTTCGAGTGATTCACATCACCGAATTATTGCCGTAACCTGAGTGGGAGCGCTCCCACAAAGGAGAAGCAGGTGTCTGTCACCTTCCGCGCCAACCAGCCGTCCCCCTCGGACTTCCTCGGCTGTCTCCCGCTCCGCACGGCCGAGTGGATCCTGTCCGCCGACGTCCGGAGCGTCCACGCGGCACGCGCGCTCGTCTGCCAGGAACTGCGGAGCTGGGGCACCGGAGCGCTCGCCGACGACTGCTCCCTGATCGTGAGCGAGCTGGTGACGAACGCCATCCGGCACGGCGGCACCGCCTTCTCACTGCGGCTCGGCAGCGACGGGTCACGGGTCTACGGCGAGGTCTTCGACGCCGGGGACGGCCTGCCCCGCCAGGCCCCCGGAAACCTCGACGCCACCGACGGCAGGGGGCTCCTCATCGTCGGCACGCTCGCCGACGCCTGGGGGGTCGTCCAGGCGGACGGCGGAGGCAAGACGGTCTGGTTCGTCGCCGGCCTCGGCGCCGACCCCATGAGCTGACCTCGCGGTTCAGGGGCCTGCGAGGCGGGGAGACCCGAGCCGGGGGTCGCGGTCATCGTCGAGCCGCGCCGCCGTCCCCGGGAGGTGCCGTCGCGGCGAGTCGCGCGGCGCGGGCGGTGAGGTAGTCGCGCTCGGGGACGCTCGTCGTACGGCCGGCCGCCACACGAAAGTCCTCGACGGCCGCACGCACGTCGCCGGCCATCTCCAGCAGATGGGCGCGGGCGGTGTGGAAGCGGTGGTTCCCCGCGAGGCGTCCGTCGGCGTCGATCGCCTTGAGCATGTCGAGGCCGGTCGCGGCGCCGTGAACCATGGCGGCGGCGACGGCGCGGTTGAGCGTGACCATGGGGTTGTCGGACATGCGCTCAAGCAGCCCGTACAGCGCCAGGATCTGCGGCCAGTCGGTCTCCTCGGCACTCGGTGCCTCGTCGTGCAGCGCCGCGATCGCCGCCTGTAGCTGGTAGGGGCCGACCGCGCCCTTGGCCAGGGTGGCGGTGATGAGCGCGACCCCTTCCGCGACGGCCTCGCCGTCCCACCGGCTCCGGTCCTGGTCGGCCAGCGGGATCGGGGTGCCGCGCGGGCCGGTCCGCGCGGCCCGCCGGGCGTCGGTGAGCAGCATCAGAGCGAGCAGCCCGGCCACCTCGCGGTCTTCCGGGAGCAGGGCGTGCATCATCCTGGCCAGCCTGATCGCTTCGCGGGACAGCTCCACGCGTTGCAGTTCGGGGCCGGCGCTGCTGGCGTAGCCCTCGTTGAAGATGAGGTAGAGGACGTGCAGCACCGAGCCGACCCGCCGTGCCCGTTCCTCGGGTACGGGCATCCTGAACGGCACACCCGATGCCTTGATGCGCTGCTTCGCGCGGCTGATCCGCTGCGCCATGGTCGCCTCGGGCACCAGGAACGCCTTGGCGATCTCGGCCGTGGTCAGGCCGCCCACCGACCGCAGAGTGAGGGCGATAGCGGAGGCCGGCGTCAGCGCGGGGTGACAGCACAGGAACAGCGTGATCAGTGTGTCGTCCCGGTCGGCCTCGTACGCGTCGTCCGCCGGGGGCGCGGCCCAGCGCTCCGGGGGCGCCTGCGCGGCCACCAGTCGCTCCCGGCGCCGGCGGGCCTGCTCGTTGCGCACCTGCTCGGTCATCCTGCGGAACGCGACCTGGATGAGCCAGCCACGTGGATTGCCCGGAACGCCCTCCCGCGGCCACTGGTCCGCGGCGTCCAGCAGCGACTCCTGGACCGCGTCCTCGGCGGTGGCGAAGTCTCCGGTGCGCCGGGTGAGCACGCCGACGACCTGCGGCGCGAGTTCGCGCAGCAGGTCGTCGATGGCGGGATCAGCCAGCGCTCACAGCTCCTCGGGCGGGCCCGCCATCACCTGGCGCACCTCGATCGGCATGTTCAACGGCTTACCACCTGGCCCGGGCGCGGCCGAGACGAACGCGGCGATCTCGAAGGCCCGCTCCTGGGTCTCGCAGTCGACGATCCAGTAGCCGACCAGGAACTCCTTCGTCTCGGGGTAGGGGCCGTCCGTGACGACGGGGACACCGCTGTCACCGGCTCGCACGATCCTGGCCTGGTCGGGCATCGCCAGTCCCTGCGCCTCCACGAGCTCCCCCGTGGTGGTGAGCGTCTCGTTCGCGGAGTGCATGAACTCGATGTGGGCCATGACCTCCTCCGGGGCCCAGGTGTCGATCGACGGGAAACCGGCCTGCCGGCCGAACTGCATCAGCAGCATGTACTTCATGTTCTGGCTCCTTCGTTCCGGCGCCCCTCGGCGCTCACCTGTAGGTAGAAGCAGGCCGGCAGGATCTCTACATCCTCACGAACATTCAGGAGAGGAAATCTGACCGAGCGCGCTTTCGGGGGCCGCCTCGTGGAGGTGTGACGAATCAGCGGAAGGCGTCGAGGCCGGTGACGGCGCGGCCGAGGGTGAGGGCGTGGACCTCCTCGGTGCCCTCGTACGTGGCGACCGTCTCCAGATTCACCATGTGACGCATGACCGGGTATTCGAGGGTGATCCCGTTGGCGCCGTGGATGCTGCGCGCGGCGGCCGCGACGCGCTGTGCCGCGCGGACGTTGGCGAGCTTGCCGAAGCTGACGTGGGCATGGTGGGCGAGCCCGGCGTCCTTGAGCCGACCGATTCGCAGAGCGGTCATGGTGGCGTGGTTGACGTCGACGAGCATGTCGGCGAGCTTGCTCTGGGTGAGCTGGAAGGCGCCGATCGGCCGGTCGAACTGGATGCGGGTCTTCGCGTAGTCGATCGAGGCCAGCAGGCAGGCCCTGGCCGCCCCCGCCACTCCCCAGACGATGCCGAAGCGGGCCTCCGACAGGCAGGACAGCGGCGCCTTGAGTCCCTCGGCTCCCGGCAGGACCGCGTTGTTCGGCAGCCGTACGCCGTCGAGGACCAGCTCGGAGGTGATCGAGGCGCGCAGCGACAGCTTCTTGTGGATCACGTTGGCCGAGAAGCCCGGGGTCGAGGTGGGGACGAGGAACCCGCGGATGCCCTCGTCGGTCGCGGCCCAGACGATCGCGACGTCGGCCACGGAGCCGTTGGTGATCCACATCTTGGTGCCGTCGAGCACCCAGTCGTCGCCGTCGCGGCGGGCGCGCGTGCGCATCGAGCCGGGGTCGCTTCCCGAGTCGGGCTCGGTGAGACCGAAGCAGCCGAGCGCGTCGCCCGTCACCATGCGGGGCAGCCACTCCTCCTTCTGGTCCTCCGACCCGAACCTGTGGATCGCGGTCATCGCGAGCGAGCCCTGGACCGAGACGAAGCTGCGCAACCCGCTGTCCACGGCCTCAAGCTCACGGCAGGCCAGGCCGTAGCTCACCGCGTTGGTGTCCGCGCAGCCGTACCCGGACAGGTGCATGCCGAAGAGCCCCAGCTCGCCGAGGCCCTTGGCCAGCCCGCGCGGGTCGGGGATGGTGCCGGCGTCGAACCAGTCGGCCACATGGGGCAGGAGCTCGGCGGCCGAGTAATCGCGCACGGCGTCGCGGATCGCCCGCTCCTCGTCGGACAGATCGCGATCTACTTCGAGGAAGTCGTCAGGGTTCATGCGCAGTCACCTAAGTGGGTCGCGGAGGTGCTCGTTGATGCCGCTCCTGTTAACCAGCACCCAATCACAGGTGCTCGACCGGCCATCAACCTACCCACGGGTGGGCATTTCAGGCATGTTCGAGGCCCTGTCGCCGCTTCTCCCTCGGGGTGAGGCGCTTCAGGACCCGGTCGAGCGCGTTGCCGAAGGGATTGTCCTGCACGAGGTAGGTCCAGGTGGCGGTGGGCCGCTTGAGGCCGCTGTCGAGCGGGTCGAGCCCGTCGGCGGTGATCACGGCCGTCTCGAACGTCTCGACCGACCGGCTCTCGACCTCGTCGAGCAGTCGCCGGTACGCGGCGACGCCCTCGCGGTGGAACTCGTCGAGCGGCTTGAGCCGGTGCCCGAGGGCCCGCAGGTGGATGCCCTCGCGCACGTCGGACATGAAGCCCAGGTGCTCGGTCCAGCAGCGGTCGAGGTGGAACAGGACGATCTCGCGTGCCGCCTCGCGGAGCGTGGGCTCACCCACGCGCTCGCCGAGCTCGCTCCAGCGCTCGGGGGAGGCGGCGGCGAGGGCGTCGGCGGCGGCGTCGCCCCGGAGGACCTTTTCGCGCTGTTCCAGCACCAGGTCGCGCTGCCGCTCCAGCAGCCGGGTGTAGCGCCAGGTGTTGCGGTGGATCTCCAGGTGGGTGCCCTCGGCGACCCGCTGGGCGTGGCCGACGACGTACCCGGCGCGCTTGTGACGCACGACGCCGTCGTCGTCGGCGCGCGGAATCGCCTCGCCGGGGGCGTACTGCGTGATCAGGTCGTCTTCGAGGCTCACCAGGAACACCGAGCCGCCGGGGTCGCCCTGGCGTCCGGCGCGGCCCCTGAGCTGGTCGTCCAGGCGGCTGCTCGCGTGCTTGCCCGAGCCCATGACGTACAGGCCGCCCAGCTCGGCGACCCCCTCGCCGAGCCGGATGTCGGTGCCCCGCCCGGCCATCTGGGTGGACACGGTGATCGCCGACCGGGAGCCGGCCCTGGCGATGATCGCGGCCTCCTCGGCGTCGTTCTTGGCGTTGAGCACGACGCAGTCGAGGCCCTTGGCGCGCAGGTCGTCCGCCAGGCGCTCGGACTCGGACACGTCGAGCGTGCCGATCAGGATCGGGCGGCCCGTCGCGTGGACGCTCGCGATCTCCTCGACCAGCGCCCGCTCCTTGTCGACGGCCGCGCCGAACACGCGGTCGGGCTCGTCGACGCGGACGCACGGCGTGTTCGGGGGGACGACCGCGACCTTCAGGCCGTAGAACTCCCTGAGCTGCTCCTCGACCGCCACCGCGGTGCCGGTCATGCCACATATTTCGGGGTACCGGCGGATGAGGCCCTGGATGGTGATCGAGTCCAGGATCTCGCCGGTCTCGCTCGCCGGGAGCGCCTCCTTGGCCTCGACCGCCGCCTGGAGGCCGTCAGGCCAGCGCTGCAGGGTCGCCACCCGGCCACGCGACTGGCTGACCAGGTGGATGCGCCCGTCGCGGACGAGGTAGTCGACATCGCGGGTCAGCAGCGCGTGGGCGTGCAGGGCGAGGTTGATCCGCGTCAGCATGTCAGGGGTCTCGTACAGGTTGATGCCGCCCAGGGCCTTCTCGACCGCGTCTGTGCCCTTGGCGGTGAGGAAGACGTTGCGCCCCTGGTCGTCGAGCTCGTAGTGGTACCCGCGCGAGAGCCGCCGTACGAGCTCGGCCGTCTCCGGCGCGTCGGTTCCGGGGTCGGCGGCGCCGGCGAGCACGAGCGGGACGCGGGCCTCGTCCACCAGCACCGAGTCGGCCTCGTCGATCAGCGCGACGGAAGGCTCGGGCACGATGACGTCCTCGGGGGCCGTCGCGATGCGGTCGCGCAGCACGTCGAAGCCGATCTCGCTGACCGAGGCGTAGGTCACGTCCTTGGCGTACGCCTCCCGCCGCTCGCCGGGCGTGGAGGACTGGCCGATCCAACCGACGGACACGCCGAGGGCCTCGTAGAGCGGGCCCATCCACTCGGCGTCGCGCCGGGCGAGGTAGTCGTTGACCGAGATCACGTGCACGCGCTTGCCCCGCAGGGCGTGCCCGGCGGCGGCGATCGCCCCGGAGAGGGTCTTGCCCTCTCCGGTGGCCATCTCGGCCACGTGCCCGGACAGCAGGGCGAGAGCGCCGACGAGCTGCACGTCGAACGGGCGCATGTCGAGCGTGCGGCGCGCGGCCTCGCGCGCGATCGCGCAGAACTCGGCGAGATCGTCCATGCGGGGTCGCGGAAGCTCGGTCAGCGCCCGGATGCGGTCTTCACGGGCGCCCGCCTGCGTGGCCACACGTTGAAAAGGGCCAAGGTTGGCGCTTCCCGGACGATCCAGGAGATTTCTGATCAATTGCGATATTGAGGCCACGTCCCCTCCAACGCCTCCTACTGTAACGGCGTTCCCGAGCCTGATCGTCTCAGGCGCTGTGCGCGGGGACATCATGCCTGGCCGAGGCCGGACGGTTCGACAGCGGAATCTCCTTGACGAAGAACGCGAGGACGAACCCGATCACGACGATGGGCGCCACGTACAGGAAGATCGGCGGAAGGGCCTGCGCGTACGCCCGGGCGATCGTCTCGCGCACGGGAGCGGGCAACTGGTGGACCATCTGCGGGGTGATCGCGTTGACGTTCCGCACCGGCAGCCTGGCCCCGCCCGCGCTGAGTGCCTCCGACAGGCGGTGGCTGAAGATGGAGCCCACCAGCGAGGTGCCGAGGGAGGCGCCGGTCTGCCGGAAGTAGTTCACCGCCGAGGTGGCCGCGCCCACGTCGCGGTGGGCGACGGAGTTCTGCACGATGAGCACGAGCGTCTGCAGGACCATGCCGAGCCCGAACCCGGTCACGAACATATAGAAGCCGTTCAGCACCATCGAGGAGCCGGCGCTCATCCTGGACAGCAGCACGAGGCCGGCCGACAGCAGGCCCAGGCCGAGGATCGGGTAGATCCGGTAGCGCCCGGTCGCCGAGATGATCCTGCCCGAGCCGATCGAGGTGATCGTCATCCCGGCCACCATCGGCAGCATGAGCAGCCCCGACCCCGTGGCGCTCGCCCCGTTGACCATCTGCAGGAAGGTCGGCAGGTACGCGATCGCGGCGAACATGCCGATGCCGACGAACACCGAGATCGCCGTCGGGAAGAGGAACAGGTTGTCGCGGAACAGGTGCAGCGGGATGATCGGCTCCTCCGCCGCGCGCTCGGCCAGCACGAAGCCGACGGCGAGGACGACCGCCCCCGCCGCCAGCCCGATGATCACGGGGGATCCCCAGGCGTACTCCGTGCCGCCCCAGCTGGTGACCAGTACGACGCACGTGGACGTGCCGGCGAGCATCGCCGTGCCGAGAATGTCGAGCTTCGGCCTGATGGACGGCTTCGGCAGCTTCAGCGCGACGACGGTGATGCCCAGAGCGAGCAGGCCGAGGGGCAGGTTCACGTAGAAGCACCAGCGCCAGCTCGCGTGGTCGGTGAAGAAGCCGCCGATGAGCGGCCCGATGACCGACGAGAGCCCCCAGACGGCGCCGATGATGCCGGTGTACCTGCCCCGCTCGCGCGGGGAGACCAGGTCGGCCACGATCGCCTGCACGCCGATCATGAGCCCGCCGCCGCCGAGCCCCTGGAGGGCGCGGAACCCGATCAGCTCGGGCATGTTCCGCGCCGCCCCGCAGAGCACCGAGCCGATCAGGAAGATCACGATGGCGGCCTGGAAGACGATCTTCCTGCCGAACAGGTCACCCAGCTTGCCGTAGATCGGCAGGCCGATGGTGGAGGCGAGGATGTAGGCCGTGACGATCCAGCCGATGTGCTCCAGGCCCTTGAGGTCGCCGACGATCGTCGGCAGGGCGGTGGAGACGATGGTCTGGTCGAGGGCCGCGAGCAGGAGGGCCACCATCAGCCCGGCGAACACCAGGTTGACCTGACGGCCACTCGGCCGTGGTCCTTCGTCGTTCATCCACACCACCTCTCTTATGGGGCGGAATGGTCTTATCCAGTACTTCCACGGAAAAACCTTTGTGCCCTATTCGGCCACGGTCGCCCTGGCCGCCACCAAGGTCTAGCACGCCCTCCCGCCGGTGCCGCCGTCGGCTAGCCGGACTCGCCCGGCCGCGGGTCCCCGCGTGACTTGAACCGCGCGGGGGGACGGGGGCGGGCCGACGCGCGGGAGTGCAGCGTGACCCCGGCGTACGCGATCGCGGACAGCAGGGCGAGGCCGACGCCGGTCGCGGAGGCGGCCGACGGGCCGCCCAGGAGCAGGAGCAGCCCGGCGAGGGCCAGCGCCATGCTGAGGGCCCCGGAGCGGCCGAGCCTCTCGGCCAGCGCGAGCCGTGCCCCGAGGGAGACCAGCGCCGGGCTCGCGCCGAGCGTGATCACGGTCGCCATGGCGACCCTAGGTCTGGGGCGAACCTCTGCTTTATATGCTGACCTTGAAGTAATGCCATGAGGACTCTTGACAGGGTTTCGATCAGCGGTTCCAGTTGACCCATGGAGGGCATTCCGGAGGCTGGATTTCCGGCGCTCTATCGTGCTGCCGATCAGGGGCCATCATCGGGCAGCGGAGGTTGCTCACCGCTACCTGTGTACGGCTCTCCTCGTTGGTGATCGCCGCGGTCTTCGGCTCGTTCAGCCTGGACGCCGGGCGCGTGGACGCGGCGGCGATCGTCGCCGCGGGAGCGCTGGCCTCGGCGCTGGTCACCGAGGTGTACCTGCTCACCGTCCGTCCGGATCGCCAGTGGTACGAGGCCAGGGCGGCGGCCGAGTCGGCGAAGACCCTGGCGTGGCGTTACCTGGTCGGCGGCGAGCCGTTCGGCTGCGACGCGAGGGACGACCAGAGCGTGGACCTCCTGCTGCTGCGGAGGTTCTCCGAGATCACCGGGGGCATCCACTCCTTCGCCCCGATCCCCACGCTCGAAGAGGAGTGCCAGGTCACCGCCATGATGCGGAGCATCCGGGCGCTCTCGCTCGACGAGCGCAAGCAGCGCTACATGAACGGCCGGATCAACGAGCAGCGCGTCTGGTACATCGTCAAGGCTCGGTACCACGAGCGCCGGGCCGCCCAGTGGTCGGTCGCGTTCGCGGCGATGGAGGCCGTGGGCCTGATAGCGGCCGTGCTGAACGCCACACAGGTGGTCAACCTCGACCTCCCCGGCATCGTCGGCGCGCTCGGCGCGGCGGGCATCGCCTGGCTGCAGACGCGGCAGCACCAGCAACTCGCGACCTCGTACTCCATAGCGGCGCTGGAGCTGGGAGATATCGTGTCGCGTGCGGAATGGCCTCGCACGGAGCCCGAGTGGGCCCATTTCGTCGACGAGTCTGAGGAGGCCATCTCGCGTGAAACCATGTTGTGGCGAGGTTCACGCAGCTGACGAACCTCTTCCGGGTGGGCGTCCGGCTTCCCGTGAGGCGCCGCACCCGTCCGTGCGCGGGGAGGCCAGGCCACTCCGTCTCGCCATCTCCGGTCATCGCGGGTTGCCTTCGCGTACGGCCGCGCTGGTCGAGGCCGCCATCAGGCGGACGCTGGCCGCGCACGCCCCCGAGGTGAGGGGGGTCTCCTGCCTGGCGGACGGGGCCGACCAGATCTTCGCGCGAGCGGTGGTCGACCTGGGCGGCACGCTGGAGGCGGTGGTCTGCTCCGAGAGCTACCGCGAGGAGCTTCCCGCCGACACCCAGGCCGAGTACGACCTGCTCATGGGCCTCGCCGAGAAGGTCCACCGGCTCCGGTACGCCGAGTCGACCTGCGAGTCCCACATGCAGGGCAGCCTGCTCATGCTCGACCTGGCCGAGGAGCTGTACGCCGTCTGGGACGGAGAGCCCGCCCGCGGCTACGGAGGCACGGCCGACGTCGTGGCGGAGGCGCGCCGGCGCGGCATCAGGGTCCACGTCATCTGGCCCGAGGGCGCGCGCCGCGAGTAGGGGGTGCGGTCGGCGCCCGCGGAAAGCGCCGTGCCATACCTGACAGGGGGTGACAGGTACGGTGGCGAGGATGGGGGCATGACGACGAAGGCAAAGCTCATAGCGGTGACCATTGACTGTGCCGAGCCCAAGAAGCTCGCCGAGTTCTATTCGCGGATCACCGGGTTCGAGGTCCAGTACGCCGAGGAGGAGTACGCCGGCATCGGCGACGGGACGACCAGCATCTACTTCGGCCGGGTCCCCGAGCGCAAGCCGGCCGTGTGGCCGGGGCCCGACAAGCAGTTCCACCTCGACTTCCGGGTGCCGGACGTGGACGAGGCCGTGCGGGAGTACATCGAGCTCGGCGCCACCAAGCCCGACTTCCAGCCCGGGGACACCTGGACCGTCCTCGCCGACCCCGAGGGTCACCTCTTCTGCGTGTGCCCAGAAAAGTCCTGAGCTAGGACGGCCCGCCCTCGGCGCGCAGGTCGGCGCGGCGCAGGAGCTGGGCGTTGAGCGCCACCACGATCGTGGACAGGCTCATGAGGATCGCGCCCACCGCGGGGGAGAGCGTGATCCCCACCGGGGCGAGCACCCCGGCGGCCAGAGGGATCGCCACGAGGTTGTAGCCGGTGGCCCAGGCGAGGTTCTGCAGCATCTTGCGATACGTCGCCTGGGACAGCCGGATGACGCTCACCACCGAGCCCGGGTCGTCGCTGACCAGGACGACGCCCGCCGACTCGATGGCCACGTCCGTGCCGGCGCCGATCGCGATGCCGACGTCGGCCCTCGCCAGGGCGGGAGCGTCGTTCACCCCGTCGCCGACCATGGCGACGCTCAGGCCGCGCTCCTGGAGCTCGGCCACCTTTGCGTCCTTGTCCTCGGGCAGGACCTCGGCGAAGTACTCGTCCACGCCGAGCTCGTCCGCCACCGCCCGCGCGACCTGCTCCGCGTCACCAGTGATCATGACCACGCGCCGGCCGAGCCGGTGCAGCTCCCGTACGGCTTCGCGGGACTCGGGCCGGATGGCGTCCTCAAGTGCGATCGCGCCGGCCACGCGGCCGTCCGCGACCACGTGGAGCACGGAGGCGCCGCGCTTCTTCCACTCGTCGGTGTCCAGCTCGGACAGCCCCAGCTCGCGGAGCAGCGCGGGCCCGCCCACGGCCACGGTGTGCCCTTCCACGGTCGCCTGGACGCCGCGGCCCGTCATGGAACGGAAGCCGGCGGCCTTGGGAAGTCCTCCTCGCGTGCGTGCGGCGGCCACGACCGCGCGGGCGAGCGGGTGCTCGCTGTCGCCCTCGACCGCGCCGGCCGTCCGGAGGATCGCGTCCTCGTCGCCGTCGGCGGCGAGGACACCGGTGACCTCCGGCTCGCCCTTGGTGAGCGTGCCGGTCTTGTCGAACAGGACGGCCCGCACGGTCCGCATCCGTTCGAGGGCGACGCGGTCCTTGATCAGGATGCCGTTCCTCGCGCTGATCGCCGTGGAGATCGCGATCACGAGCGGGATGGCGAGGCCGAGGGCGTGGGGGCAGGCGATCACCAGCACCGTGACCGTGCGTTCCACCGCCTCGCGCGGGTCGCCGAGGGCGACCCAGACGGCGAAGGTGACCGCGCCCGCGGCCGTCGCGACGTAGAACAGCAGGGCCGCGGCACGGTCGGCCAGCGCCTGGGCCTTCGAGCGGGACGACTGCGCCTGCTCGACGAGGCGGCGGATGCCCGCGAGCGCGGTCTCCTCGCCCACGGCGTCGACCTTCACGCGCACCGCCGAGTCGAGCGCGACCGTACCCGCCACGACGCGGTCGCCGGCCTTCTTCGGAACCGGACGGGACTCGCCGGTCAGCATCGACTCGTCGAACTCCGCCTCGCCGTCGACGATCACGCCGTCGGCCGGCACGCGCGAGCCGGGACGGGCGAGCACGACGTCACCGGGCCGCAGCGCGCCGGTGGGCACCGTCTCCGTGCCGACGTCCGTCACCCGTTCCGCCTCGTCGGGGAGCAGGGCGGCGAGCGCGGAAAGGGCGCTGGACGCCTGGCCGAGCGCGCGCATCTCCAGCCAGTGGCCGAGCAGCATGATGTCGATCAGCAGGGCCAGCTCCCACCAGAAGTCGAGGTGGAAGAACCCCAGCGCGGTGGCGGCGCTCGCCCCGAAGGCGACGGTGATCGCGAGGGAGATCAGCAGCATCATCCCCGGCGCCCGGCTCCTGATCTCCTCGACCGCGCCCTTCAGGAAGGGCCGGCCGCCGTAGAAGAAGACGATCGTGCCGAGCACGGGCGCCACCCAGCCGGAACCGGGGAAGGCCGGCGGCGTGAACCCCAGCCACATCTGCACCATGTGGCTGTAGAGGATGACCGGCACGGAGACGACCACGCTGATCCACAGCCGGTCCCTGAACCGCGCGGCATGGTCACCGTGCCCGCCGTGCCCGCCGTGCCCGCCGTGCGGGTCGTGGTGGTCTCCGCGGTGTACGGCCGGGCCGGTGCGGTCGTGTTCCATGGCTGCTCCTTCGACGTATACCCCCTGGGGGTGTCTCTGGAAACGCCTCCGATTGTCTTGTCATTCCCTGGGAAGTGGAAGAAGTCATGCCCCCCGCCGCGAAGGGCTCTACCGTGGACGCCCTGGCCAGTACCCCGAAGCCGCTCCCAATGCGCTGTTTGTCCGCGTATGGTGCCATCAGAGCGTCAGCCCCAGGACTATACGAAATGGTGGGATTGACGAACTGGCCATTCAGGTTTGTCCCTAAGCTGACGGAGTGCTCCCACTGATGACCTCACCTCTGCTCTCCGCTGCCCTCCCGCGTACGCCGGGCGGCCGGCCATGATCTGGATGGGCGTGTCGATCGCCCTCGTCGGTGCGTTCGGGTACGCCGGTGGCGCGGCCCTCCAGCAGTACGAGGCGATCCGCGGGGGCGCGACGCTCAATCTGGTCAAACGGCCACGATGGTGGATCGGCGGCCTCATCGGGTTCATCGGAGCCTCGCTGCACGCGGTGGCGCTGAGCTTCGCGCCGCTGGTGCTGATCCAGCCGGTCAGCGTGGCCACGCTGGTCTTCGCCGTCCCGCTGGCGGCGCTCATGCACGGCAGGCGGCCCCACAAGGCCGAGGTGCTCGGCTCGATGGCGGTGGCGGCAGGGCTGCTGGGGCTGATGCTGCTGATACCGCAGAGCAACAAGCGGCCCGAGCTGTCGACCCCGGCGGCGCTGGGGTTCCTGGTCTGCGTGGGCGTGGTGGTCCTGGTCTGCCAGCTCGCCGCGCGGCGCGCCCGCGGCTCGGGGAAGGCGCTGCTGCTGTCCGTCGGCGCGGGGTCGGTGACCGCGTCGGTGTCGACGTTCGTACGGGTCGTCGGGGGAGGGCTCGGGGGTGACCTGTCGCGGCTGCTCCACTGGTTCACACTCGCCATCCCCGTGCTGCTGGTCTGTGCCATCGTGCTCCTGCAGAAGTCCTACGCTGTCGGCTACTTCGGGATCGCGTACGCGGGAGTCCAGGTGGTGGACCCCATCACCTCGGTGCTCGCGGGAACGATCCTGCTCGGCGAGCCGTTGCCGGCCGGAGCCGGCAACGTGATCCCGGCGATCGTCTCGGCCGCGGTTCTGATAGCGGGGACGATCACGCTGGGCCGCCTCGCCCCGGAGACCGCCCACCAGGTCTCGCCCCCGCACCCTGATCTCCCCGTGCCGGTCACGACCCGGGTGGCCGCCAGGTGACACGCCTTCGCGGCGCTCGGTGCCTATGACGTCCCTGTGGCCTAGGGCGACGTCCTCGCGGGCGAGGTCCCAATGACGACCGTCGCGTCCAGCTCGTCGGAACCGGCCACGCGCGGGACCAGGCCGCTCCGGGCGATGGCCTCGACGGTCTCGGGCGCCTGGCGTTCGCTCGTCTCGACCAGAAGGTGGCCGCCCGGCGCCAGCCAGAGGGGCGCGGCGGCGATCAGCCTCCGCACGACGTCGAGCCCGTCGGCGCCACCGTCCAGCGCCACCCGGGGCTCGTGGATGCGGGCCTCCGGCGGCAGCAGTCCTATCGCCTCCGTCGGCACGTACGGCGCGCTGGCGAGCAGCAGGTCGGCGCGGCCCCGCAGCGCGACGGGAAGCGGCTCGTAGAGGTCGCCCTCGTACACCCGGCCCCCGGCGGCGGCGAGGTTGCGGCGGGCGCACCGCACCGCGGCGGGGTCGATGTCGACGGCGTGCAGCTCCACCTCGTCCAGGGCCGTGACGAGCGCGGCGCCCATCGCGCCCGAGCCGCAGCACAGGTCGACGACGACGGCGCGCGGCGGGGCGAGGGCGGCGGCCTGACGGATGAGGAACTCGGTGCGGCGGCGGGGGACGAAGACACCGGGGTCCACCGCTATGCGCAGCCCGCAGAACTCCGCCCAGCCGAGGACGTGTTCGAGGGGGAGGCCGCTCGCCCGCCGCTCCACCATTTCGGCGAGGTCGGCCGGAGTGGGCGCCGCGGAGACGAGCAGCCGCGCCTCGTCCTCGGCGAAGACACAGCCGGCGGCGCGAAGCGTGGTGACGATGAAGGATTCGGACAGAAGCGGAACCGACATGGGAGCCTTTCGGGATGCCGATGGGCGCTCCCTCGGTTCACCTATGCCTGATGGACCGCGCGGTCGTGAGATGGGAGCACCCGACCTGGTACAGCGGTAATGGGGCTCACCTCCTCGGTAGGGACCGTAGACCGGTCATCACTAATCAACTCGGATGATATACCGAAATCGCCCCCAAGCGCCGGGCGCTTGGGGGCGGAGTACGGCGTCAGCGGTCGAGCATCCGCTCCAGCCGCCGCTTTCGCGGGGGCCACTCGTCGTCGAGGATCCCGAAGTACACGGTGTCGCGCCACGTGCCGTCCGGGCGCTGGCGGTGACGGCGCAACGTGCCCTCGTAGACGCCCCCGATGCGCCGGATCGCGTCCTGCGAGCGGGTGTTGAGCGAGTCCGTCTTGAGCAGCACGCGGTTGTAGCCCACCTTGTCGAAGGCGTGGCTCAGCAGGAGCAGCTTGGATTCGGTGTTCACGGCGGTCCTCCACACGGCCCTGCCATACCAGGTCCAGCCGATCTCGACGCTCTGGTCGAACCCGGCCACGTCGTGGAAGGTGGTCCACCCGACGGCCCGTCCCGTCTCGCGCAGGACGACGGCGAGCGGCACCAGGATCGGGTTGCCCATCATCGTGACGGCGACCTCCCGCATCCAGTCCTCGGTCCGCGGGGTGGGCACCGGCATCCAGCGCCACACCTCGTCGTCGTCCCCACCGGCCGCGAACAGGTCGGGGACGTGGTGGAGACCGAGCGGCTCCAGCCGTACGGTGCGGCCTTCGAGGATGACGGGTTCAGGCAACTTCGCGGTCATGACGGCCAGTCTCCCGGTCACGGTGGCATGGAAGATAGGGCCACTCGACGCCCGTTCACGGTGACCACTCGCCGAGACGGCGTCCCCTGGTCGACACGCATACCGTCCGGTCGGTACGCTCCAGGTACTGGGACGACTGGGGAGCGCGATGCCCGCACATACCGAGACCAGCCCGCCGGGTCTAGACCTCGGCCGGCTGAGAGACCGCCTCGCGAGGCACGACCTCGCCGAGGGCCCGCTGGCGGCCGAGGTGATCCACGGAGGCAAGTCGAACCTGACCTATCTCGTACGCGACGGCGCGCGCCGGTTCGTCGTACGCAGGCCGCCGCTCGGGCACGTGCTGGCCACGGCGCACGACATGGGCCGGGAGTACCGTGTCATGACGGCGCTGCGGGACACGGGCGTGCCCGTACCCCGCACGTACCACCTCTGCGAGGACCCGGACGTGGTCGGGGCGCCCTTCTACGTCATGGAGTACGTCGAGGGGGGTCAGCCCCCGGCGACGCCCGCCATCGAGGCGGACCTGATCGACGTCCTCGCCAGGCTCCACGACGTGGACCCGGTCGCCGTCGGGCTCGCCGGCTTCGGCCGGCCGGAGGGCTTCCTGGAGCGCCAGGTCAGGCGCTGGAAGCGGCAGCTCGACGCCTCGCGCAGCCGGGACCTGCCGGACATCGACCACCTTTTCACCCGTCTGGCGGGAGCAGTGCCGGTCACGCAGCGCCACGCGATCGTGCACGGAGACTTCAAGCTGGGGAACACGCTGATCGCCGGCGGCCAGGTGCGGGCCGTGCTCGACTGGGAGATGTCGACGCTCGGCGACCCCCTCACCGACCTCGCGCTCTTCCTGCTCTACGGCGACTTCGCCGCCCTGGACATCGCCGAACCCGAGGCGGCCGGCGAGCACATGCCGAGCGCCGAGCTGGCGCGGCGGTACGCGGCCGGGACCGGCCTCGACATCTCCCGCCTGGGCTGGTACGTCGCCCTGGCGTGCTTCAAGCTCGCGGTGATCTCCGAGGGCATCCACTTCCGCTACACCCAGGGCCTGACCGTAGGAGACGGATTCGACGAGATCGGCGAGCACGTCGCGCCGCTCGTGGCCCATGGCCTGAAAGCACTGGAGTCACTGGAGGACTGATGGACTTCGCGTTCGACACCACGACCGAGGAGCTGCGCGAGCGGCTGACCGAGTTCATGGACGAGTGTGTGTACCCCGCCGAGGAGGCCTTCGAGCAGCAGGCCGCCGAGAGCGGGTGGAGCTCCCCGCCGATGATGGAGGACCTCAAGGACGAGGCGCGCAGGCGCGGCCTGTGGAACCTCTTCCTGCCCGGTGAGCACGGCGCCGGCCTGACCAACGTGCGGTACGCCCCGCTGGCCGAGATCATGGGGCGCAGCCCGCGCATCGCGCCCACGGCCACGAACTGCGCCGCCCCCGACACCGGCAACATGGAGGTCCTCTCCATGTTCGGCGACGAGTGGCAGCGGAAGGCCTGGCTGGAACCGCTGCTGAACGGCGAGATCCGATCGGCGTTCGCCATGACCGAGCCGGACGCCGCCTCCTCCGACGCGACCAACATCGCCACGTCGATCGTGCGCGACGGCGCCGAGTACGTCATCAACGGGCGCAAGTGGTTCGCCTCCGGCGCGATGAACCCGCGCTGCGCGATCTTCATCGTGATGGGCAAGACCTCGCAGGAGGGCTCCTCCCACCGGCAGCAGAGCATGGTGCTCGTACCGCGTGACACCCCGGGGCTGACCGTCAAGCGCGGCATGCACGTCTTCGGCTACAGCGACGCCGACCACGGAGGCCACGCCGAGCTGCTCTTCGAGGACGTCCGCGTGCCGGTGGAGAACCTGATCGGCGAGGAGGGCGGCGGGTTCGGCATCGCCCAGGCCCGGCTCGGTCCCGGCCGCATCCACCACTGCATGCGGCTGATCGGCATGGCCGAGCGGGCGATCGAGCTGATGTGCGCGCGCGCCCTGTCTCGTACGACCTTCGGCAGGCCGGTGGCCGAGCAGGGCGTCGTGCAGGACTGGATCGCGGAGTCGCGGGTCAAGGTCGAGCAGCTCAGGTTGCTGGTGCTGAAGACCGCCTGGCTGATGGACACCGTCGGCAACCGAGGCGCGCACGCCGAGATCCAGGCCATCAAGATCGCCACGCCCCGGACCGTGGAGTGGATCCTCGACAAGGCCATCCAGGTCCACGGGGCCGGGGGCGTCAGCCAGGACTTCCCGCTGGCGGGCCTGTGGGCGGGAGCCCGTTCGCTGCGGCTCGCCGACGGGCCGGACGAGGTGCATAAGCGGTCTCTCGCGTACCGCGAGCTCAAGAAGCACATGCCCACCGGCTGACCGGCATCCCATCGACCACCTTGAAGGGGTATTTCGTGACAGTGGATGAGGCGGCGCTCAAGGAGCGGGCTCGCGCGTTCCTGGCGGACCACGACCCGGCGGCGATGGAGCCGCTGGACTTCCTGCGGGCGCGGTTCGACGCCGGGCTCGCCTGGGTGCACTTCCCTGAGGGCCTCGGCGGGCTGGGCGCGCCGCGCGGGCTGCAGAGCGTCGTCGAGCAGGAGCTCGCGGACACGCCCCAGACCGACATCGGCAAGCTGACCATCGGCCTCGGCATGGCGGCCCCCACGATCCTCATCTTCGGCACCGAGGAGCAGAAGGAGCGGTTCCTCCGGCCGCTGTGGACGGGCGAGGAGATCTGGTGTCAGCTCTTCAGCGAGCCGGGCGCGGGGTCTGATCTCGCCACCCTCGCCACCCGGGCCGTAAGGGACGGGGACGAATGGGTGGTGGACGGGCAGAAGGTGTGGACCTCCGGGGCCCACCACTCCCGCTGGGCCATCCTCGTCGCGCGTACCGATCCGGACGTGCCCAAGCACCGGGGCCTGACGTACTTCGTCTGCGACATGCGGGCGCCCGGCGTCGAGGTACGGCCGCTGCGCCAGATCACGGGCGAGGCCGAGTTCAACGAGGTGTTCCTCACCGGCGTGCGGCTGCCCGACTCGCTCCGGCTGGGTGAGGTGGGCGACGGCTGGCGGGTCGCCCAGACCACCCTCATGAACGAGCGGGTCGCCATCGGCGGCTCGCCGGTGCGGCGCGGCGGCGGCGTGATCGGCCTGGTCGCCGATACCTGGCGGCGGCGCCCCGAGATCCGCACCCACGCCCTGCACCAGCGCCTGCTCCAGCTCTGGGTCGAGACCGAGGTCACCCGCCTCGCCGGGGTACGGCTGCGCGAGCAGCTCGCCGCCGGCGCGCCGGGCCCCGAGGGGTCGGGCATGAAGCTGGCCTTCGCCCGCCTGAACCAGGCGCTGTCCGGGCTCGACGTGGAGATGCGGCGCGAGGAGGGGCTCGCGTACGACGACTGGAGCTTCCGCAGGTCGGACACCGTCGACTTCTTCGGCCGCGGGCCGGGCTACCGCTACCTGCGGGCCAAGGGCAACTCGATCGAGGGCGGGACCTCCGAGATCCTGCGCAACATCATCGCCGAGCGCGTGCTCGGCCTGCCCTCAGAACCCCGCGTCGACAAGAACGTCCCGTGGAAGGACCTCCCGCGATGACCTGCAGCGAACCCGACGCGGCGAACAAGGAGTGGTGAGCGACCGATGACGCTGCTGTACTCAGAGGTCGAGGAGGAGCTGCGCTCGGCGGTCCGCGACCTGCTGGCCGACAGGTGCCCTCCGGCCACGGTGCTCGCCAGGATCGAGAACCCCTCGTCGTACGACGCCGGCCTGTGGAAGGCGCTGGCCCGGGACATCGGGGTGGCGGGGCTGCTCATCCCCGAGGAGCTCGGCGGCGCGGGCGCGTCGGCGCGGGAGGCGGCGGTCGTGCTGGAGGAGCTCGGCCGCGCCGTCACGCCCATACCCTTCCTGACCAGTGCCGTTCTGGCGACCTGGGCGCTGCTGGAGGCGGGCACGGACGCCGCCCGCGACCTTCTCACGGCACTCGCCGGAGGTGAGACCACGGCGGCGCTCGCGGTGTCGTTCGCCTCCTCGCCGTACTCGTGGGAGGCCGGTACGGCCCCCGCGACGGTGACCGCCGAGGGCGGGACGCTGACCGGGCGCGTCACGGCCGTCGCGGGCGCGGACGTGTCGGACGTGCTGATCGTCCCGGCCTCCGGGGCGCTTCACGCCGTGGACGCCGCCCACGCGACCATCGAGCCGGTCGTGTCCCTGGACCTCACCCGGCCGATCTCGACGGTGACCCTCACCGGCGCACCTGCCCGGCCGGTCTCCGCCGACCTCGCGCCGCTGCGCGCGGCGCTGGAGCTCGGCGCAGGGCTCCTCGCGTCCGAGCAGCTCGGGGTGGCGGAGTGGTGCCTTGCCACGACGGTGTCCTACGTCAAGGAACGTCACCAGTTCGCCCGTCCCGTCGGCTCGTTCCAGGCGCTGAAGCACCGGCTCGCCGACCTGTGGATGGAGATCGTCCAGGCTCGGGCCGCCGCGCGGAACGCCGCCGACGCGCTCGCTTCGGGCACGGACGCCGCCACCGCCGTGGCGGTCGCGCAGGCGTGGTGCGGGGAGGTCGCCGTGCACGCGGCGGAGGAATGCCTGCAGTTGCACGGCGGCATCGGGATGACCTGGGAGCATCCCGTACACCTCTACCTCAAGCGCGCCAAGGCCGACGAGATCGCGCTCGGCACGCCGGGCGACCACCGCGACGCGCTCGCGGGCCTCGCCGACCTCCCCGGCCCGCTCTGACGGCGGGCGCTCCGGGTCGCGCGCGTCAGGGCGGGCGCTCCCGGGTCGCGCGCGTCAGGGCCTGAGCTCCGGGTCGTGCGCGTCAGGGCGGGGGCTCCCGGGTCGCGCGTATCAGGGCCTGAGCGAGGCGAGGAGCAGGTCGGCGAAGTGCCGTCCGACGGCCGTCCCCGAGAGGCGGCCGTCGGTGTGGTACCACGTGCCCAGGTGGTGGACGGAGCCGAAGAAGAAGTCGACCACGAGGTCGGCCGGCACGTCGTCGCGGAACACCTTGGAGCGCTGCCCCTCGACCAGCAGGTCACGGAACCGCTCGTGGTAGCGGCGGCGCTCCGCCCGTACGGCCTTCTGGGTCTCGGGGGCGAGCTGGTGCATCGACCGGAAGAAGATCTTGGAGTCGTCGAGGTTCTCCACGGTGGTGGCGATCACGTCGACGGCGGCGGCGTGTACGCGGTCGGCGACCGGCCCTGGGGCGTCGGCGAACCGGTCGAGCCGCTCGATCTGCATGCGCAGCACGCGGGCGTAGATCTCGCGGAGCAGGTCGTCCTTGGAGTCGAAGTAGTGGTACATCGCGCCCTTGGTGACCCCGGCCGCGGCGACGATCTCCTGCACCGACGTGCTCTCGAAGCCCTTGTCCGCGAACAGGCGGGTCGCCTCGGCCATCAGCCTCTGCCGCACCGGCTCGTCCTTGGCCGCGGAGGCCTTCGCGGGCTTGTCGTCGCTCGTGGTCGCCGGTTCCCGGACCCTGCTGCGCGCCATCACGCACGCCTCCCCTGAATGTCGATGCCGTCAGCATACCGACTGGTCGGTTAACCGGCTGTGACATTCGTATTCCGTCGTGCCGCGTCACGCCCTCCAACCCACGGTTCGCCACGCCCGCTCTGTGTCGCGGGTGGGTTAGTTCCGTAACCTTAGGAAAGCTGGAGCCCCTAGTTGGGTATTCCACAAGGTAATCGACCGAGCCTGAAATCGTGGGGGTTTCCGGTGCCCAATGGGTCCATCTACGTGCCGCAGGACGACAAGTTCAAGTGGGGCTCGCCCTCGGTGATGTACGAGCTCCGCTGGCGCGAGACGAGGTCAGAGCGTCGTCGCCGGCGCCACATCATGGCGGGGGCGGGCTTCGTCCTCATCACCGCACTGGCGTTCTACCGGTCGTTTCCCCTGCCGTTCCTGATAGGGCTCCTCGGAGGCGGCGCCGTCTGGGCCGTGGACGGGTTCATCTCCTGGCGCATGTTCGAGGCCACGGCCGTCTGGCGCGGCAAGCGGAGCGGCGCGACCCGGACCGGGCGGTTGCTACGCCGAGGGCTCGCCAAGCACGGCTACCGCGTCCTCGACGGACGGGCCGTACCCGGCAAGGCCTCCATCGACCACCTGGTCATCGGCCCCGGCGGGGTGTGGATCGTCGACAACGAGGCCTGGCCGCCTGACACCTACATCGCGGCGTACGGAGGCAAGCTGTTCTTCGGCGAGCGGTCCGGCACCGCGGTGGCGAAGGGGCTCGTGGACGCCGCCACGGCCATGAGCGAGCTGCTGTCGAGGGAGTCGGGGATTCCCGTGGAGATCGCGCCCCTGCTCGTCGTACACGGCGGGCATGTGAAGACCGCCGTGGTGAGCGCCGAGGGGCTGACGCTCTTCCTGCCCCGCAAGGCCGCGAAGTGGATCCTGGGCGACGCGCACGCCGAGCTGACCGAAGAGCAGGTGGAGGACCTCGCCCGTACGGCCGCGCGCATCCTGCGGCGGATGAACTGACTCCTCGCTAGGCCAGCTCCTCGATGAAGGCGGCGAGCTGGGCGACGTTGCGGCACTCGTGCATCGCGACCACGCCTCCGTACGTGGTCGCGACCGAGTCACCGGTGTCCCACTGCGCACGCGGTTCGGGGTTGAGCCAGTACGCGTGCCTGGCCTCGCCGGCGAGGCGCTTCAACGTCGCGAGTTCGGGCGGCTGGTAGTTCGAGCGGGCGTCCCCGAGGATCAGCAGTGAGGTCTTCGGGCCGATCGCCTCGCCGTAATTCTCGGCGAACCTCTGGAACGAGTGGCCGTAGTCGCTCCGGCCGAAGCGGGTGATGTCGGCCTCCTCGGTCATGCGGGTGATCGCGTCGACGACGTCGATCCCCGGCGCGAAGAACCGTGTGATCTCGTCCACCGTGTCCACGAAGGCGAACGCGCGCACCTTGGCGAACTGCTCGCGCAGCGCGTACGTCAGCAGCAGGGTGAAGTGGGAGAACGTGGCCACCGAGTCGCTGGCGTCGCACAGCACGATCAGCTCGGGCTTGTGGGGGCGGCGCGGCCTCATGTGGGTGACCAGCGGGACCCCGCCCGTGCTCAGCGAGGCCCTGACGGTGCGCCTGAAGTCCAGCCGGCCGCGGTGGCCCAGCCGCTGCCTGATCGTCAGCCGGGTGGCGAGGCGCCGTGCCAGCGGGTAGACCTCCCGCCGCAGCGTCGCCAGGTCGGCCTTGGTGATCCGCAGGAAGTCGACCTGGTCGACGGGCGGCTTCACGGCCGACCTCGCGATCTTCTCCACGCCCGATTCCTCGGCGGTCCTCCTGCGCACGTCCGAGGCGACGGCGGCCTCGAACCCGGCGATGCCGTCGGTCAGGCGGCGGCGGGCGACCTTCTCCGCCAGCCCTCCCCGCTCCTGGCCGACCAGCACCTCGTTGAGCATCCGGGCCATCAGCGTGCCGGGCGACAGGGTGCGCAGCACGGAGTAGGAGAACCAGTTCTGGCGCCCGGCGCCGGCGGGCATGCGGCCGAACCGCTCGACCATCGCCCGTACGTACGCGCCGAAGGCGGGATCGCCCGTGGCCCCCGCATCGTCGAGCAGCAGCTCAGCGAGCCGGTCGCGCAGTTCTGGGACCTCCGCGTGTTCGAGGTCCGGCTCGTCCGTACGGGGCCCGCGCAGGGCGCTGGTCACGGGCGGGAACCACAGGTCGAACAGCGTGTCGAATCCGGGCCGGTTCGCGGGGCGCTTGACGAGCGTGGCGGCGTACGCCGCACGGAGCGTCTCGCGTTCGGTCAGGTCGATCACTTCGAGCGCGCGGGCGGCGTCCAGCCCTTCGGCCAGCGACACCGGCAGCCCGGCCCGGCGCAGCGCGTCCACGAACCCCACGTGCCTGTCGAGCAGCGACATCGCCCACCTCCTCCGGCCGGTCGTCGTCAGCGGGCCGTCAGCCCGAGCTCCTTGATCGCCCGCGACTGGTCGGACGCGTGCTTCAGCACCACACCCAGCGTGCCGGCGGTCGTGGCCTCGTCCAGGTCGGTGCGCCCGAGCGCGAGGAGCGTGTGGGCCCAGTCGATGGTCTCGGCGATCGAGGGGGACTTCTTCAGCTCCAGGGCGCGCAGCGTGGCGACCGTACGGGCCAGCCGGTCGGCCAGTGAGGCCTCGATGCCCGGCACCTGCGCGAGCACGATGTCGCGCTCGCGCTCGGGCGAGGGGTAGTCGAGGTGGAGGTACAGGCAGCGCCGCTTCAGCGCCTCCGACAGCTCGCGGGTCGCGTTCGAGGTCAGCACGACGTACGGCTTGCGCGTCGCGGTGATCGTGCCCAGCTCGGGGACCGTCACCTGGTAGTCGGAGAGGATCTCCAGCAGCAGCCCCTCGACCTCGACGTCGGCCTTGTCGGTCTCGTCGATCAGCAGCACCGTGGGCGTCGTCCGCCTGATCGCCCTCAGCAGCGGGCGCTCAAGCAGGAACTCCTCGCTGAAGATGTCGTCGTGCGTCTCCTCCCACGCCTGCTCGCCTGCGGCCTGGATCCGCAGGAGCTGCTTCTTGTAGTTCCACTCGTAGAGCGCGCGAGCCTCGTCGAGCCCCTCGTAGCACTGGAGCCTGATCAGCTCGGCGCCGGTCGCCTCGGCGACGGCCTTGGCGAGCTGGGTCTTCCCCACCCCGGCCGGCCCCTCGGCCAGCAGCGGCTTGCCGAGCGCGGCGGCCAGGAAGACCGACGTGGCGATGCCGTCGTCGGCGAGATAGTCCACGGCGGCCAGCCGTTCCCCGGCGTCGGCGGGCGAGGTGAACCACGACGTCATCGGCGCTCCCGTGTATGACCCGAATGTTGTTCTAGCCTAGCCTGCCTGATCGGTGCGAAGTGGTCCACAGGGTGCGCTAATCTTGACCTGCTGCTGCGCCGCTAGCTCAGTTGGTTAGAGCAGCTGACTCTTAATCAGCGGGTCCGGGGTTCGAGTCCCTGGCGGCGCACCACGGCTCCGGCCGATGACCTGGGCATCCTCCACTTGACGGGGGGTGCCCACAGTCATTTCCGGCCCTGTGCGGGGTCGTTGTGGGCTCTTTGGTCGCGACCGGCCCTTTTCATGATCATCTATCCCCCTCGACGGTCACGCCATGGAAGCGATGGCCGTGTCGATGGGGGATCACCTGTGCGTGGTGCCGGCCGTCTCCATGGGCAATCGGGGCCATTAGGTCAATCGTCAGAGTGAACGGAAGGACGTACGAGCTGATCACGATTGGAAGTAGGGTGCGATCCATCTATCCAAAGGGATCCCTGTGACTAGGTTCTCGCTGAGAGTAGATACGGCCCATGTGAAGCTTCTTTCCGGCGACGACGCTCCACTGTGGGGGCCGATATGGATCGAAGTGGGCGACCAGGCGTTCCCTGAAGTCGGCTGGCGAGATTATATGGCCTCCATGTTCGGATCGTTGGTGTCAGCGATTGGCGACCTTTCCCGGGGCAAACCTAATGCCGAAAGCTACTTCTTCAATGGCTCCTTCACGGTGCGGATGGCGCGAAAGGGGTGGAGGTGGCGCGATAGGTTTTCTCGTCCACGGGCAGACATGCCGGTGTCGTTTCAGATGATTTACGATACCGGTGAATCGATGCGGCTGGAAATCTCATCAGAGGCAAGTCTGGGTGAAATCATTGAAGGTGTGTACCGGCCGGCACTGGCGGCTCTGGAAGTCATGAGAACCAATAAGGTGCTAACCGGCCCGGCTCTTCGGATATTTGCAAAGAGTGTCGAAACTCTGAGCACAGCTCGCATGCGCCTGCAAGGAGGAAATTCTGAAGCCGGTTAACCGAGACCGTGCGTCCCCTGGAGTCATCGTTATCAGAGGCGACTACAAAGACTCACCCGGTCAACCCGCTTGCTGGAGGGCATCCCACCATTGCGCGGTGGGCGCAATTGGGTCCGCCAAAGGGCCTGGCCTTGTCTTAACGACCACAGCCGAGAAAGTCGTGATCGGGGTAGGCGCCGCACGTGACGCGCTGCTCCAGGTACTGCATTCGCAGATCTTGAGGGAGGGGGTCGCCTCGCCGATGGCAGCGGCTGATCATTGCCCCGGCCGATGACCTGGGCATCCTCCACTTGACGGGGGGTGCCCACAGTCATTTCAGGCCGAGTCGTCGTGGGGCGTGTGGCGGCGGAGAAGCAGCATCGCCACGTCGTCCAGCAGGGGGCCGCCGACATGGTCGATCAGGTCCATGCGCAGCTCGTCGAGCGCGGCCTGCGGATCGGTGCCGGCGAGCAGCGCGGCCCGGTCGAACAGGGGATAGAAGGCTCTGGTGGCATCGCGGGCCTCGATCACCCCGTCGGTGTACAGCAGGATCTGGTCACCGTCGCCGAAGCTGATTCGGTGCGGCCGGGGCGCGATGCGGACGAGTGACGCGAGGCCGAGCGGAGGGGCTTCGGCTTCGGGGTCGGCGAAGAGGACGCGGCCGTCGCGGCGCATGATCAGGGGCGAAGGATGGCCGAAGTTCAGCAGGGAGATCTCGCCCTCGTGGACCTCGGCGAGGATGGCGGTGACGAACTTCTCCCCGCTCAGGTGCCGGGCGAGGCTCGTCTCCAGCCGCTCTCCCACGCGGGACAGGTCGGGCTCCTCGTAGGCGGCTTCCCGGAACGCGCCGAGTACCCAGGCCGCCGTCTCCACGGCTTCCAGCCCCTTGCCCTGCACGTCGCCGATGAGCAGCCGGACGCCGTCCGGCGTGGTGACCACCTCGTACAGGTCCCCGCCGATCTGGGCCTCCGCCGCCGCCGAGGTGTAGGACAGGGCGATCCGAAGGTCCCCCGCCCGGCGCGGGACCGGGCGCAGGAGCACCCGCTGGGCGGCTTCGGCGACCATCCGGACGTTGGCGAGCTCACGCTCACGCCGGATACGAAGGTGGCTGGCGAGCACGCTGGCCCCGGTGACGCCGATGATCGTGACGATGGTGAGGTTGTTCTGGGGGGTGAGCAGGAGCTTGCTGTAGTAGGCGAGGGGCACGCATATGCCGAGTGCCAGCGCGCCCACGGCCGCCGTCCGCCGGATGCTGCCGGAGACCGAGGCGAACGTGGGGCCCAGGGTCAGGAGCGGCAGGAAGCCCAGCCTGGGGCCCGCGAGAAGGTCGATCACGGCGACGGCCGCCAGGGCGACGAACGGCAGCGATCTCAGCACCGCCTGAGATTCAGGGTGATGGTTCGTCGCCGACGAGTGCAGGGCAGACCTCCAATGATCTCCGGAAGGCTATCGGCAGGACACACCGGTCAGTAGTAGTAGGGGAAGGACTCCCAGTCCGGCGGGCGCTTCTCCAGGAACGCGTCGCGGCCCTCGACGGCCTCGTCGGTCATGTACGCCAGGCGGGTGGCCTCGCCGGCGAACACCTGCTGGCCGGCCAGGCCATCGTCGACCAGGTTGAACGCGAACTTGAGCATCCGCTGCGCCTGGGGCGACTTGCCGATGATCTTCCAGCCCCATTCGAGGGCGGTCGCCTCCAGCTCCGCGTGCGGCACGACGCGGTTGACCGCGCCCATCGCGTGCATCTCGGCCGCCGTGTAGTCCTCGCCGAGGAAGAAGATCTCGCGGGCGAACTTCTGGCCGGTCATGCGGGCCAGGTACGCCGAGCCGTACCCGGCGTCGAACGAGCCCACGTCGGCGTCGGTCTGCTTGAAGCGGGCATGCTCGGCCGAGGCCAGCGTCAGGTCGCACACGACGTGGAGGGAGTGCCCGCCTCCCGCGGCCCAACCGGGCACGACGGCGATCACCACCTTGGGCATCGTGCGGATCAGTCGCTGCACTTCGAGGATGTGCAGCCGGCCGGCACGCGCCGGATCGATGGTGTCGGAGGTGTCACCGCTCGCGTACTGGTAGCCCGAGCGCCCGCGGATGCGCTGGTCGCCACCGGAGCAGAAGGCCCAGCCGCCGTCCTTCGGGGAGGGCCCGTTGCCGGTGAGCAGCACGCATCCCACATCGGAGCTCATCCGCGCGTGGTCGAGCGCCCGGTACAGCTCGTCGACCGTGTGCGGCCGGAAGGCGTTGCGGACCTCCGGCCGGTCGAACGCGATGCGTACGACGCGCTTGCCGGAGCGGGGCTCCGCCGAGCGGTGGTAGGTGATGTCGGTGAAGTCGAACCCCTCGACGATGCTCCACGCGAGCGGGTCGAACAGCTCGGAAACCTTGACGTCAGACACGGGAGAACAATAGCCATCTTCGATCAGGCCGGGTGAATCCCCTGGTCGCCGGCCGTCATGCGGGGTAGGCGTGGGTCTCGGTGGCCTTGACGGCGGCCCAGATCGGCTGGCCGGGGGTCAGGTCGAGCTCGGCCACGGCGGCGGGGGTGACGTCGGCGGAGGCGGTGACCGGCCCGTCCAGGTGGACGCGGACGTTGTCGCCGTGCCGTTCGATGCCCTGGATGCGCGCCTGCCACAGGTTGCGCGGGGATCCGTCCGGGCGGGTCCTGTACAGGGCCACCGCGGCGGGGGAGAACGCGACGAACGCCGGGCCGGACACCTGCTCGGCCACGCTGAACAGCACTTGGCCGACCTTGACCTGCCGGTCGGCGGCGACGCCGCGATGCAGGTTGAGGCCGACCAGGCGGGCGACGTAGTCGGTGCGCGGGCGGCGGGCGACCTCGGCGGGGGCGCCCGCCTGCACGATGGAGCCGTTCTCGATGACGATCAGCCGGTCGGCGAGCACCATGGCCTCCAGCGGGTCGTGGGTGACCAGCACCGTCGCGCCCTCGAAGTCGGCCAGGTGGCCGCGCAGCTGGGCGCGGATGTCGAGCCGGGTGCGGGCGTCCAGGGCGGCCAGGGGCTCGTCCAGGAGCAGCAGGCGGGGCTCGACGGCCAGGGCGCGGGCCAGCGCCACGCGCTGGGCCTGACCGCCGGACAGTTGCCGGGGCCTGGCGCGCGCGTGCTCGGCGAGGCCCACGCGCTCCAGCCAGGCTGCGGCCCTCCGGCGCGCGCCGGACTTGGACGCGCCGTGGCACCGCAGCCCGAAGGCCACGTTGTCCAGGGCCGACAGGTGCGGGAACAGCAGGTAGTCCTGGAACACCATGCCGATCGGGCGGCGCTCGGCCGCCAGAGTGTGCAGGGGGCCGTCCTCCAGGGTGATGTGCCCGTCCGACAGGCCGACGAGCCCGGCGAGGGCGCGCAGCGCGGTGGTCTTGCCGGCGCCGTTGGGTCCGAGCAGGGCCACGACCTGCCCGGCGTCCACGGTGAACTCGACATCCAGGCGGAAGCGGGGACGGTCGACCACCAGGTGGGCGTGCAGGGTCATGGGCCCGTCACCCACCTGTCGCGCAGGCCGGCCAGGATGATCACCGAAACGGCGAGCAGCAGGAGGCTGAGCACGATCGCGGCCTCCGGCTCGGTCTCCAGGGCCAGGTAGACCGCCAGCGGCATCGTCTGGGTGCGGCCGGGGAAGTTCCCGGCGAAGGTGATGGTGGCCCCGAACTCGCCCAGCGCCCGCGCCCAGCACAGCACCGCTCCGGCGACGATGCCCGGGGCGACCAGCGGAAGGGTGACGCGGCGGAAGATGACCCACCGCGACGCCCCCAGGGTGGCCGCGGCCTCCTCCAGCCGCAGGTCGGCGGCGCGCAGCGCCCCTTCGACGCTGATGACCAGGAACGGCATCGCGACGAACGCCTCGGCGATCACGACCCCGGCGGTGGTGAAGGGCAGGCTGATGCCGAAGGCGGCCTCAAGCCACTGGCCCACCAGACCGCGCCGCCCGAGCACCAGCAGCAGGGCGACGCCTCCGACCACCGGGGGCAGCACGAGGGGAACGGTGATCAACGCCCGTACGAGGCGCCGGGCGGGGAAGCCGACGCGCGCCAGCAGCCAGGCCAGCGGCACGCCGAGGAGCAGGCAGATCAGGGTGGCGATGGTCGCGGTGACCAGCGACAGGCGCAGCGCCTCCAGCACCTGCGGTTCGGCGAGCCGCTCGGCCAGCGTGGACCAGGGGGCCCGGACGAGCAGCCCGGCCAGGGGGAGCACCAGGAAGACCATGCCGAGCGCGGCGGGCACGACCAGGGCCCAGGGGACGCGACCCGCCACGACGCCCGCCGGGCCGGGGCCGCGCCGCGCGCCGCCCCGGCCCGTCGATGACGCGGACGGTGTCATGCCGGTCAGGGAGCCTCGAAGCCGGCCTTGGTCAGCACGTCCTTGCCCTGGGAGGACAGGACCAGGTCGACGAACTGCTTGGCCAGGTCCGGAGCGGGGGCCTTGGACAGGGCCGCGATCGGATAGTCGTTGATCGCCTTGTCGGCCTCGGGGAAGGCGATGCCGGTGACCTTGCCCGCGGCCGCCAGCACGTCGGTCTTGTAGACCAGCGCGGCGTCGACCTCGCCGAGCTCCACCTTGGTGAGCGTGGCCTTGACGTCCTGCTCGTAGGTGACCGGGGTGACCTTCAGCCCCGCCGCGTCCAGGGCCTTGACCGCCGCGGCGCCGCAGGGCACCTGCTCGGCGCACAGGGCGACCTTGACCTTGGAGTCGGACAGGTCCTTCAGCTCGTCGACCTTGGCCGGGTTGTCGGGCGGAACGGCGATCTGGAGCTTGTTGCGTACGAACGTCGTCGGAGCGGTGGCCAGGGACGCGTCGGTGACGGTCTTCATCGTGGCGGGGCTGGCGGCGGCGAACACGTCCGCCGGGGCGCCCTGGGTGATCTGCTGGGCGAGGGTGGCGCTGGATCCGAAGTTGAACTTCACCGACGTCCCCGGGTGGGCGGCCTCGAACGTCTTGCCCAGCTCGGTGAAGGTCTCGGTCAGCGAGGCGGCGGCGAACACCGTCAGCGCCGTCGCCCCGCTCGCGGAGGAAGCGGAGGAGGAAGCGGTCGCGGGGGTGGCCGGGTCGCTGGAACCGCAACCGGCGAGGCCGGCCGCCAGCGCGAGGGCAAGGGGGACCGCTGCGGCCCACCGGGAAACACGCCTGAACAACAAAGGCTCCTTACTGACTCGCTGTGCGAGCGTGGTCGGGGATCTCCACGACGACGTTGGTGGACTTGATCACGGCGACCGCCACCACCCCTACCTCCAGGGCCAGCTCATCCACGGCCTGGCGGCTCATCAGCGAGACCACGCGGTACGGCCCGGCGGCGATCTCGACCTGGGCCATGACCGCGTCTTTGATCACCTCGGTCACGATCCCGCGGAAACGGTTGCGCGCCGAGGACTGACCCGAGCCGTTCACGACCTCGATCTGGGACCGCGCGAACGCGGCCAGGTCGGTGCCGTCCACCATGCGGTGGCCGTGCTCGTCCCGCTGGGCTGTGAGCCGTCCGGCGTCGACCCACCGCCGGACGGTGTCGGGGCTGACCCCGAGCAGAGCGGCCGCCTCGCTGATCCGAAACGTCGTCACAAGCCATCACCATACCTTCGCATTTTCCGGCATCAACACCGGTCTGGCTTCGCAATCGCGCCGTGATCTACCGGGATCACTTCGCACCTGAGGGAGCGGGGCCCCCCGCGCACGTGGCACGTCCTGAAGCCATGGTGCCCGGCCACGATTGTGCCGGTCACCGGCACCGGTGCCGCCCAAAGGAGGCCGGGGTGACCGCTAATGGCGGGTGGCGATGGCGAGGAAGCGGTGGGAGGGGTCGTCGTAGGTGGTCAGCTTCCAGCCGGTCTGGTGCATCGACCGGCGCAGGCGCTCTTCGGCGAGGGGCTCGTCGGGGCTGAGCGTGCGGCCGTGGCGGGCGGCGAGGGCGGCGCGCCCGGAGGGATGGAAGAGGATGAGCAGCCCGCCGGGCCGGGTGGCGCGGGCCAGTTCGCGAAGGCCCGCGTCGGGGTCGGGCAGGTGCATGATGAGCCCGGCGGCGAACACCGCGCCGATGGACGCGTCGGCCACGGGCAGGCGGCGGGCGTCGCCGATGACGAGGCGGGCGTGCTCGGCCCGGCCCTGGGCGCGGGCCTGGCCGAGCATCTCAGGCGACAGGTCGAGCGCGATGACACCGCCGCCGGGCCCCACGGCCTCGCGCAGCGCGAGCAGGGCGCGGCCGGTGCCGCAGCCGACGTCCACCACGACGCCGTCCCTCGGCAGGCCCGCTTCCTTGATCGCCGCGGCGTACGCGGGCATGTCGTCGCCGAACTTGGTGTCCCAGGTGGCGGCGCGGGGGCCGAAGAAGGCCCGGCTCTCGGTGACGTACCAGCGGTTGTGGTCGGCGAGGGCGGCGGTCACGTGGCGGATCACCGGCCAGGCCGGATCGTGCACGTCGACGACGATGTCCGCGCCGGACTCGGCGTTCTCCTCCGAGCGGCCGCCGGTGGCCCGGGTGCGCAGCCAGATCGTCACGTCCCAGCGGTCCTGGGGCGGGTGGGTCCGCCAGCGCCGGCCGTCGGCGATCGCGACCGTCCCGAAGGTGCGGCCCGCGTACCAGGCGTCCTCGTCGGCGGGCGGGCTGGTGTCCGACAGGCGCACGGAGGGACGGCCGGCGGCGTGGAGGGTGGAGGCGAGGCGGTCGGCGAGGGCCGCGCTCCGGGGGCCGGCGCCGTCGACCACCACGCACACCGGTCCGGGCGGGAGCATCTCGGCGATGCCGCCCAGGACCGTCTCCCATCGGCGGACCTGGACCTCGGTCATCGCCTGCCACGCCGGTACGGGTGCCGCGTCATCAGCCATGTGCCAATCATGCGGATGCGGGCGACAGGTGGCTACAGGACCCGGAGAAACGAGCCCTGGAACCCCGCTTCCCCCGAGTCCGCGAGGGCGCCGCTTCCCCCGAGTTCGCGAGGGCGCCGCTTCCCCCGAGTTCGCGAGGGCGCCGCTTCCCCCGAGTTCGCGAGGGCGCCGCGGCGTCGCCGGGTTCCGCGGTCGCGATACGTGTGAGCCGCGAGAGGGGCGGGCGCGTGCGGGCAGATCGCGTTGCCGGCCGCGAGCGGGGTGGACACGAAGGCGGGCGGGCGTCCGACGAGGTGCGGCCCCGGCGGAGGAGTGCCCGTCAGAAGGCGAAGCCGCCAGGGCGCCCGTTGCGGTCGGCGAGCAGGCCGGCCAGGGTCGCGATCGCGATCTCGGGGGGTGTGCGGGAGCCGATGTTGAGTCCGATCGGCCGGTGTACCCGGGCGATGTCCTCGGCCGGTACGCCGAGCCCGGCCAGCGCCGCCACGTGCGGCGCCGGGTGGCGCGGGTTGCCCAGCACCCCGATCCATCGGCAATCGCGGGCGAGCAGGTCGCCCAGCACGGTGCCGAGCTCCGGGCGGTGGTGGTCGGTGACCACCACGTCCACGGTGCGGTCAAGGTCGCCGGGAGGGGTGGTGACGACCTCGAAGGCGGCCGTTCCCACGCTCGCGGCGCGGGCGGCGTCGGGCTCCAGCAGGATCCCGCGGTACCCGAGGTCGGCGGCGTAGCGCAACAGGTGGCCGGCGACCGGGGAGGCGAACACGGCGACGAGGGTGCGGTCGGTGGCCGGGGCCGCCGCTTCGCCGTGCGCGACGGCGCAGGCGGGGTCCGCTTCGTGCGAGTGGGTGTCCTGCGAGTGGGCCATGGGGACAGTCTTCCACCGGCACGCCCTGAGGGGTCGGGAGGCTTGGGGCGCCGGGGGCTTCGCTGGGGGGACGGGGCGTGGGTCAGGCGAGGATCGCCAGCATGGCCGGGGTGTCGATGTAGATCTCCATGCGGACGATCTTGCCCCCGCTCAGCTCCCACACGTGGGTCTCGGGGAGGTCGAAGGGGGCTCCGGCGGTGGTGTGCCCGATCGTCCGGCCGATCTCCACCACGTGGTCGCCCGCGTCGATGATCTGTTCGACCGTCAGCCGCGGGTCGATGTGGCCCAGCAGCCCGGTGAAGAAGGCGACCGCGCCCTCGTGGCCCTTGAAGTGCCCGCCCCACGGCAGCCGCTCCGACTGGTGGATCTCCACCTGGGGGTCGAACACCTCACCGATCACGCCGAAGTCGCGCGTCTGAAAGGCGTCATAGACGCGTTTGATAATGTCGACGTTGCTGTCGCTCACAGCTTTCCTCCGTCTGGCACGGTCTGAAGTGCACGGTTTGAAGTGATGATGTCGCGGTGGCCCGGAGGCCCCGGTACGAGCAGTCTCAAGACCCTGGCTCCGGCACACAAGAACCAGCGGCATTGCTGAGAGGAATCGGCCACCATGTTCGGAAAAATCGGGCGGCCGGCGGAGGACCGGGTCAGGCGGCAGCAGGAGATCTTTCTCGCGGTCGCGCCGCTCATCAGCGCCCACGGCGCGCGGGAGATCACCATGGCCCGCGCCGCCCGCGCCGCGAGCATGTCGGTCGGCGGCCTCTACCACTACTTCCCCAACAAGCGGGAGCTCCTGCTCTTCGGGCTCTCGCCGGCCAACCTCGAACGCCTGTGCGCGGACTTCCGGGCCGACCACGGGCACCTGGCCCCGGCCGACCCGAGGGCCTACCTCGCCGCGAGCCTGGACACCCTCACCTCCGCGGCGGGAGCCTTCGTCACCCCCTCGGTGATCGCCGCCGTCCACCTCGGCGTCGACACCTTCCGCGCCCGCCTCGACGAGGCCCTCGCCACCGAGATCGTCGGCCTGGTCGGCACCATAAGACTGGCCTACCCCGGGCTCGGCGACCGGTCGGCGGCCGTGCTCGACCGCGCGCTGCGCCGTCAGTGCGTCAGCGCGCTGCTCGACCCCGAGATCACCCCCGCCGAGCTGCGCGTCCAGCTCGAAGGCACCGTCGCCGCCTTCACCAGCATGACCCTGGCACCCCGATGACCGTCACCCGCGGAAGGGCTCCCGGTCGAGCGCACGCCATCGCCGACCCCTCGGCCGCCCCATGACAAGCTGGGCGTTCTTGGCGTTCTAGGGTGTGAACGGAGAGAAGCGCATGATCCACCTGCCGGGAATGGCGGTCACCGATCACCACTTCAGCGTTCCGCTGGACCACGGCGCCCCGGAGAGCGGTGAGGAGATCACGGTGTTCGCCCGCGAGGTCGTCGCCCCGGGCCCCGTCCGTGACGACCTTCCCTGGCTGCTCTACCTGCAGGGCGGTCCCGGCGGCAAGTCACCCCGTCCGGTACGGGCGGACGGCTGGCTGGGCCACGCGCTGCGCACGCATCGCGTCCTGCTGCTCGACCAGCGGGGAACCGGCCGAAGCACCCCCGTCACGGCCGCGACGGCCGCGCGTCTGGGCGAGGGGCTGGCTCCGTACCTGCGGCACTTCCGCGCCGACGCGATCGTGGCCGACGCCGAGCTGATCCGCCGGCGGCTGTCGGGGGACCGGCCGTGGGACACGCTCGGGCAGAGTTATGGCGGCTTCGTCACCCTGACGTACCTGTCGCGGGCGCCCGAAGGACTGCGCACCTGCTACGTCACGGGCGGCCTCCCCGGGCTCACCGCGACCGCCGACGAGGTGTACGCCCGCACGTACCCCCGGGTGAAGGACAAGGTCGAGCGCTACTACGCCCGCTTTCCCGGGGACGTCGCGACGGTACGCGCGGTCGCCGAGCACCTGGCGGCGAACGACGTGCGCCTGCCCGACGGCGACCGGCTGACCGTGCGGCGGCTGCGAACCCTCGGCATGGCGCTCGGCACGGGCGACGGGGCCGAACGGGTGCACTGGCTGTTCGAGGGGGCATGGGACGGCCCCGCGCTCGCCGACGCCTTCCTGCGCGAGGTGATGGCGCTGACCTCCTTCGTGGACAACCCGTTGTACGGCGTGTTCCAGGAGGCCATCTACGCCCAGGGCGACGGCGCGACGGCCTGGGCGGCCGAGCGCGTCATGCGGGACCTCCCCGAGTTCGCGCCCGCCGCCGAGCCGCTGCTGTTCACCGGGGAGATGTTCTACCCCTGGATGTTCCGCGAGATCGCCGGCCTGCGTCCCTTCCGCGAGGCCGCCGAGGCCCTGGCGAAGGCGGACGACTGGCCGCCGCTCTACGACCTCGCGCGCCTCGCGGCCAACGAGGTGCCGGTGGCCGCGATCATCTACCACGACGACATGTACGTCGACGCGGAACTGTCCCTGCGCACGGCCCGGTCGGTGGGCAACCTGCGTTACTGGGTCACCAACGAGTGGGAGCACGACGGCGTCCGCGCCTCGGGCGACCGCGTCCTGTCCCGCCTCATGGACCTCGCGGGAGGCCGGGTGTGAGCTGGGTCAGCCGTGGTCGACGCAGCACGGCGTGGGGTTGGGCACCTCGGCGGGCATGAGGCGGCCCCCCGAGGCCGGCATGGTGAGCAGGATGACGCGCCCGTCGCGCCACTGCGGCCGTACGTGGTCGTTGGTCACGACGAGCGTGTCCGGCGACGGATCCTCGGTCTGAGCCAGCACGACGACCTGCTCGATCGAGGAGCCGGCCAGAACCTCGGCGACGGTGAGCGTGCCGTTCAGCCCGTCGTGGCCGGGGAACAGGACCAGGCGGCCGCCGGCTCCGGCGGCGTGCTCGGCCGCCGCAAGCGCGGCGCCCTCCGCGAGGTCGTCCGGTCCGGTACGGCTGTCGCCCAGCGCGGCGCCCACGGGGATCCCCGAGTCCTGTCCGGTACGGCTGTCGCCCAGCGCGGCGCCCACGGTCTCGGGGATCCCCGAGACGGGCGCCAGAAGGGCCAGCGAGCAGGCGACGTGCGGCACACCCGTCGAGGTCCGTACGAAGTGCGTGCAGCCCACGGTGCCGGCCGGAAGGCCGAGCACCTTCACCATGTCATGGAGAAGGTGCTCGGCTTCGGTGACCGTCCGCGAGCCCGCGTCCAGTCCCAGGATCATCCGCGCGGCACGATCCAGATGGGGTTGCTGTAGAACCACAGGTCCTTCCAGGGGTCGGCGTCGCCGAAGACGTCGATCTGGGGACCGTTCGGGTCGACCGACGCGCCGAGCAGACCGGGGGCGCTGCGGTTGCCGTCGGTGCCGCGCAGGCGTACGTAGACCGGGCGGTCGACGGCGCCGACCTGGTAGGTCAGCTTGACCGTGCCGGTGTTCCCGCCGACCTCGAACGACTTGACGACCTTGGTGGCCGGGGTCGTGAAGACGTCCTTGTTGGCGGCCGGTCCTGTGACGTCGCCCTGGATGACGTCCACGCGGGCCAGCGTCGGGATGAACTGCGCCCAGTTCGGCACGTTCGCCAGGGTGATCTCGATGGAGACCTCGACCTTCGCACCCTTGCGGACGTGCAGGGTGTCACCGAGGGACACTCCGCGCTGTCCCACGCCGGCCTGCCGCGCACGCACGACCAGGGCGCTGATCAGGCCGCCGTGGTCCACCCAGACCCGGCCCTCGCGGATGCCGTCCATGACGTCCGTGTATGAGAAACCCTTGGCGCCGACGTGGGTCCGGCTGTAGTAGCCCGGCCAGAAGTCGCCGTTCGTCAGGTTGAACGCGCCCTTGTAGACGGGGTCGTTGTACTTGCCGTTGGCGTTGAAGTCGCTGCCGGGACCGCGGTCACTGGTGTCGCCGTAGACCGTGTGCGAGTCGGAGTTGGCGGTGATCCACCAGCTCTTGCCCTCGGCGAGCAGGCTGTCCCACAGGCCGCCGACGGTCGAGGTCATCCAGTCGAAGCCGCCGAAGGTCTTGTAGCTCTCGGGCGGGTACGAGGCCCAGGAGTCGGCGCCGGGGCTGTTGTCGTAGTAGCCGCGGCCGGAGCCCGGCCCGTTCGGTTTGGCGATGCCCGCGGCCTGGTGGCCCGGCGCGCCTTCCATGCCCACGGCGATCCCCGGCGCGGTGTCCCGCCAGGCCCGGATCTCGTGCGGGGTGTCGAGGCCCTTGCGGGCGGGGTGGTTGGCGAGGAACAGCGCGGCCTCGACCCGGCGCCTCTTCACGGCGTCGGCCAGGAAGTTGAGCCCCGCGATGGCGAGGGCCTCGTTCTGAGGGGAGCTGCCGGTCGCGTTCTTGACCGAGCCGTCGAAGGAGTTCTCGAACTCCTTGAGGGTGGCGAGCTCGTTGCGGCCGGGGGCCACGAAGACCGTGCCGTGCTCGGCGGCCGGGATGTTCCACTCCAGCCCCTGGAAGACCAGGGTGTCCTTGACGATCTTGCGAGCGGCGACGATGTCGGGGTTGACCTTGTCGACGCCGATCTTGGCGTGCGCGACGCTGCCGTGGTCGGTGATGACCATCCAGTCGAGGCCGTACGCGTTGGCGTGCTTGACGTGGTCGCTCACCTTGTACATGCCGTCGGAGCTGTACTGGGTGTGGATGTGGTGGTCACCGGCGAGCCACAGGTACCCGTCGCGCGGCTCGGTGTTGTGCCGCACGCGCTGCGGGGTCGCGGCGGCGGCCTCGCCCGCGGTGCCGAGGACTCCCGCGGCCGTCAGGCCGGCGCCCAGCAGGCCCGCCCGGCGGAACATCGTGCGGCGCGAGAGCTGCCCGGGGGAGAGCTCGGCGTCGGGAACCGACATGTCCACGACCGGCGACATCTCGCCCTGGTCCTGGGCGTTCTCGGTGCCGTGAGAGTGGTCGTGAGGGTGAGCATGAGAGTGATCGTGAGGATGATCGTGCCCGTGGCCCATGTCTTGCCTTTCCATCCCGCCGGAGAGATCTTGGCTCCGGCTACGTAGGCACACTGGCAAGAGCGGCTGAACCACATGTGAACAGGCCAAATCGACAGAGGGTCGAATGGCTTGCGATCGATCGGTGCAGGTGGGACGGGTGTGACTCACCGCGCGCCGCCGGAGCGGGCGCCATCACGTGAAGGCGGGGGACCTTACGTGGAGTCCGCCACCGCGTGGAAGAGCAGATCGGTGAGCCGCTCCTGGTACGCCGGATCGTCCACCGGCCCGCCGCTCGCCAGCCGCAGGAAGACGGAGCCGACGAGCAGCTCGAAGAACACCTCGGGGTCGGCCGAGGGCCTGGCCCCGCCCCGGGCGAGCGTCTCCGCGAGGTGCTCGCGCCCCGGCCACACCAGTTCGACGGAGAAGTCCTCCCTGTCCCGCAGGTCGGCCATCAGGCCGACGTACGCGGCGGCGACCTCGGGACGTCGCAGCCTGGCCAGCAGCCCCCGAACCCAGGCCCGCAGGTCCGCGCGGAGATCGCCGGTGGCAGGGGGGAAGCCGCCGGCCTCGGAGCGCGCGAACAGAACGTGCACCACGATGTCGGCCTTGGAGCGCCAGCGGCGGTAGATGGCGGGCCTGCTCACCCCGGCCCTGCGGGCGATCGCCTCGACGGTCATCCGCTGGTAGCCGACCTCGCGCAACAGTTCGGGCACCGCCCGCGATACCCGAATGTTCACCTGGGGGTCACGCGGTCTTCCCTTGATATTCCCGTCCATATACATTCCAAGCTGTCACGTAATGGATGTATCCAGGCAAAGGTGCGAGCCACCAATGAGACCCATCGTGTTCAAGCGTTTCCTCATCCCTCTTCTCTTACTCGCCTCCCTGGTGGGAGCCGTCGCTCCCGCGCAGGCGACGACCCAGCCCTCGCTGCGGATCCTGCTCACCAACGACGACGGCTACAGTTCCGCGTCCACCCTGAGCCTCCGTCAGGCCCTGATCGCGGCCGGCCACCAGGTGACGATCGTCGCCCCGCTCACCGACGCGAGCGCGGTCGGCACCGGGCTCAACATCAAGTTCGGCAGCACCCTTGAGGCGGTGGAGAGGTCCCCCGGGGTCTGGTCCATCGCGGGAAGCCCGGGTGACGCGGTCGCCTTCGGGGTGCGCATGCTGTTCGCGAGCAACCCGCCCGACCTGGTGATCTCCGGGCCCAACGCGGGTGAGAACGTCGCCGCGCTCGTCAACCACTCCGGCACGGTCGGCGCGGCCGTCACCGCCCTCGCGGGCGGCGTCCCCGCCATCGCCTTCAGCACCGCCAGGGGCCCCTCGAACTCGTTCCCGAGCACCCCGCAGTCCATCGACTTCGCCGTCAAGGTCGTGAACAGGCTCGCCTCGACGTCGTCGTACAACGGCAAGATCCTCCCCGACCACACCGCGCTGAACGTGAACTACCCGGTCACGCCGAACGGCCAGGTCAAGTTCGCCAAGCTCGGCACGTCGCTGCCGGTCTCGACCACCTACGCGCTCGCCACCGACGTCTGCGCCACGTGCTACCGGATCCTGCCCCTGCCGGCGACCGGCCCGGATCCCGTCACCGACGCCGACCGCACCCTGCTCGACGCGGGCAACGTCACCATCACCGCGCTCGACGGAAGCTGGGAGGCCGGCCCGACCGTCACCACCCTCGTCAAGGTGCGCCTGAACAACCTCACGCCGTAACGAGCCTGCCCGTCCGCGCCGCGAGGCACGGGCGGGCACGTCTCACGCACGCGCGCGCATCCCGAACAGGAACCGGGTCACCCGCGTGCGCCGCACCAGCAGGTCGTACGCGGCCAGCGTCAGGGTGAGCGTCGCCACCACGATCGCGGCGTACTTGACCGCGATCGGCGCGTGCCAGCCGACCACGCCGTACGCGACGGCGACGAGGATCGGCTGGTGCAGGATGTACAGCGGCAGCACGGCGGCGGACAGGTAGCCGTACACCTGTCGGCCGAGGCCGTCGGGCCGGTCCTGCACGGACGCCGGTGCGTCCTGCGGGACGGGCGCGGGTACCTGGGCGTCCCGCTGTACGGACGCGGGCGCCGGGCGGCGGCGGTCGAGGAGCCCGAGGATCGCCACCAGCCAGCACCACCCCGCCGCCCCGTACACCGCGCGGGCGCCGATGGCGAGCCCGTTCATGTCGGTGAGGGGATCGCCACCGGCGGCCACGAACTCCGGCAGGCCGATCATGAACAGGACCACGCCGATCGCGGCTGCCAGCGGGGCGTCCCGGCGCATCGCCGCCCGGAACCGCTCGTCGGAGGCGAGCGCGAACCCGTACAGGAAGAACAGCAGATACGCCCAGCGGCTCCACGCGGCGTACGCCTGCTCCAGGCCCAGCAGCGCGCTGATCATCGCGACCGGGACGGCCGCGAGCAGCACCACGCCGCGCCGTCTTACGGCCGTGGCCGCCGACTCTCGGACCCGGCCGCCGAGGCCGCGGGGAAGCCGGCCGACCAGGGGCGCCAGCAGCAGCGAGAACACCAGCAGCAGCACCACGAACCACAGATGGCCGAACTCGAAGTACGTGCCCCGCAGGACGAAGGGAAACTCGGACGGCTCCAGGCGCACGTCGAAGAACCGCACCAGGAACCGCGGGTACGACTCGTGGTACCCGGGGTCGGCGCGTGACCGCAGCCACTGCGGCACCGGGATGATCGTGAGCGTGGCGAACACCAGCGGCACGCCGAGCCGCCGCAGCCGCTCGGCGGCGAACCCGGCGGGGCCGCGCCGGCGTAGCGAGTGCCACGAGCTGAGACCGGCGATGAGGAACATCATCGGCATCGCCCAGATCACGCCGAGCCCGGTGGCGATCATGGTCGCGCTGGTGGTCTCGGCGTTCTTCACGTAGTAGTCGTCGCCCGCGTCGAACACCAGCGCCGAGTGGAAGAACACCAGCCCGACCACCACCAGGGCGCGGATCGCGTCAAGCTCCGGCCGGCGTCCCGGCCGGGCCGTCCTCGGCGGTTCAACGCGGGCCGTCGTCATGCCGCCTCCGCCTCAGCCTGTGCTCGATGTGCCGCCGTGCGCGCGGCACCGACCAGTCTCGTCCCTTGTCGGCCCCGGCGCGACCGCGCCGGTGGGAAGTCGCCCACGGCCCCCGGCCCTCCAAATGAATGTTTCATCGGACTGCGCGGCGATCTATGGGGCCGCCCGGCGCGTTTGCCAAGGCCAACGAGGGGCCGGGTGCCGAGCGGCGGGCGAGGGCTTGCCGTCGGGCCGTCGCCGCGCGCAATCTGCTGTACATCCTCCCGAAACAACCACACCATGGGAGCGCTCCCACCGCCGCATGTCGAGCTGGGCGCTGCTTGGCCGTCTCAAGAAGGCGGCGGACCCATCAAGTTTCATAAGGGAGACGAACAGACAATGGGACCCCACAAGAGTTCCTGGCGCAGAGCCGTGACGGCGGTGGCAGCGTTGCTGCTCACCGCCATCGGGCTCGTCGTCAGCCCGACTTCGGCCAGCGCCGCCGTCGCCTGTCAGGTCACCTATGAGAAGGCCTGGGAAGGCGGCAACGGGTTCGGCGGAAACGTCACGATCAAGAACCTGGGCGACCCCCTGACCAACTGGACGCTGACCTTCGCCTTCCCGGGCAACCAGCAGGTGAGCCAGGGCTGGACCGCCGACTGGTCACAGTCCGGCGCGAACGTCACCGCGAAGAGCCTCTCGTACAACGGCAGCCAGGCGACCGGAGCCTCGTGGAGCATCGGGTTCAACGGCACGTTCAGCGGCACCAACACCAACCCGACCAGCTTTGCGATCAACGGTGTGACCTGTAACGGCGGGGGCGGCACGACCCAGTCCCTGGTGGTCAGCCCCACCGCGGTGACCGTCACGGCGGGCAGCACGGCGACCTACTCCGTGAAGCTGGCGGCGCAGCCGGCGAGCAACGTGACGGTGACCTCGACCGCCGGCACCGGTAACTCCGGGATCACGGTGAGCGGTGGCGCGAGCCTGACGTTCACCTCCGCGAACTGGAACACCGCGCAGAACGTGACGCTGTCGGCCGCGGCGAACGCCAGCAGCGCCAACGGCACGCGGGCCATCACGGTCGCCTCCGCCGGTCTCGCCTCGGTCGCGGTGACCGCGTCCGTCCAGGGTGGCGGCGGCACGACCCAGTCCCTGGTGGTCAGCCCCACCGCGGTGACCGTCACGGCGGGCAGCACGGCGACCTACTCCGTGAAGCTGGCGGCGCAGCCGGCGAGCAACGTGACGGTGACCTCGACCGCCGGCACCGGTAACTCCGGCATCACGGTGACGGGCGGCGCGAGCCTGACGTTCACCTCCGCGAACTGGAACACCGCGCAGAACGTGACGCTGTCGGCCGCGGCGAACGCCAGCAGCGCCAACGGCACGCGGGCCATCACGGTCGCCTCCTCCGGCCTCACCTCGGTCACGGTCACCGCGTCCGTGCAGACCGGCGGCGGCAACCCGGGCACGCACGTCGACAACCCCTACGTCGGCGCCACCGGCTACGTGAACAGCGACTGGTCCACCAAGGCCGCCGCCGAGCCGGGCGGCTCCGCCGTGGCGAACATCTCGACGGGCGTGTGGCTGGACCGCATCGCCGCCATCGCCGGCTCGTCGAGCGCCAAGGGCCTGCGCGCGCACCTCGACGCGGCCGTCCAGCAGGACGCCGCCAACGGCAGCACCCCGCTGACCATCCAGTTCGTCATCTACAACCTGCCGAACCGCGACTGCTCGGCTCTGGCCTCCAACGGCGAGCTCAAGATCTCTGAGAACGGCCTCAACCGCTACAAGACCGAGTACATCGACCCGATCGCCGCGATCATGGCCGACCCCAAGTACGCGGCGCTGCGCATCGTATCGATCATCGAGATCGACTCGCTGCCGAACCTGATCACCAACACCAACATCGCCGCCTGCGCCGAGGCGCAGTCGTCGGGCGCCTATGTCCAGGGTGTGCAGTACGCCCTGAACAAGCTGCACGCGATCACGAACGTGTACACCTACATCGACGCGGGACACCACGGCTGGCTCGGCTGGGACACCAACTTCGGCCCGTCGGCCCAACTCTTCGCCAGCACCGCGCGCGGCACCACCGCGGGTATGTCCAGCGTCGACGGCTTCATCACCAACACCGCCAACTACTCCGCGCTGACCGAGCCGTACTTCACCATCAACTCCACCCCGGGTGGCCAGACGGTGCGTCAGTCCCGCTGGGTCGACTGGAACTTCTACGTCGACGAGCTGACCTACGCCCAGGCGTTCCGCCAGCGGCTCATCACCGAGGGCTTCCCGTCGACCATCGGCATGCTGATCGACACCTCCCGTAACGGCTGGGGCGGCTCGGCCCGGCCCACGGCGGCGAGCACGTCGACCGACGTCAACACCTTCGTCGACCAGTCCCGCGTCGACCGGCGGATCCACGCCGGCAACTGGTGCAACCAGAGCGGCGCCGGGCTCGGCGAGCGTCCGAGGGCGAACCCCGCCACCGGCCTCGACGCCTACGTCTGGATCAAGCCTCCGGGCGAGTCGGACGGCTCCAGCTCCGCCATCCCGAACGACGAGGGCAAGGGCTTCGACCGGATGTGCGACCCGACCTACACCGGCAACGGCCGTAACGGCAACAACATGACCGGCGCTCTGCCGAACGCTCCGATCTCCGGCGCGTGGTTCTCGGCGCAGTTCCGTCAGCTCCTCCAGAACGCCTACCCGGCGCTCTAACCCGCAGACCGCGGGCCCCGCCACGGCTGAAGCGCAGCCCGTGGCGGGGCCCGTCACCAAACACCACCGTCCACCGAACACCACCGTCTACCGAGCAGCGGTCGTTCACCTACACCGTCGTGGTCCTGTCCCGGAGGGGTCCCCCCGGACAGGGCCACGACGTTTGTGCGGGCATGGTTCTCCCTCTGTCACCGGAGGCTTCCGTCTTGTCACCGGAGGTGCCGCGGGTGCCGCGGGACGAATGGGGGACAGCCGCGAGTGGCACGCTGACGGCAGCCATAGACCCGGCCGCGGCATCGCGTGACCGGCCGCTGTCCCCCTGAGCGCGGCGACGGCGGAGCCCGGCCCGAACGCGCTGCGCGGCACCCTTCAACGGCCCGAAAGCGGGACCGTCGCGGGTAACCGGCCATCGCACGCCCCCACGAGACTGGTTCTTCCCCGGGCATCAGCCATATATCCGCAGTTAATAGGCATAAATCAGACTATAAGAGGCATTGGTTGTACTCTTAAAACCGTTGTACGCCTACAACCTCTTGGGGAGGGCCGTGACCGAGCTCAGCCGCCGCAGGCGCATGCTCGTCCTGCTGATCTGCTGCATGAGCCTGCTCATCGTGGGGCTCGACAACACCATCGTGAACGTCGCCCTCCCGTCGATCGAGCGTGACCTTCGCGCACCGGTCTCGGGGATGCAGTGGACCATCGACGCCTACACGCTCGTGCTGGCGAGCCTCCTGCTCCTGTCGGGCTCGACGGGCGACCGCGTCGGGCGCCGCCGCACCTTCCAGATCGGCCTGGTGGTGTTCGCGGCCGGTTCGCTCCTCTGCGGGCTGGCGCCGAGCCTCGGCTGGCTGGTGGCCTTCCGGGTCCTCCAGGCGATCGGGGGCTCGATGCTCAACCCGGTCGCCATGTCGATCATCACGAACACCTTCACCGAGCCGAGGGAACGCGCCCGCGCCATCGGCGTGTGGGGAGGCGTGGTCGGCATCAGCATGGCGCTCGGCCCGGTCGTCGGCGGGGCGCTCGTCGACACGACCGGCTGGCGCTCGATCTTCTGGATCAACGTGCCGGTCGCGGTGGCCGCCCTGCTGCTCACGGCGCTGTACGTCCCCGAGTCCCGGGCGCCTCGTCCCCGCCGGATCGACCCCGTGGGCCAGGTGCTGGTCATCGTGACGCTGGCCTCGCTCACGTACGCGATCATCGAGGTGCCGAGCAGGGGCTGGAACTCCCCGGTGATCATCGCGTTCTCGGCCGCCGCCGTGGCCGCGCTGGCCGCCCTGATCGTGTACGAGCTGCGCCGCCCGGAACCCCTGATCGAGCTGCGCTTCTTCCGCAGCGTGCCCTTCTCGGGGGCGTCGGTCATCGCGGTGAGCGCGTTCTCGGGCTTCGGCGCGTTCCTGTTCCTCAACACGCTGTACCTGCAGGACGTACGGAATCTCTCACCGTTCCACGCGGGGCTGTGCACGCTGCCCATCGCGGCGATGGCGGTCGTGTTCGCCCCGCTGTCGGGCCGGCTGGTCGGGGAGCGCGGGTCCCGGCCTTCGCTCATCATGGCGGGTGTCGCCATCACCGCCAGCGGCCTCATGCTCACCCGGCTGACCGTGACCACGCCCATCCCCTGGCTGCTCGCCGGGTACACCGTCTTCGGCTTCGGGTTCGCCATGGTCAACGCGCCCGTCACCAACACCGCCGTATCGGGGATGCCCCTGGCACAGGCCGGGGTCGCGGCGGCCGTCGCCTCGACCAGCCGCCAGGTCGGCCAGTCGCTCGGCGTGGCCGTCGCCGGGTCGGTGCTCGCGTTCGGCATGACGGGACCCCTGAGGGAGGGGTTCACCACGGCCAGCCTGCCGGGTTGGTGGATCGTCGCAGGGTACGGGGCGGTCGTGCTGCTCCTGGGTATCATCACCACGGGCAGATGGGCGAAGAGCACCGCGGAGCGGACCGCGGCACGCCTCACCGTCGACGACACGAGGATTCCCGTCACGTCATGAGCCACGACCCCCAGATGGCCACCCGTGTCTGGCACGGCATGCGCGCGCTCGTCCTCGACCGGTATGACCGGCGCAAGGAGGTCTGCGACGCGCTCGACATGAGCTTCATCAGGGTCAAGGCGCTGCGCCGGCTGGCCGTGGCGCCGATGACGATGCGGCAGCTCGCCGCCGAGCTGAGCACGGACGCCCCCTACACCTCGCTTGTCGTGGACGATCTCGTACGGCGCGGCCTGGTGGTGCGCGACGTCCACCCGGACGACCGCCGCCAGAAGGTCGTGACCATGACCGCCGAGGGCGAGAAGGCCGCCGTGGTCGCCGATGCGATCCTCGGCGAGCCGCCCCCGCCTTTGCTCGATCTCGGCCCCGCCGACCTGGCGGCCCTCGACCGCATCATCACGGCCCTGACCCGCTGAGCCCCGCGCTCAGTGGTCGCGGTGGGTGACCAGGCGGGCGAGGGTGGTCAGCTCGAAGGCGGCCCTCGGCACGGGGTCGGCGGCCGTCAGGTGGCCGAGCGCCTCGGCCAGCAGGTCGTCGGCCCGCGCCTGGCTCCACGCACGGCCGCCCGCGGCCTCGATCAGCTCGGCGGCGCGGACCAGATCGGGACCGGTGAGCTCCTGCTCGCGGTGGTAGAGCGTCGAGAGCTCCTCACCGGCCGGAGTACCCGAGGCCAGGGCGGCGACCACGGGCAGGGACTTCTTCCGGTTGCGCAGGTCGGAGTAGACGGGCTTTCCCGTCACCGCCGGATCGCCCCAGATGCCGAGGAGATCGTCCACGAGCTGGAAGGCCAGCCCCAGGCGGGCGCCGAACCCCCGCAGCCGCTCGATCTGCTCAGGAGTCCCCCCGCCGAACAGGGCGCCGAGGGCGCAGGCGCCGCCCAGCAGCGCCCCCGTCTTGCCCTCGGCCATGCTCACACACTCGGACAGGCTCACATCGGCGCGTCTCTCGAAGGCCGTGTCCGCGCTCTGGCCCTCGACCAGATCGAGGACCGCGGCGCCGAGCACCCGGGCCCCGTCGGGAGCGGCGGGGTGGCCGTCGGCGCCCAGCACGTCGAAGGCCAGGGTCAGCAGGGCGTCACCGGCCAGGATGGCCGCGCTGACACCGAACACGCTCCAGGCCGTGGGGCGATGGCGTCGGGTCGCGTCGCCGTCCATCACGTCGTCGTGAAGCAGGGAGAAGTTGTGCACCAGCTCCACCGCGACCGCCGCCGACATGGCCGCGAGATTGAGGCCCCCGGCCGCGCCTCGGACCGCTCCCGCCTCGGGAGCGCCGTGGCCGCCCGTGGCCGGTGGCGGCGAGCCTGCGGGGACTCCGGCCGCGTCGGCGGCGATTCCGACCTCAGCAGCGCTTCCGACCTCAGCAGCGCTTCCGACCTCAGCGGCGACTCCGACCGCCTCGGCGGACAACAGGACGAGTGCCGGGCGGATGGCCTTGCCTCCGCCGCTCGTGGCCGGCCTGCCGTGCTCGTCCCGCCAGCCGAAGTGGTACTCCGTGATGCGCCGCATCGACGCGGGCAGGGTCTCCACCGCGGACCGCAGGGCGGGGCCGACCAGGTCGCGGCTCCAGGCCAGCACCTCGTGTGCCGGACGGCCCGTGGTCATCACCTTGGTCATACGCGCGACCCCTTCCCTCCGTGCCTGAACTGGGCGTGTTCGAAAGCCCCGCGGACGCCGGGGAGGACTTTCATCGACTTCATCACACTTATCGCAGTCAATCTCCGTTGTGACCACAGAAAGCTGGTCTCATCACTGTAAAACCGGGCTCAACTCCAGCCCATGGACGGCTCTGATCCCGGGCACCGCGAGGCGTTCTCAGGATGCGCATGGAGAAGCCGGGCGACCCAAACGGTCGCCTGGCGTTTCCATGCTGATTTCGGTCGTGGGTCAGAGGCCGATTTCGACGTGTTCGAGGACGCCGAGTGCGTCGGGGACCAGGACGGCGGCGGAGTAGTAGGCGCTGACGAGGTAGGACATGATGGCCTGTTCGTTGATGCCCATGAATCGGACGGAGAGGCCGGGTTCGTATTCGTCGGGGAGGCCGGTCTGGTGGAGGCCGATGACGCCTTGGTCGTCTTCTCCGGTGCGCATGACGAGGATGGAGCTGGTGCGGGTCTTGGTGATCGGGATCTTGTTGCAGGGCAGCAGGGGGACGCCGCGCCAGGACGGGATCGCGTGACCGTCGATCTCGACGCTCTGCGGATAGATCCCCCGGCGGTTGCACTCGCGGCCGAACGCGGCGATGGTCTCCGGGTGCGCGAGGAAGAAATGGGATTTCCTTCGCCTGCAGAGGAGCTCGTCGAGGTCGTCGGGGGTGGGTGGGCCGGTGCGGGTGTGGATGCGTTGTTTGAGGTCGGCGTTGTTGAGGAGGCCGAATTCGGGGTTGTTGATG
>NZ_JBICTU010000006.1:63722-307427 GCF_043197795.1 Sphaerisporangium sp. NPDC049003
GGTGGCCAGGCTCTGCTGGGTCTGGCCGTTGTGTGTGTCTGTTCTCGCGTCGGTTGTCTCGGTCACAACCCACACCACCAATCACTGTCGCGCTGGAAGGGGACAAATGGATCAGCCGGAGAACTCCGGTTTGGTGCCGTGCGCGGAGAGCCGGTCAAGCCGGCAGGAATCAAGGCGTGGAACGCTGAGGTGAGGTGACACGCTCGGCCGGCCGATGGCGCGCATCGCCGATCGCGTGAGCCGGGCGGGCCCGGCACGCGCGATTAATGGCTGCCGATTATTCGTGGCTCTGTCGCTCGGAGGGGATTGTCGCTCGGGGGATGTTCGACATATCGATAACGGACAGAACGGGTGGGCCGTTCTGTGATCCGGGGGCTTTCCGTTGCCGCTGTGTAATTATGCGGTGCCGATCTTCGGCGTGTCAATTACGTGTTCGGCCTGCTTCGCAGGTGGGAGGGATAAATAGATTGGCCCGGAACGGCGGCAACGATTAGGTATTTCCATAGAGCGCGGTGTTTGCGGTCAATGAAGGTAAAAGACATATTAAATGCGCTTATTAAGCCAGATTTCATGTTAAACGGGACATGGGCCGCCCCACGTGCGGCGCCTGCCCGCCAAACCACCCACAAACCCCCCGGACATGGGGCAGAGGCATGGCCGCGGGGCCTGAGCGGGGAGGAGGCGTAGGCTCGATGTAACGGCCAAGGCCCGCCCGAGACCGTGTCGGCGGTGGCGCGGCCGGCGTGGGCGAACGCCGGCGGCGGCATCGTCGGCGCGTGACGGGCGGTCCGCCTCCGAGCGCGTTAGGGGGCCGCCATGCCCGACCGTCTGTTCCGCGACCGCAGAGATGCCGGTCGCGCGCTGGCTGGCCTGCTCGACCACTACCGCGGCCGCGGCGACCTCGTGGTGCTGGCCCTGCCGCGCGGGGGCGCCCCGGCGGCATACGAGGTGGCCAGAGCCCTCGGCGCGCCGCTCGACGTCTTCGTCGCCCGCAAGCTCGGCGTCCCGGGGCAGGAGGACCTCGCGATGGGCGCCATCGCCGGGGAGGGGACGATCGCGCTCAACGACGACGTGATCAGGGGCCTGGCCATCCCGCCGGAGGTGGTCGAGCACGTCGCCGACTGGGAGGGGCGCGAGATCGCCCGCTGGGAGCGCCACTTCCGGCAGGACCTTCGGCCGCGGATCGTCCAGGGCAGGGTCGCGATCCTCGTCGACGACGGCCTCGGGACCGGGGCGGGCATACGGGCCGCCATCAAGGCCCTGCGCCTGCTGCGCCCCGCGCGCGTCGTCGTCGCGCTGCCCGCCGCGTCCGAGGCCGCCTACGCGGAGATGGAGGCGGAGGCGGACGAGGTGGTCTGCGCGACGACCCCGTCGCCGTTCTTCGCGGCGGATCAGTCCTACTGGGACTTCACCGAGGTCACCGTCGAGGACGTACGTGACCTGCTGCGCGCGTCCGCCGCGTCGGTGGCGGCCAAGGCGGGCGGGCAGGGCCGTGCGGAGGTCACCGCCATCCGCGCGGAGGCCACGCACGCCGATGACGGCATCCCGAGCCCGGAGGCGCTGTTCGACCTCGTGGGCGACGCGCACCTGGTGCTGATAGGCGGGTCCTCCCACGGCACGCACGAGTTCTACGCGGCCCGCGCCGCCATGACGCGGCGGCTCATCGAGGAGAAGGGGTTCCGCGCCGTCGCGGTGCAGGCCGACTGGCCCGACGCCTACCGGGTCAACCGGTACGTCCACGGCCTCAGCCAGGACGCCACGGCCGAGGAGGCGCTGCGCGACTTCCGGCATTTCCCGGCCTGGATGTGGCGCAACGCGGTGGTGCTGGACTTCGTGGGATGGCTGCGCGAGCACAACGACCTGGGCCTCGGCGGGAACTCCGACAAAGCGGGCTTCTACGGGCTCGATCTGTACGGGATTCACCGGGCGATGTATGAAGTGATCACCTATCTCGACGGCGTCGACCCCGCCGCCGCGGCCCGAGCTCGCGAGCGCTACGCCTGCTTCGACCACCTCGGCACCGGCGCCGGTCAGGCGTACGGGGCCAAGGCGGCCTGCGGGGCAGGGGAGGGCCGGGAGGACGAGGTCGTCGGGCGGCTGGTGGAGCACCTGCGGCAGGCGATGGACCGCGCGCGCAGGGAGGGACTGCCGGCCGAGGAGGAGCTCTTCTACGCGGAACTGAACGCGGCGGCCATGAAGACGGCCGAGGAGCACTACCGCTCGATGTTCTCGGGGCGCGTCTGCTCATGGAACCTGCGAGACCGCCATATGGCCGACACCCTGGACGCCCTCCTGGAACATCTCGGCCGCGGCGGCGGGCCGGCGAAGATCGTCGTATGGGCGCACAACGCCCACGTGGGCGACGCCCGGGCGACGGAGGCGGCGTGCCGCGGCGAGATCGACCTCGGCCGGCTCGTACGTGAGCGGCACGGGAAGGGATGCCGCGTCATCGGCCTCACCACCTACACCGGCACCGTCACCGCGGCGGACGGCTGGGGCGGGCCGGCGGAGCGCAAGTGGCTGAGGCCCGCGCTGTGCGACAGCGTCGAGGAACTGTTCCACGAGGTGGGGGAGAAGGCGTTCTTCACCTCGTTCGACAGGGCTCCCCGATCGGCTGATGTGCTGAGTTCCGCGCGCCTGGAGCGCATGGTCGCCGCCGTCTACCGGCCCAGGTCCGAGCGGCGGAGCCACTACTTCCGCGCCCGCCTGCGCGACCAGTTCGACGCGGTGATCCACCTCGACGAGACGCGGGCCGTCGAGCCGCTCGAACGGCCGGCCCGCTGGAGCCGCGGCGAGATCCCCGAGACCGGCCCGACCGGCCACTGAGGGCCCGGACGGGAAGAGGAGGACGTGATGGTGGTTCGCCAGAGCCTTTCGATCCCGGCGGCGGGCGTCTCGCTCGGGGCCGACGTCGTCGTGCCGCGGCCCGCCCACGGTGTGGTGGTGTTCGCGCACGGGAGCGGGAGCGGCCGCCACAGCCCGCGCAACCGCCACGTGGCGGACGAGCTCCAATCCGCCGAACTGGCGACGGTGCTCGTGGACCTGCTCACCCCCGAGGAGGAGGACGTCGACGCCCTCACCGGCGCGTTGCGCTTCGACATCGGCCTGCTCGCGACCCGGCTGGCCGGGGTGACCGACTGGCTCGGGCATCACCGGCCGGTCGCGGGGCTCGGCGTCGGGCTGTTCGGCGCCAGTACGGGCGCGGCGGCGGCGCTCGTGGCCGCCGCCGAGCGCCCGGCCTCGGTGCAGGCGGTGGTGTCCCGAGGCGGGCGGCCCGACCTCGCGGGCGGCTTCCTCCGCGTGGTCCACCAGCCCACCCTCCTGATCGTGGGCGAGTACGACACCACCGTGATCGAGCTCAACCGCCAGGCGATGGAGAAGCTGGCCGGGGAGACCGCGTTCGCGATCGTGGCCAGGGCGACGCACCTGTTCGAGGAACCGGGGGCTCTGGACCACGTGGCCCGCCTCGCCCGCGACTGGTTCGCCCGCCACCTGAGGAGCCAGCCGGCGGCAAGCCGTATGCGATAGGGCTAACCCGCGCTTTCCGCCCACGATCAAGCCTTTACTCCGGGTTGTCCCGCTTAGGGTGTCGGTTCCGTGCGTACGCACCGTAGCCTGGCGACTACGGTACATAACGGAGCGTACACATGCCTGTGACATCCACCACGCGCCTGGCGGTCAGCGAGGCCTTCGCCCGGCGCGACGCCGCGGGACGCCGCCTCGCGGAGGACTCCGAACGCATCGCGCAAGCGTGCCGGGACATGGCGGCGCGGTTCCACCGGGGCGGGAAGCTGATCGTCTTCGGCAACGGCGGCGCGGGCACGGACGCCTCCCACGTCGCGGTCGAGTTCATGCACCCGGTGATCATGGGCAAGCGGGCGCTCCCGGCGATGGCGCTGAGCAACGACACCGCCACGGTCACCGGGGTCGGATGCCGCGAGGGGTTCGACGAGGTCTTCGCCCACCAGATACGTCACTGGGCCGACCCGGCCGACATGGCGCTCGGGATCTCACCGGACGGATGCTGCGCGAACGTCCTGCGGGGCCTTGAGACCGCCCACGAGCTGGGCCTGTTCACGATGGCGCTGGTGGGCGGCGACGGCGGCGACATCGCGCGCGGCCCGGCGGCCGGCCACGTGCTCGTCGCGGGCTCGGAGGATCCTGCGGTGGTGAAGGAGATCCACGTCACCGCCTACCACGTGCTGTGGGAGCTCGTCCATGTCTTCTTCGCCCAGTCCAGCCCGCGCAAGGCGCCCGACCGGGAGGCCGTGAGATGACCGAACGCGTGAACTGCCTGGCGGATGTGTGCCTCACCTGCTCAGACGAGGCCCTTCCCGCGCTCGTGGTCCGCCTGATGGACCACGGCCTCGCGATCGCCGAGATCGGGGGCGTCCACGAGCAGGTGAGCGTGGCGCTGGTCGACGCGGCGCCGGGCGACACCGTGCTCGTCCACGCCAAGGAGGCCATCGCCGTGATCACGAAGGGGACGGGCGATGGGCATGGATGACGGGGCCTGCTCCGAAGGGCTACACCGCCTGTACCCCTTTCTCCACGCAGACCACGCAGACCACGCAGACCACGCAGACCACGCCGACCACGCGACCCGTCCGCCCGTGGGGCACGTGAACCGGTCGACCGAGGTCAAGGCCGTGGAGATCGTACGGCTGCGCGAGCAGGTGGCGGAGCTGTACACCGAACGGCTCGCCGAGTGCGCGGAGGCGATGGCGGCCCGGTTCGAGGCCGGAGGCCGGCTCTTCACGTTCGGAAACGGCGGAAGCAGCACCGACGCGCAGGAGGTGGCCACCGCGTTCCTGCACCCCCGGCACGGACGGCCGCTCCCGGCGCTCTCCTTGACCACCGACGTCGCCCTGGTGACCGCCCTGTCCAACGACGTCGGCTTCGACGTCGTGTTCGCGCGGCAGGTCGCGGCGCTCGGCAGGCCGGGCGACATCGCCCTCGGCCTGTCGACCAGCGGGGGGTCCTCCAACCTCGTCCAGGCCTTCGAGGAGGCGTGGGGCAGGGGCATGCTGACCGTCGGCCTGGCCGGCTACCAGGGCGGAAGGCTCGCCGAGCTGGCCGAGCTGGACGTCCTCGACTACCTGTTCGTCATCCCGTCGTCGTCCGTGCACCGCATCCAGGAGGCGCAGACGACGGTCTACCACGTGCTCTGGGAGGCCACGCAGCACGTGCTCGGAGCCGACACCGACCAGCAGTGGGGGAGGCGGTATGGCCGCGACGACTGAGAAAGCGGGCAGCAGGGCGCCGGAGCAGGAGGAGCCTGTTGTCCACATACTCTGGATCAACGCCGGGCTGAGCTGCGACGGTGACTCCGTCGCGCTCACCGCGGCGATGCAGCCGAGCATCGAGGACATCGTGCTCGGAACGCTCCCCGGGCTGCCCAAGGTCGAGGTGCACTGGCCGCTGATCGACTTCAACAGCGGGCCGATGCAGGGCGCGGACGCCATGATCGAGTGGTACTTCATGGCGGCCCGCGGCGGGCTCGACCCGTTCGTCCTGGTCGTCGAGGGCTCGGTCCCGAACGAGTCGATCAAGCAGGAGGGCTACTGGTCCGGGTTCGGCAACAACCCGGAGACCGGCCAGCCGATGACCCTGAGCGAGTGGCTGGACCGGCTGGCGCCCCAGGCGACCGCCGTGGTCGCCGCCGGCACCTGCGCCACGTACGGCGGCATCCACGCCATGGCGGGCAACCCGACCGGCGCGATGGGCGTCGCCGACTACCTCGGCTGGGACTGGCGGTCGAAGGCCGGGCTGCCGATCGTCAACGTGCCGGGCTGCCCGATCCAGCCGGACAACATGTCCGAGACGCTCCTCTACCTGCTCTACCAGCTCAACGGACAGGCCCCGATGATCCCGCTGGACGAGGCGCTGCGCCCCGCGTGGCTCTTCGGGCAGACGGTGCACGAGGGGTGCGACCGGGCCGGGTACTACGAGCAGGGCCAGTTCGCCGTCGAGTACGGCTCGCCGAAGTGCCTGGTCAAGATCGGGTGCTGGGGTCCGGTCGTGAAGTGCAACGTGCCCAAGCGCGGCTGGATGAACGGCATCGGCGGCTGCCCGAACGTCGGCGGCATCTGCATCGCCTGCACGATGCCCGGCTTCCCGGACAAGTTCATGCCGTTCATGGACGAGCCTCCGGGCGCTCTAGTGTCCTCGGCGGTCAGCACGGTGTACGGCGGCGTCATCCGCAGGCTGCGCGACATCACCCTCAGAACGGTCGACAAGGAGCCGAAGTGGCGCGCCAAGGGCCGCGCCCTGCTCACCGGCTACAAGGCGCCCTGGAGCTGACATGAAGACGGAGCTGACATGACGACCTCAAAGGACCAGAACCCCGACCTGGTCGAGATGGCCTGGGATCCGATCACCCGGATCGTCGGCAGCCTGGGCATCTACGCGAAGATCGACTTCGCGAAGAAGGAGGTCGCGGAGTGTTACAGCACCTCCTCGATCTTCCGGGGCTACAGCATCTTCATGAAGGGCAAGGACCCGCGCGACGCCCACTTCATCACCAGCAGGATCTGCGGCATCTGCGGCGACAACCACGCCACCTGCTCGGTCTACGCGCAGAACATGGCGTACGGGGTGCGGCCCCCGGCGCTGGCCGAGTGGATCATCAACCTGGGCGAGTCGGCCGAGTACATGTTCGACCACTGCATCTACCAGGAGAACCTGGTGGGGGTCGACTACTGCGAGAAGATGGTCCGCGAGACCAACCCGGGCGTGCTTGAACTGGCCGAGCGCACCGAGTGCCCGCACGCGGGCGAGCACGGCTACAAGACCATCGCCGACATCATGCGCTCGCTCAACCCGCTCGAAGGCGAGTTCTACCGCGAGGCCCTGGTGATGAGCCGGGTCACGCGGGAGATGTTCTGCCTGATGGAGGGCAGGCACGTCCACCCCTCGACGCTCTACCCGGGCGGCGTCGGGACGGTCGCGACGGTGCAGCTCTTCACCGACTACCTCACGCGGCTGATGAGGTACGTCGAGTTCATGAAGAAGGTCGTGCCAATGCACGACGACCTGTTCGACTTCTTCTACGACGCGCTGCCCGGGTACGAGCAGGTCGGGCGGAGGCGCGTGCTCCTGGGCTGCTGGGGCAGCCTGAACGATCCGGCCCACTGCGACTTCACCTACGAGAACATGAACGCCTGGGGCCGCGAGATGTTCGTGACGCCCGGCATCATCGTCGACGGGAACCTCGTCACCAACAACCTGGTGGACATCAACCTCGGGATCCGGGTCCTGCTGGGAAGCTCGTACTACGACGACTGGGAGGGCCAGGAGCCCTTCGTCACCCACGACCCGCTGGGAAACCCGGTGGACATGCGGCATCCCTGGAACCAGCACACCATCCCCCGCCCGCAGAAGCGCGACTTCAACGACAAGTACAGCTGGGTCATGTCGCCCCGCTGGTTCGACGGGAAGGACCTGCTCGCGCTGGACACCGGCGGCGGCCCCATCGCCCGGCTGTGGTCGACGGCCCTGTCGGGGAAGGTGGACATCGGATACGTCAAGTCCACCGGCCACAGCGTGCTCATCAACCTCCCGAAGAGCGCCACCAAGCCGGAGAAGACGTTCGAGTGGAAGATCCCCGAGCGCGGCGGCGAGCTGCTGTCCAACGCGCTCGAACGCAACCGCGCCCGCTCCTACTTCCAGGCGTACGCCGCCGCCTGCGCTCTGTACTTCGTCGAGCGGGGGCTGGACGAGGTGAGAAGAGGGCGCACCCAGACCTGGGAGCCGTTCGATGTGCCCGAGGAGGCGATCAGCTGCGGGTTCACCGAGGCGGTGCGCGGCGTCCTGTCGCACCACATGGTGATCAAGAACGGGAAGATCGCCAACTACCACCCGTACCCGCCGACGCCCTGGAACGCCAGCGTCCGCGACAGCTACGGAACCCCGGGCCCGTACGAGGACGCGGTGCAGAACACGCCGATCTTCGAGGAGAACCCGCCGGAGACCTTCAAGGGCATCGACATCATGCGCACCGTGCGCAGCTTCGACCCCTGCCTGCCGTGCGGGGTGCACATGTACCTCGGCAACGGCCAGGAACTACGCAAGCTGCACAGTCCGCATGCCTTCAACTCGGCCTGAGCGATCGGGCGCCGGGAAGCTCTCCGCTCCCCGGCGCCAGGAGGGGGAACCGGCGCAGATGCGCGAGGACCATGACATCCGGGCTGCCGGAGACCGCGTCGAGACGCTCATCGACGAGCTCGGCGCGCTCGCCGGCCCGGTGACGCGGGTGAAGGCCGAGGAGCTCGTGCGCGGCGTCGTCGGCCTGTACGGCGCGGGGCTGGAGCGCGTCATGCGGATCGTGGTCGAGAGCGAGGCGGCCGAGGTGCTGCACCGCCTCACCGGCGACGAGGTGGTCTCGGGCCTGCTCGCCCTCCACGACCTGCACCCGCTCGGCACGGCAGATCGCGTCCGCGCCGCGCTGGACGAGGTGCGCCCGTACCTCGGGCTGCACGAGGGCGGGGTGGAACTGCTCGGCGTGGAGGAGGGCGGCGTCGTACGGCTGCGCCTGGAAGGCACCTGCCACGGGTGCTCGTCGTCGCGGGCGACCGTGACAGGCTCCATCGAGCGCGCGGTGCTCAGGGCCGCGCCCGAGGTGTCCCGCGTGGAGGTCGAGGGGGTGGCGGACGACCGGACGTCCCCGCTCCTGCAGATCCAGCACCGGCCGCCGGGCGAGTGCCCGGTGCCACAGGAGGCGGCCCCGTGACCCCGGGCGGAGCGGAGCGGCGCGATCCGGGGGAGCCTGCCGGGTTGCGGCGCTTCCGCGAGCCTCGCCCCCAGGCCGGGCCGAGGTGCGAGATGTGCGCCGAGGCGCTCGACGAGCGCCACGGCCACGCGGTGAACATCGACAGCCGCGGGCTGCTCTGCGTGTGCCGAGGCTGCGTCCTGCTGCTGTCGCGTGGAGGGACGGTCGCGCGCGGGCGGTACCGCGCGGTGCCGGAGCGCTATCTGCACGTCCCCTCGTTCCGGCTGGACGCGATGGACTGGGAGGAGCTCCAGATCCCGGTGCGCACGGCGTTCTTCTTCCGCAACTCCACGCTCGACCGGTTCGTGGCCTTCTACCCGAGCCCCGGCGGGGCCACCGAGTCGCTGCTCGACCTGTCGACCTGGGACCGCGTCCTCGCCGCCAACCCGGAGCTGGCGGAGGCGCTGCCGGACGTCGAGGCGTACCTCGTCGACCGCGGGCCGGACGGGTTCACGTGTCACCTCGTGCCGATCGACTCCTGCTACGAGCTGGTCGGCCTCGTGCGGCTGCACTGGAAGGGGTTCCACGGCGGGCAGGAGGCGTGGGACGCCATCGACGGCTTCTTCGCGGAACTGCGCCGCCGCGGCGAGGTGGTCCACCCGGTCGCGCCCACGTCGTACGTGCCTTCCGGCGCCGCGCCGCACGTGCCATCCGGTTCCGCGCCCGGGGCGGAGGGGCGCGGTCGTGTCTGAGATCCGGTTCGACTGCCGCGGCGTGCGCGTGGACCCCTACGCGGCCTTCCCGACGCTGCTCTTCCGCGTGGGCATCACCGAGCCGGAAGGCGAGGCCGTGCACGCCATCGCGCTGCGGTGCCAGATCCGCGTCGAGCCCCAGCGCCGGCGGTACGGCCCCGCGGAGACGGAGCTGCTCGCCGACCTGTTCGGGGACCCTTCACGGTGGGGGGACACGATGAGGGCCCTGCAGTTCGCCAACATCTCGATCATGGTTCCGAGGTTCACCGGCGCCACCGAGGTCGACGTCCCGGTGCCGTGCAGCTACGACCTGGAGGTGGCCGCGGGCAAGTACTTCGCCTCGCTGGACGAGGGCGAGGTTCCCCTGCTGCTGCTCTTCAGCGGCACCGTCTTCGCCAGGGCCGGGGAGGGCTTCACCGTGCGGCCGGTGCCCTGGCACTGCGAGGCCCGGCAGGATCTGCCCGTCTCGGTGTGGCGGGAGATGATCGACCGCTACTTCCCGGCGAGCGGCTGGCTGCGGCTCCACCGGGACACGCTGCGGGCGCTACAGCGGTTCAAGTCGGACCGCACGCTGGCCACCTGGGACGAAGTCGTCGAAGTGCTGCTGAAGGAGGCGCGGGGATGAGCGTGCCGATGGACACGGCCCGCAAGGTGGCCGACGCGGTGCTGTACGAGGGGTACCTGCTGTACCCCTACCGTGCCTCGGCCGCGAAGAACCGGCTGCGCTGGCAGTTCGGGGTGCTCGTGCCCCCCTGGTACACGGCCACGGCCGAGCCGTCGAGGAGCGTGACCGAATGTCTCCTCGAACGCTCGTCCAACGCGCTCGTACGCCTGCGCCTGCGGTTCCTCCACGTCAAGGAGCGCCGGGTGGAGCGCGCCGAGCCCGGTGGCTTCCGGCCGGTCGGCGAGCTGGAATGCGACGGCACCACCCACATCACCTTCGACGAGGCCACCTCGCGGGAGATGGAGGCCGTGCTGCCCATGCCGCACCTGTTCGGCGCGGAGCGCACGGTCGTCGTGCGCGTCCCCGGTGACCGGTCCGAGGAGCCGATCCTCACGGCGTCAGGTGACACGCTGGGCCGCGTCGTGAACGTTCACCAGCCGGTGCGGGCCGTGCTGCGGGTCGCGGCCGAGCGGATGGCCGGGCCGTACGGCCTGGTGAGGCTCCGCGTCCGGCTGGAGAACGTCACCGAGCCAGTACGGGCGGCGGCCTCGCGCGAGCAGGCGCTGCGGCACTCGCTGGTGGCGGCGCACCTGCTCATCGGGGTGACGTCCGGAGGCTTCCTGTCGCTGACCGACCCTCCTGAGTGGGCCAGGGCGGCCACGGACGGCTGCCGCAACGAGAACACCTGGCCCGTGCTCGTCGGCGAGCCCGGGCAGCGCGACGTGATGCTGTCGTCCCCGATCATCCTGTACGACCACCCGGACATCGCCCCGGAGAGCCCTGGTGACCTGTTCGACTCCACCGAGATCGACGAGATGCTCCACCTGCGGACCCTCACGCTCACCGACGAGGAGAAACGGGAGGCGCGGGCCACCGACCCCCGGGCGGCCGAGATCATCCAGAGGGCCGGGGACCTGCCGCCCGAGCTGGTGGAACGGCTGCACGGCGCGATCCGCCACCTGGGCACGCCCACGCCCCCGTCCACGCCCTGGTGGGACCCGGCGGCCGACGCCTCGGCCTCGCCGGACACCGACAGCGTGACCGTCGCGGGGGTGGAGGTCACCAAGGGGAGCCGCGTGCGGCTGACCCCCGGAAGGCGGCGCGCCGACGCGCACGACATGTTCCTCGCCGGGAAGACCGCCCAGGTGGAGGCCGTGCTGCTCGACGTCGACGGAGGGCGCTACCTGGCCGTCACGCTCGACGACGACCTCGGAGCCGACCTGCACCGTTCGCACGGGCGCTTCCTCTACTTCGCCCCCGACGAGGTCGAACCGCTCACCGGCGGGGAGGTGAGCGCGTGAAGATCCTTGTGGCGGGCGTGGGGAACGTCTTCCTCGGCGACGACGGCTTCGGCGTCGCCGTGGCCAGGCTCCTCGCCAAGAGAGAGCTCCCGGAAGGGGTCGTGGCGACCGACTTCGGCATCCGCGGCGTCCATCTCGCCTACGAGCTCACCGGCGGGCGCTACGACTGCACGATCCTGGTCGACGCGGTCTCGCGCGGCGGGCCGCCGGGCACGCTGTACGTCATCCGGCCGACCGCCGGCGAGGACCCGGGCACCTTCGTCGACGCCCACGACATGACCCCGGACGCGGTGCTCGCGCTGGCGGACACGCTGGGCGGGACCGGGCAGGTGCTGCTCGTGGGATGCGAGCCCGCGGACGTGTCGCCCGGCATGGAGCTGAGCCCGCCGGTCGCCGACGCCGTGCCGAGGGCCGCCGACCTGGTTCTCGAACTCGTCCCCGAACAGATCGCGACGGCGTCCGCCGTCGCGGGCCGAAAGGAGGAACGGACATGACCAAACGGCTGATGACGCTCGCGGTCCTGGTGGGGGTGGGTGTCCTGGTCTACCGGTCGATCCCCGACATCAAGCGCTACATGCAGATCAGGCGGATGTGACCCGGCACGTACGGGCCGACCAGCGGAGACCGAGAGACATGAGAGATGAGGTGAGGTAATCGTGCATGAGTACGGGATCGCGGAGTCGATCCTCGCCGCGGTGGAGGGCCGGGCCGACGGCCGGCGGATACGCCGGGCACGGGTACAGGTAGGTGCCCTGCTCCGCGTCGCCGAGCCCTCGATCAACGACGCGTGGGCCATGGTCGCAGAGGGAACGGTGGCCGAGGGCGCGAGTCTCGACCTGGTCACCCTTCCCGTCCGGCTCACCTGCCGGGCCTGCGGGAACACGGCCACGTCGGTGGACCCCTACGCGGTGTGCCCCGGCTGCGGGGCCACCGACGTCGACACCGAGGGCGGCGACGACCTCGTCCTCGAATCCATCCAGCTCGCGGAGGCGACCCATGTGCCTGGGGATTCCCGGGGAGATCGTGGAGATCCTGTCGGATCGCCCTGATCTCGCGAACGTCGATGTGTGCGGCGTCCGGCGCGCCATCAACATCGGCCTGCTGGAGGGCGAGGCTCTCGTCCCCGGTGACTGGATCCTCATCCACGTCGGGTTCGCCCTGTCGAAGATCGACGAAGCCGAGGCCGCGTCGGCCATGGACTTCCTCGAAAGCATCGGCCAGGCGTACGAGGACGAGATCGCCGCTCTGCGTGAATCCATGATCGAACAGGGGTGACGTTCCGATGCGCTTCGTCGACGAGTACCGCGACGCCGACAAGGCACGGGCGCTCGCCGCCCGCATCGCCGCGCTGTGCGAGCCGGGCCGTGCCTACAAGTTCATGGAGGTCTGCGGCGGGCACACCCACACGATCTACAAGCACGGGCTGGAGGACCACCTGCCGCCGGCGGTCACGCTGGTGCACGGGCCGGGCTGCCCCGTCTGCGTCATCCCGATGGGAAGGGTGGACGACGCCATCCACATCGCGGAGCGGCCCGGCGTGATCATGACGTCGTTCGGCGACATGATGCGGGTGCCGGGCGGCCGGGGGTCGTTCCTGGACGCCATGGCCAGGGGCGCCGACATCAGGATGGTCTACTCGCCGCTGGACGCCCTGAAGATCGCCCGGGAGAACCCGGGCAAGCAGGTCGTCTTCATGGCCATCGGGTTCGAGACCACGGCCCCGTCGACGGCGATGACCGTCCTGCGGGCCGCCGCCGAGAAGATCGGCAACTTCTCGGTCTTCTGCAACCACGTGACGATCATTCCCGCGATCAAGGCGATCCTGGACTCTCCCGACCTGCGGCTCGACGGGTTCATCGGGCCCGGCCACGTGTCGACGGTCATCGGCTGCCGGCCGTACGGCTTCATCGCCCGCGACTACGGCAAGCCGCTGGTGGTCGCCGGGTTCGAGCCGCTCGACGTGTTGCAGTCGGTCTACCAGAACCTGCTCCAGCTCGCCGAGGGCCGGGCGGCGGTGGAGAACCAGTACGCCCGGGTGGTCCCGTGGGACGGCAACCTCAAGGCGCTGTCGGTGATCAACGAGGTGATGGAGCTGCGCCCGCACTTCGAGTGGCGCGGGCTCGGGTTCATCTCCGAATCGGCGCTCAGCGTGCGTGAGGCGTACGCGGACTTCGACGCGGAACGGATCTTCGACATCCCGGGCGGGCGCGTGGCCGACCCGAAGGCGTGCCAGTGCGGTGAGGTGCTCAAGGGCGTGCTCAAGCCCTGGGAGTGCAAGGTGTTCGGCACGGCCTGCACCCCGGAGACGCCGATCGGCACCTGCATGGTGTCCTCCGAGGGAGCCTGCGCGGCCTACTACAACTTCGGCCGGTTCTCGCGCGACCGGGTCAAGGAGGCGACGCGGACGTGAGCTCCGAGGAACAGGTGCTGGAGCGGATCGAACGGGCGCGCCGCCGCAGACCGCGTGTCCGCGAGGACCTCATCACCCTCGCGCACGGCGCGGGAGGCAAGGCGACGCGAACCCTCATCGAGGCCGTGTTCCTGGAGTCCTTCCGCAACCCGCTGCTGGAGCCGCTGGCGGACGGGGCGGTCGACGGCGGGATGGCGTTCACCACCGACTCCTACGTGGTCACGCCGCTCTTCTTCCCCGGGGGCGACATCGGGGACCTGGCGGTGAACGGCACCGTCAACGACCTCGCGATGTGCGGGGCGCGCCCGGCGTACCTGTCGGCCGCGTTCATCCTCGAAGAGGGCTTCCCCGTCGCCGACCTGCGCCGGATCACCGCGAGCATGGCGGCGGCGGCCCGGGAGGCGGGCGTGGCGGTGGTCACCGGTGACACCAAGGTCGTGCAGCGAGGGAAGGCCGACGGCTGCTACATCACCACGGCCGGCGTGGGGACGGTGGACCCGGAGGTCCGGCTCAGCGCGTCCGCCGCCGAGCCAGGCGACGCGGTCATCGTGTCAGGGCCGATCGGCGAGCACGGCGTCACGGTCATGCTCGCCCGCGGAGGGCTCGACATCGAGGCCGCCGGCCTGGTCTCCGACACCGCGCCGCTCAACGGCCTGACCGCGCGGCTGCTCGCGGCGTGCGACGGCGGGTCGGTGCGCTGCCTGCGGGACGCCACCCGCGGCGGCGTGGCGACGGTGCTCAACGAGGTCGCGGAGTCCTCCGAGGTCGCGGTGGTCCTCGACGAGGACGCGATCCCCGTACGGCCCGGCGTGCGCGGGGCGTGCGAACTGCTCGGCATCGACCCCCTCTACGTCGCCTGCGAGGGCCGGATGATCGTCGTGGTGGACCAGCGGTCCGCCGGGGCGGCGCTGGACGCGCTTCAGGCGCACCCACTGGGAACGGGCGCGGCCGTCATCGGGCGGATCGCCGGGGATCCCCCCGGGCTCGTCCTGCTCAAGACCGCCTTCGGTGGCACCCGGATCGTCGACGTGCTGGTGGGCGACCCGCTGCCGCGTATCTGCTGAGGCGCCCGGGGTACGAACCCTGTGGGGGGAAGGTCCCGCCCGGCGCCCGCCGGCGGGAACGCTATGCGATGGGGGTGCAGTCATGACCGATCCGCGGGAGCCCGGGGCCCCGGGCCGCAGGACCAGCCTGGAGAAGCTCCGCGCCAAGGTCCACCAGGAGGTCGTCATGGCCGGCAACCGCGCGTTCGAGAGCCCGCCGCGAGGCGACAGGCGGCCTCCGCGCGTGGTCACGGAGGTGGAGGAGCACGGCGTGAGCTCGACGGACACCGAGGCCAGGTCGCCGCTGGGCGTCGGCACGAGCACGAGCGCCCGCGCCGAGAAGATCGCCCAGCGGGAGGACGAGGCCGGCCGCAAGAAGGTCGGCGTCGAGCACCCGTCCGGACGTCCTTACGGCGTCTCGACTCCGGAGCACGCCACCGGCGTCGGACGGAGCCGGACCGCCGGAGGCGCGAACCCCTCCATGCCGCCAGGAGACCAGGCCGGCTGACCCCGCCGCCGGACGGGGCCGTGCCGCCTGCGGCCGCCACCTGGTCCGGCTCGCCCGTATGAGCCGGTCGGTGGCGTCGTGGGCTGGCAGAGTTGGCTCCGTGGCAGAGGAAGTGCGGATCGGGGTGTTCCTGCCGGCCGCGCGGTTTCCCGGGCGTGACCACGGCGAGGTGCTGTCGGCCGCCGTGGACACGGCGGTGGCCGCCGAGCGGGCCGGGTTCGACGACGTGTGGATCGCGGAGCACCACTTCATGTCGTACGGAGTGTGCCCCTCGGCCACGACGCTCGCGGGGTACGTGCTCGGCCGCACGCGGCGCATCGAGGTGGGTACGGCCGTGAGCGTGCTGTCGTCGCAGCATCCGATCGCGCTCGCGGAGCAGGCCGCACTCCTCGACCAGGTGTCCGGCGGCCGCTTCCGCCTCGGCGTCGGGCGCGGTGGCCCATGGGTCGACCTGGAGGTCTTCGGCACCGGGCTCGACCGCTACGAGAACGGCTTCGTCGAGAGCCTCGACCTGCTGATCGCCGCGCTCACGCGGGAGCGGGTCGCGGCGAAGGGGGCGATCTTCCGGTTCAGGGAGGTGGAGATGGTGCCGAGGCCGGGAAGGCCGATGCGTCCGATGGTCGCCTCGACCTCGCCGGGCACGGTCAAAGTGGCCGCGGCACGAGGGCTGCCCATGCTGCTCGGGATGCACATCGGCGACCCGGACAAGGCCGCCCTGGTCGAGGGCTACGCGGGCACGGCCGCCGCGCACGGTCACGACCTGACGGGGATACGGCACGTCGCGGCCGGCGTCGCGTACGTCGCCGATACGACCTCCGAAGCGGTCGCGGCCATGAAGGAGTCGCTCCCGAGGTGGCTCGCGCCCGGCCTGGCCGGCTACCGGACGGTGGACGACCGCACGTACATCCCGAGGGACGCGGACGACTACGCCGACCTCCTCTGCCGCCTGCACCCGGTCGGCTCGCCCGGCCACTGCGCCGACACGATGCTCGCCACGATCAAGCGGACGGGCGTCCGCCACCTCATCCTGATGGTCGAGGGAGCCGGCGACCCCGCCCTCACCCACCAGAACCTGTCCAGACTCGGCGCCGAGGTGCTGCCGGTCGTACGGGCGTCCTGCTGATCAGGGGTCGACGGGAAGGCGGCTCGTATGCGCGTTGTCATCGCGGGTGGGCACGGGAAGATCGCGCTTCGGCTGGCGCGGGTTCTGGCGGGGCAGGGGACACGCCCGTCGGGCTGGTCCGCGACCCCGGCCACGAGCGGGACGTCCGGGAGGCCGGGGCCGAGGCGATCGTGTGCGACCTGGAGACGGCCGGGGTGGAGGAGGTGGCCGCCCACCTGCGGGGAGCCGACGCCGCCGTGTTCGCGGCCGGAGCCGGGCCGGGCAGCGGCGCGGCGCGCAAGGACACCGTCGACCGCGCGGCGGCCGTGCTGCTGGCGGAGGCGGCCGAACGGGCCGGCGTGCGGCGCTTCGTGCAGATCTCCGCGATGGGCGCCGACCGGCCGCCGGAGCCCGGCGCCGGCGAGGTCTGGGCGGCGTACATCAGGGCCAAGGCCGACGCCGAGGACGACCTGCGGGCTCGCGACCTCGACTGGACGGTGCTGCGTCCGGGCGGGCTGACCGACGACCCCGGCACCGGCCTGGTCACCCTGGCGGAGCCGCCGGTGCCGCGCGGCGGGGTCACCCGTGACGACGTCGCCGCCGTGATCGCCGGGTTGCTGGGCACCCCCGGCACCGGGGGGCGCACCCTGGAGCTCGTCGGGGGTGACACGCCGGTCGACGAGGCAGTCCGCGCGGTGGCTTCGAGTTGAATGTTTCATCCTTCTTTCGGGGCAGCGAAGGCTGGTTAATCGGTTCAACCAGCGATTGACTTCCGGCGTTTCTCCAGGCTGTGAAGCCGCCGGTGTCAGGTGAACGCTCTTTGTCATCCGATCGCCTCCGACGTGCCGGTGCCGGTCCGGATGGCCATTGCCGGTATGAGTCGCGATCAATGACTTAATCGGTTAATTTCAGGACGCTTCCGCCAGCGGCAACCCATTTCTTGCCGAGGGCTGTTCATTTCCCGAAAGGAAGTCCTGATGAGACGCAGTCTCGCCACCTTCGCGGCGGCCGTGCTGGTCGCCGCCGGTGGAGTCGCCGCGGTGAGCATGTCCGCGGCGAACGCCGCCGCCGGGTGCAAGGTCGTGTACAAGGTCGTCAACCAGTGGTCGGGAGGCTTCCAGGGCGACGTCGCGATCACCAACCTCGGTGACCCGCTGACGAGCTGGAAGCTGGAGTTCGACTTCCCCGACGCCGGCCAGAAGGTCGGGACCGGCTGGAACGCCACGTGGTCGCAGTCGGGGGCGCACGTGACGGCGACCAGCATGTCGTACAACGGGGCCCTCGCCACGAACGCCACCATCAGCGGCGTCGGCTTCACCGGGACCTTCACCGGGAGCAACCCGGTGCCCTCCGCCTTCAAGGTGAACGGGGTGACCTGCACCGGTTCTGTGACGGCGACCCCGACCCCGACGGTCACGCCGACCCTCACGCCGACGCCGACCCCGACGGTCACGCCCACCGTTCCCCCGGGCACGGCGCCCAAGCTGCACGTGTCGGGCAACAAGCTCGTCAACGCCTCCGGCCAGGCCGTACGGCTCCTCGGGGCCAACCGCTCCGGCGGCGAGTTCGCGTGCCTCCAGGGCAACGGCATCTGGAACGGCCCGATGGACGACGCTTCCATCAACGCCATGGCCGCGTGGAAGATCCGGACCGTCCGCGTCCCGCTCAACGAGGAGTGCTGGCTCGGCACGAGCAACGTCCAGCCGCAGTACGGCGGGACCACGTACCAGAACGAGGTGAAGGGCTACGTCGCAAGGCTGCTGGCGCACGGCATCACCCCGATCGTCGAGATGCACTGGAGCTACGGCACCTACACCGGCAACTCGTCCGCCTGCACCGACGTACACGCGTCGTGCCAGAAGCCCATGCCGGACGCCCAGTACGCGCCCAGCTTCTGGACCTCGGTCGCGAACACCTTCAAAAGCGACACGGCCATCGTGTTCGACCTGTTCAACGAGCCCTACCCGGAGCGGGCGACCGGCAGCGCCGCCTCGGGCTGGGCCTGCTGGCGCGACGGCGGCACGTGCGCGGGGATCGGCTACCAGGTGGCCGGGATGCAGACGCTGGTCAACGCCGTGCGCGCCACCGGGGCCCAGAACGTCATCCTGCTCGGCGGCCTCGCGTACTCCAACGACCTGACCGGCTGGCTGGCCAACAAGCCGTCCGACTCGACCGGCAACCTCGCCGCCGCCTGGCACTCCTACAACTTCAACACCTGCTCCAGCCAGAGCTGCTGGGACAGTCAGCTCGCCCCGGTCGCGGCGCAGGTGCCCCTGGTCGCGGGGGAGATCGGCGAGAACGACTGCGCCCACGGGTACATCGACACCCTGATGAACTGGCTCGACCAGAAGGGCGTCTCCTACCTCGCGTGGACGTGGAACAACTGGGACTGCTCCTCCGGTCCCTCGCTGATCACCGACTGGAACGGCACCGCGACCAACTACGGCGCGGGTTTCAAGGCCCACCTGGCGACCCAGTGACCCAGGGAGGAACGACGGCCGCCTGAGCGGCACGGCGGCGGGCGCTCACGGGCGCCCGCCGCCGTCGTCGTCGTCAAGGCGGCTTCCGGGCGGCTTTCGCGCGGTCTTCGGGTGGTCTACGGGCGGTCTACGGGCGGTCTTCGGGTGAAGACGGGACTTGCCGCCGCATGAAACAGAATGGAATTCTGTTCTCATGAACCGCGTGACCGCGAACGACATCGAGATCGTGTACGACGCCTTCGGCTCCCCGAGCGGGCGCCCGCTACTTCTGATCATGGGGCTCGGCTCCCAGATGATCCACTGGGACGAGGAGTTCTGCGAGCTGCTCGCCGAGCGAGGGCACCACGTCGTCCGCTTCGACAACCGGGACGCGGGCCTGTCGACCCACTTCCACGAGGCCGACATGCCCTACCTCGGCGCGGCGTCCGACGGCGGCGCGCCCGCGGTCCCGTACCTGCTCGGCGACATGGCCGACGACGCGGCCGGGCTGCTGGACGCGCTCGGCTGGGCGAGCGCCCACGTGCTCGGGGTGTCGATGGGCGGGATGATCGCCCAGGCGTTCGCCATCGCGCACCCGGCCAGGACCCGCAGCCTCACCTCCATCATGTCCACGCCCAGCCCGCAGATCGGGGGGCCGACCGAGCAGGCGATGGCCGCGCTCCTGTCACGGTCGGCCCCGGAGCGGGAGGCGGTCGTCCGCCGCGCCGTGGAGGTGTGGAAGGTCATCGGCTCGCCCGGCTTCCCGATGGACGAGGAAGGGATCACCAGGGTCGCGGGCCAGAGCTTCGACCGCTGCTACGACCCCGCGGGGTTCGGCCGCCAGTTGGCGGCGATCATGGCCTCCGGCGACCGCACCGCCGCCCTCCGCGAGCTGTCGGTGCCCGCTCTGGTGATCCACGGCGAGGCCGACCCGCTGATCCAGCTTCCGGGTGGCGTCGCCACGGCCGACGCGATCCCCGGCGCCAAGCTCCTGACCTTCCCCGGGATGGCCCACGACCTGCCGCGCCCGCTGTGGCCGGACATCGCCACCGCCGTCACCGAGCTGACCGAGCGCGCCGATCGCCTGTAGCCCTCGAAGCGCACGGCGAGGCCGTCGAGCGGACGGGTCTCGCGGGTTACCGTGGAGGGGTGGAGAGGATCCTCGTCAGCGCGTGCCTGGTGGGGCGGCCGGTGCGCTTCGACGGGCGTGCCAGGACCGTCGACGACGCGCTGCTCGCGGGCTGGCGCGCCGAGGGGCGGCTCGTGCCCTTCTGCCCCGAGGTCGAGGGCGGGCTCCCCGTGCCGAGGCCGCCCGCCGAGATCGAGGGAGGCGCCGGCGGCGCGGCCGTGCTGGCCGGCGCGGCGCGGATCCTCACGCCCGAGGGCGACGACGTCACGCGCCACTTCCTCGCGGGGGCCCGCTCCGCCCTCGCCCTGGTCCGGTCGACGGGCATCAAGATCGCCCTGCTGAAGGACGGCAGCCCCTCCTGCGGCAGCCTGCGCATCCACGACGGCACCTTCCGGGGGAACGTCACCCCCGGCGCCGGGGTGACCGCCGCCCTGCTGGAGGCCGACGGCGTCCGCGTCTTCGGCGAGGACCGCATCGCGGAGGCCGCCGGGTATCTCGGCGAGCTGGAAGGCACCGGCTGAGCCCTCGCCGCGCCGGAAGGCCGGTCGCGGTTCGGAGGCGGTGGGGGTCGGGGACCGGCCGGGTTCGCGGACGGAGGCGGTCAGGGGCTGACCGGGTCCACGGTGGATTCGTCGCCGATGATGGCCTTCTCGTCGGGCTTGTACACCAGAACGGTGTCGACGTACGAGCGCAGGGCCGCGTCCAGGCCGACGTCGTGGCCCTCGGCCTCCGACATGAACCACCGGTGGTCGAGCACCTCGTGGAAGAGCTGCGCGGGCTCCAGCTTGCCGCGCAGGTTCTGCGGGATCATGTGCACGGTCGGCTGGAAGGTCTCGGCGAGCCAGCGGTGCGCGACGATCGCCTCGTCCTCGTGGCGGAGCCCCTTGGCGACCCGGAAGGAGTCGAGGTCGTTGAGCAGCCGCCTGGCCTGGTTCTCCTCGACGTCGAGCCCGGTGAGGCGGAGCAGGCGGCGCTGGTGGTGCCCGGCGTCCACGACCTTCGGCCGTACGATCAGCCGGGCGGTGCCCGCCTTGCGCCTGACCATCATCTCGGCGACGTCGAAGCCGAGCGAGTTCAGCCGCCGGATCCGCTGGTCGATGAGATGCCACTCGACGTCCTCGACGATCTCCTCCTGCGTGAGCTCGTCCCAGAGCCGGTGGTAGCGCTCGCAGAGCTGGTCGGCGAACGCGAGAGGGTCGATCGAGGGGTGTAGGAACCCTCCCGCCTCCAGGTCCAGCATTTCCCCATAGATGTTGATATAGGCGACTTCGATGTCGTGGGTGCGCTGGCCTTCGCTGATCACCGGGTGCAGCTCGCCGGTCTCCGCGTCCACCAGGTACGCCGCGAACGCTCCCGCGTCCCGCCTGAAGAGCGTGTTGCTCAGCGAGCAGTCGCCCCAGTAGAACCCGGCCAGGTGCAGCCGTACGAGCAGCACGGCCAGCGCGTCCAGCAGGCGGATCAGCGTGTCCGGCCGGAGCGTGCCCGACAGCATCGCGCGGTAGGGGAGCGAGAACTGCAGGTGCCGGGTGATCAGCGCCGAGTCCAGCGGCTCGCCGGAGGCGTCCGTCCTGCCGGTGACGACCGCCACGGGCTCGACGGACGGGGTGTCGAGCCGGCTCAGGTCCCACAGGAGCTGGTACTCCCGCTTGGCGTACCGCTCGCTGATCTCCTTGATCGCGTAGACCCGCCCGGACAGCCGGGCGAACCGGACGACGTGCCGGGAGATGCCGCGCGGCAGGGTCACGAGGTGGTGCTCGGGCCAGCTCTCCAGGGGAAGGTCCCAAGGCAGACGGATGAGGTCGGGATCGCTGGGAGCGCCAATCATCTGGAGCGGCAACCCATTGCTCCTCGAATGTCGGGGATGTTGGGTTCGACGCTAGCCGCTTCGCGGGTCCGGCCGCAGCCCGGTCCGGTCCGTGGACGCCCGCGTCTCGCGCGGACCCCGAGGTCTCACCCCGGCCGCCGACGCCGCGCGCTCGCGCCCTCGCTTTCGGTCACCGGCAGGATGGGCCGGAGGGGTGGCATACCGGACCTCTGGCGGCATGACGAGCCGCCCCGACTTCACTGGTCTAGACCGGGTCAAAGGGGTGTCGATTCGGCTTCAATTTGTGCCATCATCGGGCGGTGACCTGTGCTGTTGCTAGGTTACGGAGGAGTTTCACAAGGTGTCGGACGTCCCCCTCTGTCGCGGGTCGTTTGCTGGTCGGCTACAGCTCGATCACGGGTTGGCCCATACCACTTGACGCTGTACCGGGATGGACGTACGTTCCTCAAACGTTTAGGAAACTTTCCTAATTGATTGCCCCATTCCTGGAGGGTCGCATGTCCAACTCCGCCGGCACGCCCCGAGAGATCACCCGGCGGCAGATGCTCCGCCGGATCGGCCTCACCGCACTCGTCGCAGGACCGGCGGCGAGCATGCTGAGCGCCTGTGCGACCAGCGGAGGCAACTCCGCGGCCTCCCCGACCGCCACGGCCGGCGGCGCCGCGACCTCGGCGGCCAACCCCTTCGGGGTCGCGGCGGACGCCCCCCTCGAAGTCGTCATCTTCAAGGGCGGTCTCGGCGACAGCTACGCCACCGACGTGCACGAGCCGCTGTACAAGAAGGAGTTCCCGAAGGCCTCCGTCAAGCACGTCGCCACGCAGCAGATCGCCCAGACGCTGCAGCCCCGCTTCGCCAGCGGCGACGTCCCCGACTTCATCGCCAACTCCGGCTCCGACCTGATGGACAACGGCGCCCTGCAGACCGAGGGCCAGCTGCTCGACCTCACCCAGCTGTTCGACGCCCCCTCGCTCGACGACCCGAGCAAGAAGGTCAGGGACACGCTGATCCCCGGCACCGTCGAGTCGGGCCTCATCGCCGGCAAGCCGTACATCCTCAACTACGTCTCCAGCGGATACGGCCTCTGGTACAACGGCAAGCTCTTCCAGGAGAAGGGCTGGACCCCGCCGAAGACATTCGACGAGTTCAAGACCCTCTGCGAGACCATCAAGAAGGCGGGCATCACGCCGTACGCCTACGCGGGCAAGAACGCCTCCTACTACCAGTACTGGATGATCCTGATCACGGCGGCGAAGATCGAGGGCAACCAGCTCCTGATCGACATCGACAACCTCGAAGACGGCGTCTGGAACCGCGACTCCGTGAAGCAGTCGGCCGCCGCGTGGGCCGAAATCGGCAAGTTCATGGACAAGAGCTACGAGGGCCTCATCCACACCGAGGTCCAGACCCGTCAGAACCAGGACAAGGTCGCGCTGTACCCCTCCGGCTCCTGGCTGGAGAACGAGCAGAAGAGCAACACGCCCGACACCTTCGAGTACGCCGTGACGCCGACCCCGAGCCTCACCCCGTCCGACAAGATGCCGTTCGAGGCCATCCGCTCCGCGGCGGGCGAGCCGTACATCATCCCCTCGAAGGGCAAGAACACCGCCGGCGCCCTTGAGTACGCCCGCATCATGCTCTCCAAGGAGGGCGCCAAGGGCTTCACCGAGAAGTCCGGCAGCCTCACCGTCGTCGTCGGCGCCGCCGAGGGCCTGTCGCTGTCCCCGGGCCTCAAGAGCATCAACGACGCCCAGACGGCCGCGGGCGCCAACATCGTCACCTACAGCAGCTTCGAGAACTGGTACAAGGAGCTGGAGACCGAGCTGCGCAAGCAGACCAACTCGCTGATGTTCGGCCGCATCACCGCCGAAGAGTTCTGCGCCAAGATGCAGAAGAAGGCCGACGCGGTCAAGGCCGACTCCTCCACCACCAAGCAGAACCGGACGGTGTAGTAGATCATGCGGCAAGGCGACGGCGGGCTCGCCGCGAGGCTGGTCAGCGCGAGGGCCAGGAAGTACGGGTTCATCTTCTCGTTCCTGGCGATCCCGTTGATCCTCTACGTGGTCTTCGTGATCAGCCCCTACGCGCAGGCGTTCTACATCTCGCTGACCAACTGGCGGGGGATCTCCGCGAATCCGCAGTTCATCGGGTTCGAGAACTTCACCCGCCTGCTGGACGACGACGTCTTCTGGGCGGCCGTGCGCCACCACGGGCTCCTGCTGCTCGCCATGCCGCTGATCACCATCGCGATCGCGCTGTTCTTCTCGTTCCTGCTGAACCTCGGAGGGGGCAGCAGGGGCGGGAGGATGACCGGGGTCCGGGGGTCGAGGTTCTACCGGGTGGTCTACTTCTTCCCCCAGGTCCTGGCCGTGGCCGTCGTGGGCGTCCTGTTCCAGGCGATCTACCGTCCCGACCAGACCGGCGTGCTGAACGGCCTGCTCAAGTGGGTGGGCGTCAACCCGGTCGGCTGGCTGATCAACACCGACCTCGCCCTCTGGTCGATCATGGGCGTCGTGGTCTGGCAGTCCGTGGGCTTCTACGTCGTGCTGTTCTCCGCGGGGATGTCGGCCATCCCGAGCGACGTCTTCGAGGCCGCGGCACTCGACGGGGCGGGCCGGTTCCGGCTCTTCTTCAGCATCACGCTCCCGCTGATCTGGGACACGATCCAGGTCGGCTGGGTCTATCTCGGCATCGCGGCCTTCGACTGCTTCGCCCTGGTGCAGGTGCTCTCGGTCGACCGCGGCGGTCCCGACAACGCCACCACCGTCCTGCCCCTGGAGATCTGGCGCACGGCGTTCACCTTCTCCAAGTTCGGCTACGCCTCCGCGATGGGCGTGGCCCTGTTCTTCCTGACCATCACGTTCGCCGCGCTCAGCCTGCGCGTGACGCGCCGCGAGAGGATCGAGCTCTGATGATGGCGACCCAAACCGACGCGGTCCGGGTGGCCAAGGCCTCGCACGCGGCCTCCCGCCGCCGTCAGAAGAATCCGACGGGCGTCTTCGGGGCGCTCTCCCATATCGCGCTGATCGTGTGGACGATCCTGGTCGTCGGCCCGATCCTGTGGACGTTCCTCGCGTCCTTCAAGACCAACCCCGAGATCGTCGGCGACGCGCCGCTCGCGCTGCCCGACAACTTCAGCTGGGCCTCCTGGGGCCGGGCCTGGGAGAAGGCCCACATCGGGCGGTACATGCTGAACACGGTCTTCGTGGTCGGCGTGAGCACGCTGTTCACGATGCTGTTCGGCTCGATGGCCGCGTACGTGCTGGCGCGCTACAGGTTCTTCGGCAACCGGGCGATCTACTACCTGTTCGTGTCGGGCCTGTCGTTCCCGGTGTTCCTGGCGCTGGTCCCGCTGTTCTTCGTGGTACGCAACCTCGGCCTGATCGACACCCACATCGGCGTGATCCTGGTCTACATCGCGTACTCGCTGCCGTTCACCGTGTTCTTCCTGACGGCGTTCTTCAAGACGCTCCCCAACTCGGTGGCCGAGGCGGCCATGATGGACGGCGCCTCGCACACCCGCACGTTCTTCCAGATCATGGTGCCGATGGCCAGGCCGGGCCTGATCAGCATCACGATCTTCAACATCCTCGGTCAGTGGAACCAGTACCTCCTGCCGATCGTGCTGCTGTCGGGCAGCGTCGAGGACAAGTGGCTGATCACCCAGGGCATCGCCAACATCAACACGACCGCCGGGTACGAGGCCGACTGGCCCGGTCTGTTCGCCGCGCTGAGCATGGCGATCATCCCGATGCTGATCGTCTACATCATCTTCCAGCGGCAGATCCAGTCCGGCCTCACCGCCGGAGCCGTCAAGTAGCCGTCGAGCCGTCGAGCCGTCGAGCCGTCGCGTGGCCGTCACGTGGCCGTCACGTGGACGGGCCCCGGCCGGCCCGTACCGAGGCCGCCACAGGGTAGCGGCCGAGGAGGCGGGCGAGCTTCAGGCTCAGATGGAGCGTGAGCCGCTCGCCACCGTCCCGCAGATCGGTGCCCGCCAGCTCCTCCACCCGCCGCAGCCGGTAGTAGAGCGAGGTCCGGTGCAGCCGCAGCCGCTCGGAGGTGGCGTGCGCGCTGCCCGCCAGGTCGAGGTAGGCCTCCAGCGTCTCCAGCAGGGGGCGGTGCGCCTCGTCGGCGAGCAGGCGTTCGAGGCCCGGGTGGATCTTGAGAGTGGCCGGCGGCAACTGGGTCAGCAGCCGGTAGACGCCCAGGCGTGACCACTCGGCCGACGGCCCGAGGGCGGGCAGGCGCGCCGCCACCTCCGCCGCCCGCGCGGCCTCCAGGTACGACTCGGCGGCCTGGTCCAGGCGCGCGCGGGGGTCGCCCGTGCCCACCACCACGGGAAACTCCATCGCGGCGTGTATCTGCTCGGGGCGGGCGGCCCCGGAGAACAGCAGCACCGCGTGGTCGTACCGCACCAGATGCAGCGTGCGCCGCGGCCCGAGCCGGTGCCGCACGGTCAGCAGCGCCCGTTCCATCGCCTCCCGCAACGGCTCGTCGACCTGCCCGTCCAGGAGAGGCCTGGCGACCGCCACGGTGACCGGCTCGGACTGCGGGAAGCCGCCCGCCTCGATGAGGCTCCGCGCGCCCGCCTCGGCGGCGCCGGGGGTGCCGAGCAGCACGCTGGTGACCGCGTCCAGTTCCCGGTGCGCCGCGAGCCCGTTGGCGAGGCTCTCGTGGAAGAGCGCGACCCCGACGGCCGAGGCCACCTCCGCGACGACGCCGATCTCCTCCTCCGACATCGGCGGGCCCGCGTCGATGAACCACAGGAACCCGAGCAGCCGTCCGCCGTGCCGGGCGGGGACGCACACCCGGGGCAGCAGGCCGAGACCGGCGGCGCCCGGCGTGCGGATCGGGCCCTCGGCCTCGAAGATCCCGGCGGCGCGCAGCCACTCGCGCACCTCGGGGGTCGTCTCGCGGCGCAGGATCGAGTCGCGCCGGATGTCGTCCAGCGGCTCCTTCTGCCGGCTGTAGGCGAGCACGTGCTGTAACCGGTCCTCCAGCATTACGGCCCTGCCGAGCTGGACGGCCAAGCCGTCCACAATACGTTGCAGCCCGTTGGACATCGAAAGCCTCCTGAGCGGCCGGTTTCATCGCATGTAGGACAAACCCCCCCAAGAGTCCCTACAGGTGTCGGATGATCTCCGTCAATAGCGTCGGTAGCGTCCCCGCTGAGTGCTGGCCCAGAGTTAGAGGTGAGGCCGTGACCGAGTCGTCGATTCACCGCAGGAGAAGACGGCTGTCCGTAATGTTGTTGGCGATCGCGCTCGGTCCGGTAGGACTGGCGGCGGTCCCCGCCTCGGCGGAGCCGCCCCCCGAGCCCGCGCACCCATGGCAGGCCGATCACTGGCCGCAGCGGCAGCCCTGGCAGGAACAGGAGCCGGCGGCCCTGTTCAAGGGGAAGCCCGGTGGCCCGGTCGCGATCGACCCGCAGAACTGGAAGAACCCGGACCACATGACCTGGGAGGACGACTACAAGCCCGTCCCCGGCACCAGCTGGTCCGACCCCGCGGGCAAGGGGTCCAAGCGCACGTTCAAGGGCGCTCTCGTGCTGCTCGACTACCCGAACCAGCCGTTCGTGGTCACGCAGCCGGCGAGGTCCACGGTGTTCGGCAACCCGAGCAGCGAGGCGCACGACATCCCCCGCGACCAGGTGGCCAAGTTCTACCAGGACTTCCTCAACACCCCCGGAAAGCTGAACCGGGGCCACACCATCCACGAGTACTGGATGGAGGACTCCGGCGGCAGGTACGGCGTCGAGCTCAACGCCTTCGGGCCCTACCAGATGCCGGGCAAGTCCCACGAGTACGCCATGGAGTTCCAGGGCGGCACCGCCTGCCCGGCGGGGGACACCTGCAACCGCAACATCCGCACCGACGGACGTGCCGCCTGGGCCGCCGCCGCGGGTGACGACGAGCTGAGCAAGTTCGACTTCGTCTTCTACCTCAGCGCCGGCCAGGACGAGTCGTCGACCTGGCAGGAGTTCGGGCCGATCAAGTTCCCGACGAAGGAGGAGGTGACCGACGACTTCGGGCCGCCGGATCCGAACCTCCCCAACTGGGCGAAGACGCGGTACGTGGACTGGACCTCCTGGGCCTCGGCCTCCACCATCTGGCCTAACGCCGGCGGGGGTTCCTCCACCCAGGCCGAGAGCTCGGGACAGGGCGTGTACGCCCACGAGTTCAGCCACATCCTCGGCATCGGCGACAACTACAACAACCCGTTCGGCGTGCCCGCTCGCCGCGCGTACACCGGCATCTGGGAGATGCTCAGCCGGGGCAGCTTCAACGGCCCCGGAGGCCCGCACAGCCGGTGGACGATCCCGCCCACCGGGGGCGGCTCGATGGGCGCTCAGCACATGCTCAGGAACAAGCTGAAGCTGGAGATGGTCGACGAGCAGAACGTCCTGCGGCTCTCGCGGGAGGCGCTGGCCGAATCGGGCCTGGTCGTCGCCCGGGTGACGGCGCGGGAGGTCCAGCCCGGCAAGAACGACCTGTCGGGCGTGAACATCACGCTCGGCACCGGTGACCTCAGCCCGGCGTGCAGCATCCAGACCGACCCGCTCTGCGACGGTCGCGGCTACCAGAACTACACGATCGAGGTCGTGGACCGGATCGGCGCCGACTCCTTCACGCCCGACTCCGGGGTGCTGCTGGCCAAGACCAAGAACCAGGACCAGGCGCCGTTCGAGTGGGTCATCGACGCCAACCCGCAGGACATCGGCATGACCGACTACGTCCTGCCGGACGGCACGCGGGTTCCGATCACCGTCGGCGACTACCGGCAGCTCTCGGACGCCCTGTTCCACGCGGGCACCGACTCCGGCAGCGAGTACGAGTACGTCGACGAGGCCAACCGCCTGCACTTCTACGTGCTGGACCTCCAGCGCGACAAGAAGGGCACGCTGTCGTACACCGTCGCCGTCCGCTCGCTGGACGGTGCCGGTCCCCAGAAGCGGGGCGTCAGCGTGCTGCCGAGCGCCACGATCGCCAAGGGCACCGAGTGGGCGGCCTGCCGCTTCCCGCTCACCAACACCGGTAAGGCGGCGACGCCCGCGGGCCGGCATCCCGAGGATGTCGGCTCGTACCTCAAGTCGGACGTCTACCGCCTCTCCGCCACGGTGGACGGCAAGGGCTGGTCGACCTGGATGCCCAACAAGCTGTCCTCCCTGGAGTTCGGCAAGACGGCGCTCGTGCCCGTCTACGCCCAGCGCGCCAAGGGCGGCGCCCTCCTGGCGAAGCTGAAGCTCACCGCCACCTCCGAGAGCGACCCGTCCAAGAAGGCCACCGCCACCTGCCACATGGTCGGCATCTGAGCGATCCGCCTTCGTGAACGACACCGGTGGGTACGGCCTCACGCAGGCCGTGCCCACCCCGTTTTTCGTCCCTCCTCCGCCCTTCCCCGCGCCCGAGGCTTGAGGTAAAGATGGAGCAAAGCTGATCGTCTAGGGTCGTACGCGGGCGCGTCCACCGCCGGGCATTCCGGCGTGCCGCCCGCCCCGGCCCGGGAAGGCTCCCATGCCGCACATCGAGTTGGGGAACGACGCTCCCGGTATCCGTGGCCTGATGCGGTACCGGCCCGAGACGGGCAGGGTGCTGAGTGATCTCGCGGAGACCCTGCTGCGCGACGACAACACGCTGTCGCGAGGTGAGCGCGAGCTCATCGCCTCCTACGTCTCCACTCTCAACCAGTGCAAGTTCTGCTCGGCCTCGCACAAGGCATTCGCGGCGGCGCAGTTGCCCGGAGGTGCGGAGACCGTCGCCCACGCCTGCTCGGACGTCGACACCGCCCCGGTCTCCGACAAGATGAAGGCGCTGCTGCACATCGCCGGGGCGGTCCAGAGGCTCGGCACCGAGGTCACCGAGGACCACGTCGCCGCCGCCCGCAAGGCCGGCGCCACCGACGTGGAGATCCACGACACCGTGCTCATCGCCGCCGCCTTCTGCATGTACAACCGCTACGTGGACGGCCTTGGCACGTACGCCCCCGAGGATCCCGCCGCCTACGCCCAGATGGCCGAGCAGATCGTCACCGACGGTTACCTGTCCCGCCTGTCGCCGTGAAAGACTCCTCCTATGGACAGGTTGGATGACGCGGCGATTTCCACCCGGCTCGACGAAGTACCCGAGTGGCGGCGTGAGGGCGACGAGATCCGGCGCACGGTGGTCGCCCCCGATTTCCCGACGGCCATCGCGATCGTGAACGACGTGGCCGAGCAGGCCGAGAAGCTCAACCACCATCCGGACATCGACATCCGGTGGCGGCGGCTCCATATCGCCCTCACGACCCACGACGCCGGCGGGCTGACCGACATGGACTTCACACTCGCCGCGAGGATCGACGCCATCGCCGCCGACCACGGCGCCTAGAGGCGGGCACCTACCCGAGCGACCAGAGGGAACGGCTTGGAACGGCGCATAGCGGGCCTCAGGGTGCCCTAGGCTCTACCGACGCCGGTTCTGGGCGGCGGCATACGCCGCCGCCCAGCGACCGGGTCACCTCGGTGGTGCTCAGCAGGAGATCTGTCCAGGACCGCGCTGAACGTCTACCGAGTCGGCAATCGCACTACCAGGGGGCATCGTGGGCGATATCCACCTGGACATGCCCGCGGTGCCCCCGACCGTGCCGAGGTAATGCGCCTGCTCGCTGTCGAGCACCACGGCTCTGATGGTGAACCAGCTGTCCTCCGGCCCGTTCAGGGGGACCGTTATCTGCCATTCCCCGTCGACGACGCGTACGTCGGGGAAGAACGTGATCGCACCCGCCTCCGGGTAGCTCTGCTGGACCGCGACGACGAGTTTCGACCCGGCCTGAGGGGTGCCGTGCCCGCTGACCGTCAGGCAGGGCAGCGCCTTGTCGTGGGTTCCGTCGTGCGGCCGTTCTATGCCGATGTCCGCGGTGATCGGTGACCAGGTGCTGAGGGCCTGGCCGACGAGGGGGGCGGAGACGGCCACCGCCACGCCGCTGGTGAAGCCCACGATCTGACGGGCGACCGCTCGCGCGGCGCGTTTCGCCCACGGAGGCACGGGGGCCGCCGCCTGGCTGTCAGGCGGTTCGCTATGGGAGCCGCGCTGCATCATATACTCTTTTGCCCTTCTAATCGACTTCATTCGGCATTGTTCTGCCTTGTGGGGCCAAATCGTAGGGCATGGCGATGTGGCAGCAGCGGCTATGCCTGATATTTCGTGAAAGATCATCGCTATGTGGCTCTGAGCTGCTTGAATGGCGGTTGGAATGGCGTTCGGAATGATCGTCGCGGGGGTGGAAATCGGGGGAGATGACCGGTTTCCGGCTAATTCTCCTGATTTATCGATAGGGAGGGCGTTCATCGTCGGACGACGAACATGCAATCGAAGTCTGCAAATGCACGTGCAGATGTACGTGAAAATGCATCGTCTCCCATAAATGCCGTGTTTCTGGCATCGGGAAAGTGGTCTTACCTGATTCGCTAAATGTTCGGCCAGCGGCGAAGGGCCTACTCGAACAGGGCGGCAGGGGGAACCGGGGAGACGACGGAGTCGCCGTCTTTGATCGGCGCCGCGCCGGCGACGAAGTTCACCAGCCCCTCCTCGTACACGCAGCGGGCCTGCGTCAGGCCGCCCGCAGCCTTGCGGATCAGGTCCTGGAGGGGCAGCGGGGCCGGCGAGGCGACCACGATGAGGTTCCCGAACCGGCGCCCGCGCAGGACGCCGGGCTCGGCGAGCAGCGCCACGTGGCTGAACGTGCCGCGCACGGTCGCGACCACGCGGCGCGCGAAGGCCAGCCCCTTGCCGTCGGCGATGTTGACCAGCAGCGTGCCCGAGTCCTTCAGGACGCGGGCGACGTCTCCCATGTACTCGGCGGTCGCGAGGTCGAGCGGCATGGTCGCGCCGCTGAAGGCGTCCAGGATGAACAGGTCGGCCGAGGCGTCGTGCAGGCCGGCGGCGGCCGAGCGGCCGTCGGCCACGCGGACCTTCAGCCGGGGCACGGACTTCAGGTGGAGCTGGTCCCTCACGAGCTGCACCAGCAGGCCGTCCGGCTCGATCACGATGTGACGGGAGCCGGGCCGGGTCGCCGCGACGTACCGGGGGAGCGTGCAGGCGCCGGCGCCCACGTGGACGACGTCCAGCGGGCCCTCCTCCATCGCGTCGATCACGTCGGCCATGAGCCGGACGTACTCGAAGTCGAGATACGTGGGATCTCCGAGATCCACGTACGACTGGGGGACCCCGGCCATGCTGAGCAGCCAGCCGTTCGGCCGGTCGAGGTCCCGCAGGAGCTCCACCTCGCCGAAGTCCACCGGGTAACGGCCCGGCAGGGGAGTCACCTCAGCCTTACGCTTGCCCACACGATCTCCATGGCTTCTGATATATCGGGATGTGCCATAACCGGCACTCTTGGGAGAACCGTATGCGCCGCCGAGGACTGCTCGCTCTGGTCGTGGTGAGTCTCGTCATCGTCGCGGCGGCGCTCGTGGCCCTGGTCGTCGACTCGCGCCGGGTGACCGGAAGCCCCCAGGAGACCGGCCAGGCCTACCTCGACGCCTGGGCGGCCGAGAACCTCAGCGAGATGCGCGAACTGGTCGCGTCCCCGCCGTCCGACTTCCTGGACCAGCACCGGCGCCTCAGCTCCGATCTGCAGATCCTCTCCATCAAGCTGACGCCCGGCACGGTCGTACGCCGGGGCGAGCAGTCCGCGGACCTGCCCTTCGACGGGATCAGGCAGATCGGGGAGCTGGGGCAGTGGAAGTTCTCCTCCGTGCTGCACCTGGCGGTGAGGGACGGCGGGTGGAAAGTGGTCTGGACGCCCGAGACCCTCCATCCTGGGCTCGGGGCGAGCGAACGGCTGCGCATGAAGGAGATCCCCGTGCCGGGGACCGACCTGCTCACCCGGCAGGGGAAGCCGCTGCCCCACGACAGCGGGGCCGAGAGGTACTTCGAGGACCTCATCGGCAGGGTCGACGACCTTTATGTGGATCCGCCGACGGGGTGGGCGATCGAGGCGGTGGCGTCCACAGGGAAGTCCAGGAGGCTCGTGGTCTTCCGCCAGGCGGCCGAGCGGACGTTCCGCACGACCCTCGACTGGTGGACGCAGGCCGCGGCGGCGCGGGCACTCGACCGCATCGCCGACCCCGCCGCCATCGTCGCGGTCAGGCCGTCCACTGGGGAGGTGCTGGCCGTGGCCGACCGGCTGCCCGGCCAGGGCGCCTTCTACAAGCCCTATCCGCCCGGGTCCACGTTCAAGATCATCACGGCGGCGGCCCTGCTGGGCAGCCAGATGACCGGGGACACGCAGGTGGACTGCCCGGCCCACTACACGGGCCCGGACGGGGAGACCTTCGACAACTACCGTGACGAGAACCACGGCACGGTGACGTTCCAGCAGGCGTTCGCACTGTCGTGCGACACCACGTTCACCCGGCTCGCGGTCGAGCATCTGGGGGAGGGCAGGCTCCGGCGGGAGGCGGTGGAGTTCGGGTTCGGAGGGAAGCTGCAGTCGGGCATCGGCGGGGTCTGCGGGTCCATGCGCGACGCGGGCAACGGTGACGAGCTGGGCGCTGACGCCATCGGGCAGAACTCGGTGCGGGCCACCCCGCTCTGCATGGCCCTGGTAGCCGCAGCCGTCCAGAACGGCACCTGGCGCCCGCCCAGGCTGATGTCGGAGGACGCCGTCGGGCGGCTGGAGACCGACGGCCGCCCCAAGCCGAGGAAGCTGCCGCCGCAGGTCCTGGGCCCGCTCCGGGCGATGATGACGGCGGTCGTGCCGGACGGGACGGCCGCCCCGTCCGGGCTTCCCGAGGGCGTGTCGGGCAAGGCCGGCACGGCGCGGGCCTCCTCGGGGGAGGACCACGCCTGGTTCGTCGGCTACCGGGGCGACCTCGCCTTCGCGGTGCTCGTCGAGCACGGCGGCACTGGCCCGGACGCCGCCGCCCCCATCGCCGCGCGCTTCCTGGACGCCCTCTGAACGGACGCTCTCATACGGGCGCTCTCCGTACGGACGCTCCGATACGGGCGCTCTCTGACTGGGCACCCCATTGAGCGCGTGATCGAGCTCACAACCTACGTAAGCGTAAGTTACGCTAGCGTAGGTTGTGAGGAGGTCGAGATGACCACAATGACCGCAGGCCCCGCCGTCTCCCCTGATCGAACGGTTCCCCCGCCGAAGCTGCGTGGCTGGCTCCACGCGGGGGCGCTCCCCGCGACGCTGATCGCCGGGTTCGTCCTCGTGGCCCTCGGGCCGACCCTCCAGGCCCGTCTGGCCGCCGCGGTCTACGCGGTGACCTCGGGCCTGCTCTTCGGCGTCTCGGCGACCTACCACCGTGGCCGCCCGGCCTCGCGCCTGGCCGAGGTCCTGCGACGGCTCGACCACGCCAACATCTACCTGATCATCGCCGGCACCTACACCCCCCTCGCGCTGCTCGCGCTGGAGGGGCCGGTGCGGGTGGTCGTGCTCTCTGTGGTCTGGACGGGAGCCGTCGCCGGGGTCGTCTTCCGCTCGGTGTGGATGGGCGCGCCCCGCTGGCTCTACACGGCGCTCTACATCGCGCTCGGCTGGATAGCCGTCTTCGTGATGCCCCAGCTGGTGGGGGGCGCCGGGGTCGCGGCGGTCGCGTTCGTGGTCCTCGGCGGCGTCCTGTACAGCCTCGGCGGCCTCGTCTACGGCCTGCGCCGCCCGGACCCCTCGCCGCGCTGGTTCGGCTTCCACGAGGTGTTCCACGCCTTCACCCTGGCCGCCTACGTGGCCCAGTACATCGCCGTCTCACTGGTCGTCTACGCCGCCGGCTGAGGCCTCCTGGGCGAGCCTGCGCGTGGCGAGCTCGGCGTAGAGCGCGGCGCCGTCGGGCAGCACGGCGTCGTCGAAGGCCGCCTCCGGCGCGTGGTTGTAGGCGGCCTTCGACGGGTCGGCCCCCGTCGGGCAGGCGCCGAGCGCGACGAACGCCGACGGCACCTCGTCGCAGACGAAGGAGAAGTCCTCCGAGCCGGCGAACGGCTGGGGCGCCGTGATGAACCGCCGCTCGTCGAACACCTCGCGCACGGTGGCGCCGACGAACTCCGCCTCCGCGGCGCTGTTGACGGTGATCGGGTAGCTCACCTCGTAGTCCGCCTCGACCTCCAGGCCGTGGGCGGCGGCGATGCCCCTCAGCAGCCTCACGATCCGCTCCTGGACGCGGCTGTGCGCCGCCGCGGAGAAGGACCTGACCGTCGCCTCGAAGCGGGCCTCGCCGGGGATGACGTTGTCGGTGGTGCCGGCGTGGAAGCTCCCCACGGTGACCACCACTGGGTCGAACACGTCGAAGCCCCGCGTGACCATGGTCTGCAGCGCGGTGACCATCTCGCACGCGGCGGGGATCGGGTCGTTGGCCAGGTGCGGGGTCGACCCGTGCCCGCCCGAGCCGCGTACGGTCACCGTCAGCCGGTCGGCCGCGGCCATGATGGGCCCGCCCCGGCTGACGAAGACGCCCTGGGGCAGGAGCGAGCTGATCACGTGCAGGGCGTACGCGGCGACGGGACGGCGGCCCGAGGCGTCCAGCACGCCCTCCTCGATCATGATCTTCGCGCCGCCCTCGCCCTCCTCGCCGGGCTGGAACATGAAAACGACGTCGCCGGCCAGCCGGTCGCGGCGGGCGGCGAGCAGGTGCGCGGCGCCGGCCAGCATCGCGGTGTGCAGGTCGTGCCCGCAGGCGTGCATGCGCCCGGCCAGCTCGGAGACCACCGGGGCGCCGCTCCGCTCCGTCACGGGGAGCGCGTCCATGTCGCCGCGCAGCAGTACGGTCGGGCCGGGCCGCGCGCCGCGCAGCACGGCGGTGACCGAGCTCAGCCGCTCGCCGGTCGACACCTCAAGGGGCAGCCCCGCCAGCGCGCCGAGCACCTTCTCCTGCGTCCTCGGCAGGTCCAGGCCGATCTCCGGCTCGCGGTGCAGTGCGTGGCGCAGCCGTACGAGCTCGCTGCTGAGGTCTTTGGCCGCTTCGCGAAGTGACACCGGCGTCCTTCCAGGTCTTGTCGCTGACATGTCCCATGTCAGTTCAGTTCACACGATATTGCTGGGCTTGATAGGTGCTGGACAGCATTTGACGTTGATTTGGTCTGGTCACAGGTCCTTTCCGGATATGAACGGAAACGTGGGGCTGAGGTGGTCGTCGTTCCATGAGCGTATTGCCGATCATGAATCCCCCGGCCAAACTAGGAGGACGATATGCAAGATGTGCGGGCCGAGGTAGGCCACCACTGGTGGGTGCTCGCGGTGCGCGGTGCCTGCGGGATCCTGTTCGGCATCCTGGCCATCGTTTGGCCCCTGATCACGCTCCTCACGCTGGTGATCCTCTTTGGCGCCTTCGCGATCGTCAACGGGGTGTTCACGCTCATCGGGGCGGCCAGGGGGACCCATCCCGGCGACTCGAAGACGTGGATGATCGTCTCCGGCGTCATCGGCGTCCTGGCGGGGATCGTCGCCTGGGTCTGGCCGGGCATCACGGCGCTCGTGCTGCTCCTGCTGATCGCCGTCTACGCGGTCGTCATGGGCGTGGCCGAGATCGTCACGGGGATCAGGCGCAGGACGGCCGGCGACACCGACTGGACGCACATGATCAGCGGCGTGCTGGCGGTGATCTTCGGAATCCTGCTGTTCGCCTGGCCGGCGGCCGGCGCTCTCGCGCTCACCTGGCTGATCGGCATCTTCGCGATCGCGTACGGAGTCTCGTTGCTGTTCCTGGCCTTCCGGGCCCGGGACGTGGGGCACAGGGGAACCGCGGGAACGGCCGCGCACGTCGTCTAGACGCCGCCCTGGTGACAAAAGAATTACGGTGGCAAAACGGATGTGCCGGAAAGTGTGAACATACGCGCCCGGTCGGCGGGGAATAATCTGGCGTAAGTGTCGAGCTCCGCATCTGGGAGGGCACATGAGCGTCCTCGACCGTCTGGCCCGCCACCTTCTCGTCGACGGCTACCGGCTGGAGCTCGACCTCGAACGTAGCGGCGGATCCTGGATCGTGGACGCCGGCACCGGCCGCCGCTACCTCGACTTCTACACGTTCTTCGCCTCGGCCCCACTCGGGGTGAACCCCTTCGACGACGATCCGGAGTTCCTGGCGCTGCTCGGCCGGGTCGCCGCCAACAAGCCGGCGAACTCCGACCTGTACACGGCCCACCTCGCCGACTTCGCCGACACCTTCGCCCGGGTGCTGGGCGACCCGGAGCTGCCCCACCTGTTCTTCGTCGAGGGCGGCGCGCTGGCCGTCGAGAACGCCCTGAAGTGCGCCTTCGACTGGAAGAGCCGCCACAACGAGGCGCACGGCCGTCCCCGGGAGCTCGGGACCAAGGTGCTGCATCTCACGCGCGCCTTCCACGGCCGCAGCGGGTACACCCTGTCGCTGACCAACACCGAGCCGGCCAAGACCGACCGCTTCCCCGCCTTCGACTGGCCGAGGATCGAGGTGCCCGCGATCCACTTCGGGGACGTGGAGGCGGCCGAGGAGCGGTCGCTGGCCCAGGCCCGGGAGGCCTTCGACCGCCACCCCCACGACATCGCGTGCTTCATCGCCGAGCCCATCCAGGGCGAGGGCGGGGACAACCACATGCGCCCCGAGTTCCTGCGGGCCGTCCAGGACCTGTGCCACGAGCGGGACGCCCTGTTCGTCCTCGACGAGGTGCAGACCGGCGCCGGCCTCACCGGCACGCCCTGGGCCTACCAGCAGCTCGGCCTCGCGCCCGACATCGTGGCCTTCGCCAAGAAGGTCCAGGTCGGCGGCATCATGGCCGGTCGCAGGGTGGACGAGGTCGAGGGCAACGTCTTCCAGGTGAGCGGGCGGATCAACTCCACGTGGGGCGGCGGCCTCGTCGACATGGTGCGCTCCCGCCGGATGCTGGAGATCATCGAGCGCGACGGGCTGATCGCCCGTGCGGGAGTGCTCGGGGAGACCCTGCTCGACGGCCTGCGGGGGCTGGAGGACGCGTTCCCCGGCCTGGTGCTCAACAGCAGGGGAAGGGGCCTCATGTGCGCCTTCGACGTGTCCTCCGGCCGGGATGGGCTGATCACCGCGCTCCGCGACGACGAGGGAGTGCTCGTCCTGCCGTGCGGGGAGCGGTCCGTGCGGCTCCGCCCCGCGCTCTCGGTGACCCCTGAGGAGATCCGGTACGGCCTCGCGGCGCTGCGCCGCGCGCTCGCGGCCGTCCGGGACGCGATGACCGTGCCCGCCTGACGGTCGCCCGCGTCGCCGTCACCGGGACGCGTCTCCCCTCCACAGGCCGATGGCGGTCCCCCGGGAGTCCGCGCCCAGCTTGGAGTAGATGCGGTTGACGTGGTTCTTCACCGTCTTCTCGCTCAGGAACAACCGTTGTGCGATCTCTCCGTTCGAGTGGCCCGTCGCGATCAGCTCCATCACCTCGGCCTCGCGTTTGCTCAACCCGGTGTGCGCGTGCTCGTTGTACGTGGCGTCATCGACACTCATCCGGCCTCCGGTGGCACGAATCATTGTCAGATCGCCGAGCCCCCCGCGCTGGCGGCGTAGCGGTTCTGTGCGAGCATAGCCCGCCATTTCAATCTATGGGGGGCAAGATGCCTGAAAAGGGCTGCTATCCATGTGAAAGGACGGAAGTGCCCGGAAAAGCACGATGGCCGGTCCGTCTGGACCGGCCATCGCCCGCATGGGGTGAGTGATGGGACTTGAACCCACGACATCCAGGACCACAACCTGGCGCTCTGCCAACTGAGCTACACCCACCATGCTCCGCGGTCAGCACCGCGGCACAGGGAAAAGTGTAGCGGGCTTTGGGAGGTTCTGACGCCGTGGCGCGTCAAGATCCGGCGATGGCTTCCGCGACCTCGCGTGCGGTGGCCGAATCGGGGCCCGGCTGGGGCACGAAGACGGCGGCGCGGTAGTACCTCATCTCCTGGACGCTCTCGGTGATGTCGGCCAGCGCGCGGTGGCCGCCCTGCTTGGCCGGGGAGGCGAAGTAGACGCGGGGATACCAGCGGCGGACCAGCTCCTTGACCGAGGAGACGTCGACCATGCGGTAGTGCAGGTAGGCGTCCACAGCCGGCATGTCACGGGCGATGAACGAGCGGTCGGTGGAGATGGAGTTTCCGCACAGCGGCGCCTTCTTCGGCTCGGGAACATGCCGCCGGATGTACTCCAGCACCATGGACTCGGCCTCGGCGAGCGTCACGCCGTCGCCGAGGGCGGTGAGCAGGCCGGAGGAGGTGTGCATCTGGCGCACGACCTCCGACATCTGCTCCAGCGCCTCCCGCGGCGGCTTGATGACGACGTCCACGCCCTCGTCCAGCTGGTTCAGCTCGCCGTCGGTCACGACGCACGCGACCTCGACCAGCGCGTCACGGCCGAGATCGAGCCCGGTCATCTCACAGTCGATCCAGACCAACAGGTCACTCATAATGCTCAGCGTAGTGCCCGGTCACGAGGCCTTGAGAGAGTCCAGTGTGCGATCGATCACCGAGGTGTCCAGATTGTCGGGTATGGAGGCGTAAAACATGGAAGGTCGCTGTCCGGAACCCTGATCCACCAGAAGGAACAGGCCCTCTTCCTTCCGGAACTTCCAGCCCCCCTTCTTGGCTTCGGCGGTGAAGTCCATCTCGAACCGCAGGATCCACGCCTTCTTGCCGCTGATCTCAAGCGCGGCGTCCTTCACGATCTTCCGCTTGTGCGCGGGGCTGTAGAACAGCTTCTCGTAGGCGATCAGCACGGCGCCGGTCACGTTGCGGAGATCCTGGGGGCCGGAGTAGTCGAACGCCTCCGGCAGCCGGCTGGTCAGGACCTGGCCCATCCAGTCGTGGTTCTCGCCGTCGAAGTTCTCCTGCGAGACGGCCTCGAAGCCGCTGGTCCACTGCGGGAAGTTCGGGTCGGCGGGGCCGGTGCCGTTCACGTCGGACCACTTGGGCACCCTCCAATCGGTGCCGGGGTACGCGTACGACAGTCCCGTGCGGGAGTCGCTGATGACGTTGCCCTTGGGCTGCGGCAGCTCGGCAGGGAAGTCCGTGGAGTTCGGGTCCGGGGCGGGGGTGGTCTCCAGGGGCGGGGTGATCTGCGGGTCCGAGGGCTCGACGGTGGTGCTCGGGGCCGGGGTCACGGCGGCGACCGGGTCGCTGCCGCTGTCGCGGTTGACGACGCTGATGCCTACCACCAGGGCCACGACCAGGAGGATCACTACGGCGCCGCCGCCGAGGACCCAGGGGAGCACGCTCTTCTTCCTCGGCGGGGGTCCCTGGGGGCCGAATTCCGGCGCGGTGAACTGGGCCGTGCCGCCCTGGTTGCCCCACTGCTGCGGTCCCGAGGGCCCGCCGTACGGGCTGCCCGGCGCGCCGAGCGGCGTCGTCCCCTGTTGCCCGCCGGGCGGCGCGAAGGCGTACGCCCCCGTTCCCGGCTGCGGGTATGCCCCCGTTCCCGGCTGGAACTGCGGTCCCGGGCCGGGCTGGGGACCCGTTCCCGGCTGCGGGTAAGCCCCCGTTCCCGGCTGCGACTGCGGTCCCGTGCCGGGCTGGAACTGCTGCCCGGTGCCCGGCTGGGTTCCCGTGCCGGGCTGCGAGTGGGTTCCCGTGCCGGGCTGGAACTGCGGTCCTGTGCCCGGCTGGGGTCCCGTGCCGGGTTGGAAGTGCGGTCCTGTGCCTGGCTGGGTTCCCGTGCCGGGCTGCTGCTGGGGTCCAGTGCCGGGCTGTGCCCACTGGCCGGTGGTCACGGGCGCACTCTGCCCCGCCGGGCCCTCCAGCGGGTGAGTGGCGTCGGTCCACTGCGTGCCATCCCACCAACGCAGTTGGGGGCTTCCGTATGGGTCGGGGTACCAGCCGGCGGGGGTCTGCGTCATGCCCGTCAGAATAGTGACATCGCCGCTTTTTGCGCATTTGGAGCGCAAGGCTGGTCGTCATCGCCCGAGCGGGTCACGCATCCCCCGGCCCGGACGATGAACGGATCAGCACTTGTACGTGAACGACGCCTTGTCCTCCAGGCGGGCCCCCGAGGCGACCGGCGACAGGACGCGCAGCCGGGCCGTCAGCTTCTTGGTGCCACGGCCGCCCACGTCCCACTTGAGGCTGACCTGGTGGGCGGACTGCCCCGACGGCACCGAGTCGGTGTGCTTGACCGGCTGCTCGCCGCTGGGCAGCCACTCGTAGGACACCTGCCCCGCCGCCCCGTTCGTGGTGATCACACCGATGACGTTGACCATGATGTCGCAGCCCTTCGCCTTCGGCGTCTTCACCTCGACCGCCGTGACCGAGAGCGGCTCGCCGCGCTGGAACCACAGGAACAGCGCCGCGGCGATGACCAGCGCGAACACCGCGCCGGACCAGAGCGCGCCGCCCCGGCGGCGCCTGGCGGGCGCCCGCCGCGGACGCTCGTTGGCGGGCACGGTGACCTGCTCGCGCCCGGACCGCCAGATCTGGGCGGCCGTCGTGCCGGTCGGCACCCCCGGGCCGAAGCGCATCTCACCGCTCCGCGCCGCCTCCGTGGGGCCGGTCGGGCCCGAGGCGGCGGCCTCGGGGCCGGTCGAACCGGCGGAAGCGGCCGTGGGGCCGGTCGAGCGGGTGGAAGGGGCCGTACCGGCGGGCGTCGCCCCCTCGTACCCCGCCCCCGCGATGCCGGCGGCGGCCGCGCCCCCCGCGTAGAGAAGGGTGACGACCTCGCCGCTCTCCCCGCCCGTGCCGAAGAAGCCGGACGGTCGCGCAGGCTCCGCGGTCGGGACGTCGCTCGCCGACCACCACTGGATGGTCCGTACGAGCCGCTCGCGGGTGGTGAACCCCGTGGGCAGCAGATCGCGCCCGCTGACCAGGGCGTCCCTGGCGGCGCTCAGGCCGTGCGTCGTGGCGGTCGCCGCGGCCCGGTCGAACAGCTGGGCCGCGCGTGGATCGCCCGCCGCCCAGCCGGCGGCGAGGCCCCGGGCCAGCGACGCCCACGCCGCGAGGTCGCGATCGGGCGAGGGCCGCTCGCCCCGCAGGGCAAGGGCCAGCCCGCGCTCGGCGAGGACCGCGGTGCCGTCCTCGCCGATCACCACCGTGCCCGCGTGCAGGGCCCCGTGGGCGAGGCCCGCCGCGTGGACGGCCAGCAGGGTCTGGGCGGTCTCCACCAGGACGGTCGCGGCGCTCCCCGCGTCCGGAGGGGGCACGCCGGGACGTCCGGCCATCAGCTCGGCCAGGGACGGCGTGGCGGGACGGCCGGCGAGCAGCCAGACCTCCCCGCGCGCGGCCACGAGGTCGACGATGGGCATCAGCCCCGTGAGGCCGCTCTGCGCGAGCCGCCGGTCCGCGGTGACCTCGGCGACGACCCGTTCTCTGGCGCCGGGGGCGGACATGGATCGCGGATCGAGCGTGAGCGCCCCGCCGCGGGTGCCGTCAGGCCCGATCGCGTCGAACCACGTCCCCACCTCGCCCATGCGGGACCGGCCCGTGAGCCGGTAGCCCGCGATGCTGTCGCCGTCAGGCATCTACCGCCGCCTCCGGTGCCGTCCCGTCATGCGCTGTCTCAAGGCCAGTGTGGCGGGTACGACGGCGGCCGTCATCAGCCCGGCGGCCAGGGCGCCCCTGGAGTCGCCCTTCGGCGTCGACTCGGGCGAGGGGGTGTCGCCCCTCACCGTCGGCGTCCTCGGCGGCGTACTGGTCGGTTCGGGGTCGGGGGACTTGCTCGGGGACGGAGGCGCGGGCGACGGCGTGGTGGGCGTCGGGGTCGGGGTCGGCTTCGGCTTGCCGGAGGGCAGCGGGTCGTCGATCTTCGGATCGGACTGGTCCGACTCGGAGGGCGAGGGGCTGGGCGAGCCGGTCGGCGAGGCCTTGGGCGACTTGGAGGGCTTCTTGCTCGGGGAGGGTTTCGGCGAGGCCGCCTTCGTGGTCGGAGCCCCCGTCGGGGCCCCAGCGGTGGTCTTGGTCGGCTCGGCGGCGGTCGGGTCCGCTTCCGGGGTCTTCGACGGCTCGTCCGAGGGGTTCTCCGGAGGGGAGTCCGCGATGGCGGGCTCGGGGGAGCCGGAATCCTCGCCCGGGTCCGGCGGGCTGACGGTCGGGGTGGCGACCGTCGTCTGGGCCTGGAGCGTGGTGTCCCCCAGCGACCCCACCAGGACGGCGGTGATCGCGGAGATGACCGCCAGGCCGACCGCGCCGACCGCGATCTTGACGCTGAGCTTCTTCATCCCCCGTGCGCCGCCGCCGAGGTCGGTGTCGGCGAGGGACGTGCCCGCCGCGGGTGACTCGCCCGCGAGCGGGAACAGCAGCGCGAGGAGCCCTGCCAGGGCGGCCAGCCTGCGGCGCCCGCGGTCCTCCCAGCCCGGCCCGTACCCGTCGGCGGCGACCGCCTCCAGCTCCGCGAGGAACACCTCGGCGCTCATCGGCCGGTCGGCGGGATGCTTGGCCAGCCCGCGCTCGACGAGGCCGCGCAGCGGCGCGGGCACCTGGTCGACCGGTGGAGGCATCGACTGGTGCTGGCGGGCCAGCACCGCGATGTTCTGCGACTGGAAGGGCCGGGTGCCGGTGAGGCACTCGAAGAAGACGATGGTCGCGGCGTAGACGTCGGTGGCCGGACCGGCGGGAGCGCCCGCCCACTGCTCGGGCGCCATGTACGACGGGGTTCCCGCGCCGCTCGCCCCGTCGCCCGAGCGCACGGCGATGCCGAAGTCGATGAGCTTGCTGTGGCCGGTGCCCTCGATGACGACGTTCTCCGGCTTGAAGTCGCGGTGGACCACCCCGCTCGCGTGCGCGGTGGCCAGCCCCAGCAGAGCGCCCTTGAGCAGGACGAGCGCCGCCTCGGCTCCGGTCGGCCCCTCCGAGCGCAGCATCGTGCGGAGCGAGACGCCGTCGACGAGCTCCATGACGATGGCGGCGCCCCCGTCGCCCTCGACATACTCGTAGAAGCGCGCCGCGTGCGGGCTGTCAATCAGCTCCAGCAGGCGTGCTTCGTGCCGGAAGCGGATGATGAATCCAGGGTCGGCGCAGAGCTCGTCCGACAGGTACTTGATCGCGACGTATGACTGGTCCGCCTCGTGGCGCGCCATGACGACGCGTCCCGAGCCCCCGCTGCCGAGATCGCGGATCTCGGTGAATCCGGGGACTCGCCATTCCCCCGTGTGGCCGTCCATGCGGTCTCCTTGTTGTGGCCGGGCCCCCACCCATCACGCGAGAACGAAGCCTAACGATGGCGTGGCTGATCCGTGATGTCTAAAGGGATATTCCGCATATTGTCGACACCGTTGTCAGCATTCGGCGGCAGGAAGCCCGGCCGCCCACGCGAGTCCGCCGGCGAGTACTCGATGGCCACATGGGTGCCGGACTCCCCGTGGGTCGCGAGCACCACCCGCACCCCGGCGCCGGCGCCGAGTAGCCGCACCTCGGTGTAACCGGGGGACGGTCCAGTCGCGTGGTGTACCACCCACACATGTGGGACGCGCACGCCCCCGGCGGGGTTGGCGGCCCGTACGTTACGCGTGCCGGCCGCGGTCGGCGATGTGGGCCGGTACGGGGGTTCCCGGGGCGAGCGCGGGGTCGGGTTCGGGGGCGCCCCAGCTCACCTGGAGCGGCAGCACGCCCGCCCACACGGGCAGCGCGTAGTCCTCGTCATCGTCCACGGGCGGGCCCTGCCGCACCTTGACCGACGCCTCGGAAAGGGAGAGCGCCACCACGGCGGTGGCGGCCAGTTCCTTCGCGCCAGGCCGCCGCACGGTGTCCCACTGGCCGGGGGCCAGTTGCTCGGTGATCGCCCGCAGCGCGGCCAGCCGCTCGTCCGCGTCCTTCACCGGCCGCGCGGTGCCGTAGATCATCGCCGAGCGGTAGTTGACCGAGTGGTGGAAGGCCGAGCGGGCGAGCACGATCCCGTCGAGGTGGGTCACGGTCACGCAGACCTCGCCGCCCGCGCGCAGCGAGGTGGCGCCCGTCGATCCGTGCAGGTAGAGCGTGTCGCCGATCCTGCCGTACCCCGTCGGGACGACCATCGGAGACCCGTTCACCACGACCCCGAGGTGGCAGATCAGCCCGGCGTCCAGGATGGCGTGGAGCTCGGAGCGGTCCGTGCGGCCTCGCTCCTTCGAGCGGTTGAGGGCGGTGCGAGGAGTCGTGGAGAGCATGCCGCTAACGTAGGCACCAAGTGGACTGGCGGTGTATGTCCACTCGTGATGACTTCCGGGAGACCACTTGCGGGATCACGTCGACCTTCCCCTCTTCCTCGACCGTGGAGCGCCGGTCCCGCTGGCCGTGCAGCTCGGCGACCAGTTGAGGGACGGCATGCGGGCGGGCGCGCTGAAGTCCGGCGAGCGCCTGCCGTCCAGCCGGGGGCTCGCGCGGCTGCTGGGCGTCAGCCGCACCGTCGTCACCGAGGCCTTCCAGCAGCTGTACGCCGAGGGGTGGCTGGAGGGAAGGCACGGCTCCGGCACCTACGTCGCCGGCTTCTCCCGCTTCACGCCCGGCACCCCAAGCGCCATAGAGGCTCGTCCGGGGGACGGAGGCGCGGACGGTGAGACGGCGCCGGGCGTCCCTGCCAGGGGGACGATCGACCTGCGTCCCGGCCGGCCCTGGGTGTTGGACTACGACAGGGCCGCCTGGCGGCGTGCCTGGCGACGCGCGGCGGACCGGCCGCCCTCCGACACCGCCGATCCCTACGGGCACCCGCGCCTGCGCGAACTGCTGGCCGACCACCTGCGCCGGGCGCGCGCCGTACCCGTGGGGCCGGAGAACGTGCTGGTCACCCGGGGAACCGGCCACGGCGTCGACCTGATCGCCGCGACCGTCCTGCGGCCGGGGGACGGGGCGGGCGTGGAGGAGCCGGGCTACCGCACCGCCCGGCGGGTCTTCGCCGCCAGGGGCGGTCGCATCGTGCCCTGCCCCGTGGACGAGCAGGGCGTCGTGCCCGCCGACCTCCCGGACGACCTCCGGGTGCTCTACACCACCCCCGCGCACCAGTACCCGCTGGGCGGGAGGCTGCCGATCCCCCGCAGGGAAGGGCTGCTGGCCTGGGCGCGCCGTACGGCCGCCCTGGTGGTGGAGGACGACTACGACGCCGAGTTCCGCTACGACGTGGCACCGCTCCCGGCCCTGTACGGCCTCGACCCCGAGCGGGTCGTGCTGCTCGGCACGCTGTCGAAGTCGCTCGCGCCCGACGTGGGCATCGGGTGGCTCGTCGCCACGCCCGGTCTGCTCGCCGAGATCGCCCGCACGCGCACGATGCTGGGCGACCGCACCTCGGGGCCGGTCCAGGAGGCCGTCTCGGTGCTGCTGGAGCGCGGCGACCTCGACCGCCACCTGCGGCGCATGCGGCTGGAGTACGCGCGCCGCCGCGCCGCCATCGTGGAGATCCTCGGACCGCGCGTGAGCGGGGACTCGGCCGGGCTCCACGTCTTCCTCCGGCTCCCCGAGGCGTCCGTGGCCCCGCTGGTCGCCGAGGCGGCCGGGCGGGGGGTGCTCCTGGACACGACGGCACGGCACCACCACGGGCCGCCGCGCCACCACGGGCTGGTCATCGGGTACGGCTCGGCGTCCCTGGGCGAGGTGCGGAAGGCCTGCGCGGTCATCGCCGAGCTGGCCGCCGGCCTGTGAGCCGCGCCCCGCGGATCCGCCCGCGGTCAGGCGGCGCGTTCGGGCGGCGCGCTCAGGAGGCGGTGGTCGGGGGGCGGAGCCGGTCGCAGCGACTCGACGATCGGCAGGGCGCGCTCGGCGTACAGCGGGTCGACGGGGAGCACGTGCCGGGCCCACCACCGGGCGGCTTCCCGGTCGGGTGACGGTTCGACGAACGGCTCGGCGTAGTCGTCGTACGGCGGGTCGTAGAGGTAGCCCGTGGGGACGCCGCGGCGCCCCAGCGCGGCGACGGCCTCCTCACGATCGGACACGAGCAGCGGCACGCGGAAGAGCGGCTGGTCGACGTGGTCGAGCACCCCTCGCGCCACGGTCGGCAGCTCAGCCAGCCTGGCGACGCCCGCCAGCCTCCTGTCGCGCTCTGTCTGGAGGCGGCCCAGGCGACGCCCCTGGTACCACCGTGCGACAGCGCCGCGTGAGCTTCGGTAGTCGTGCAGATCGGCCCGCACCCAGGAGTCCAGCGCGGGAAGGCCGGGCGCCTGCGCGATCGCCGGGCGCAGCTCCTCCGGCCGCAGGGCGATGCGGTAGCCCTCGCGGGGCTCCTGCAGGCCCATGATCCGGGCGAGGCGCATGGCGGGGCGGGCCATGTCGAACTTCAGGGCGAGGCGGCGGCTGACGGAGGTGGCGACGCCGAAGAGGTCCCTGCCGAGGGCGCCGGGCTGGAGCAGCAGGTCGCGCTCGCGCTCCAGCGCCCGCCGGTCGGCGACGCCGTCGACCACGAGCACGCCCCCGGCCCCGGCCCCGGCGTGCTTGGAGAGGCTGAAGACGCCCGCGACGCCGAACGTGCCCACGGGCCGGCCGTCGACAGACGTCTCGGCCGCGTGGGCGGCGTCCTCGATCACCACCAGCCCGCCCATGGCGAGCACGTCGTCCGGCAGGCCGTACAGGTTGGTGGTCAGCACCGCGTCGACGGCGCTCAGCAGGACGCGCGCCATCTCGATGTTGCCGTCGAGGACGGAGACCGGCGCGATCACCGGGATGAGCCCGGCCGCGAGGACCAGGAAGACGATCTCGTCGGCCGAGATGGGCGACATGAGAAGCCGCTGGCCGGGCGTGCACCAGTGCCTGAGGGCGAGGTAGAGGCCCAGCCTGTTGGACGGCAGGTAGACGCATTCGCGGCCGGTACGGGCCGCGAGGAGTTTCTCGGGGCTCACTGCTCCTCTTTCCACCGCCTGGCCTTTCGGCCGCCTAGAGGGCCAAAGCAGAAAGTTAGCGCATGGGAGTGGTCCCGTTACGACGCGATGGAGGTACGGATCTTCCCGTAGGTCTTGAGCGCCAGGTCAGCGGTCTCCCGGAGCATCGAGTTGGCGAGGACCGTTCCACGCGCCTTCCGGACCGGCACGCGGACGAGCCAGTGGACTCCGGCCCCCGCGGAGGGCCGGGCGACCCGGCCCTCGGCGACCCAGAGCTCGCCGGTCTTGAGCTTCTCCTTGTACTCCTTCTCGCCGCGTCCCATGTCGATCAGGCGGATGCCGGCGCCGGCAGCACGCTCGGCCATCGCGAGGTGGTGGATCAGGCCCGGGGAGTACTTGGCGAAGGCCGGGTCGTAGGCGGGGAACCAGCCGGCGAGGGTCGTCTTGGTGCGTAGCCCGAAATGTCCGGCGACCGGGCGGCCGTCGACGTAGATCATGTCGAGCGAGGCGCCGAAGTGCTCGGTGTCGATCCGGAGCAGGTTCTCGACCAGGCGCAGGATCCATGGGCGCGAGAACCTGTCGGCGCGGCCGGTGCGGCGGTACTGGTCGGTCTTCCAGTCGATGAGGGTGCGCAGCACGCTCGCGTCGAAGACCCCGAAGTCGTGACGGAGCTCGCCGAAGTCACGCTGGAGCTTGCGTGACTTGTACGCCGTGGACTTGTAGGTCTTGCCGGACACCTGCTTGAGCGTCTCGACGTAGGCCTCGTAACCGTCGGACAGGTCGATGACCGGCGACGGGTGGCGGGTGTGCTTGGCGGGGACCAGCGGCTGGGTCGCCTGGAGGTGGTCGAACTCGAACACCGCGAGCCCGCAGGACTTCATCAGCTCCTGCGGGTCGAGTTCGATGTCCTTGGCGTGGACCATGCCCTGGGCGTCCGTCAGCCCCGCCGCCATCGGCATGCCGATGCCGAGCTGATGGCGCTCGTACGGGAAGAAGCCCACGATGTCGGAGCCGTCGGTCAGGACGGCCACGCGCGCCTGTTCCCGCACGCGGCCGGTTTCGATCGTGAATTCGGGCGACAGGAAGGGGCTGTCCAACGAGGGATCCCCGCTTTGAAGCGCCCGCCACCGGGCCGCCTCGGACGGGCCGAGCTCCCGAGGATGGACGACGGAGATGCGCATGGGCTCCTACTGGGTGGCGTTGTGAGACGAGAGCGAGGCCCGCGTCTTTTACCCAGCTTGGTGCCTGGGGTGTAATAGTACGATAAAGATCAGATCACGGTGCTGTTGTGATACCTGACAGTTTTATCGCTCTACTTTTTCCGCCGCGCATTCCTGGTCCATCTCCTCGCGGGGCCGGGGCACCTCCAGGGCCGTAACGTGCCCACCCACGATGCGGTGGACGTCGATAGGCCCCGGGTCCCCCTCGACGGTGCCCGGCACCTGAGAGTTCCCGAAGTGGCCGCCTCTGGCCCACAGCCGGCGGCTGCCTTGCGCCGCCACCGAATGGGGATAGGGGAGCGGAGGCCCGGCCGGCCAGCGGCGCGGGACCTCCCACGAATCGAGCCAGCTCAGGATGTCGTCCAGCCCGTCCAGCTTGGTCTCGGTGAAGGGCTCCTCCACCGATCCGAGCACGCGGATCTGGACACACACCCGGCCGTGCCTGTTGAGATCGCCCGGCAGGCCGTTCGCCGCCCTTGTAGGGGGGAGGGACTGCATGATCTGCCCGGTGACGGGATTCCACACCAGGTGGGCGGGACGTTTGGTCTGTACAAGCCGCTGGGCCACGGATCTGGCCGACACCCGATGGGGATCGGTCGGCCAAAGAAACCAGACCACCCGGGGAACTCCTCCGAGCATGGGGCCGGAGTCCTCGAGAGCGGGAATTCGACTGGCGACGGGCAGCCATGCCTGGGCCACTGTGCCCCCTCAAATCCTCGGTCGCCGGGCTTTATACCCCTTTCGCGAAGCGGTTGACACCTTGTGATCCTTGATTATTAGTTGAAGCCCCGTGCGAAGACTTGGTTTCGGAGACCGTTTTGGGGCAGTTTGCCGCCATATGGCGGCTGTGACCTGGGGGCGGGTGATGGCGAGCCATTGTTCCTTGGCCGACATCGGAATCATTCAAGAGTTCCGCAAGCCTCAACGGATACGGTGACTGAGTGTTGGAGAGCAACGGTCGGCACGCGCGGAGCCGTTACGTCCCCCGTGGGCCGGTCGCCGTCGGCGCCGGCCTGGTAGCGCTGGCCATGGTGGTCGGGCTCCTGGCCATCGCCGCCCACCGGGGCGGCGGCCGCTCCGACGGCGTGGCCGCCACGATCCTCGCCACGCCGGAGCCGCCTCCCACCCTGGAGCAGCCGCCCGTCGTGGACTCCTGGCCGCGCTGGGGCGTCACGCACACCCAGTACAGCGCCGACAACGAGGACCGGGACGTCCACACCCGCGTGAGCGACCTGTTCAGCCGGGTCCCCATGCTGCAGAACCAGCACATCATGGGCTGGGGGGCGGGCAACCCCGAGCCCGCGCCGGGCAAGTACGACTTCCGCGACCTCGACCGCCGGGTCGAGCTCATGGCCGCCACCAAGGCCCAGCCGGTGCTGACCCTCTGCTGCGCCCCCGACTGGATGAAGGGCGGCGCCGAGGGCCGCACCGACTGGGGCAAGATCGAGGGCGCCCCGCTGCGCGACCACTTCGACGACTTCGCCAAGCTCGCCGCCACGGTCGCCAAGCGCTACCCGACCGTGACGCACTTCATGGTCTGGAACGAGTTCAAAGGCTTCTGGGACGACGCGCACAACAACTGGGATGTCGAGGCCTACACCGACCTCTACAACCGCGTCTACGACGCGGTGAAGGCCGCCAACCCCAAGGCACAGGTCGGCGGCCCGTACATCCCGATCGACAGCCACGTCTCCTCCGCCAACGCCTCGACCATGAGGGGTCCCTGGGGGGCGGTCGACAGCCGGGCGCTCGACGGCGTCGACTACTGGCTCAAGAACAAGAGGGGCGCCGACTTCATCGTGGTCGACGCCTCCTCGGCCACCAACGACCGGGGCCTGGTCCCCGACGAGTTCACGGCCGTCAAGAAGTTCTCGGCGGTCACCACCTGGCTGCGGCAGAAGAGCGGCGACCTGCCGGTCTGGTGGGCCGAGTGGTACGTCGCGCCCGACAGCGCCGACTGGGACGAGCGGCACCGCACCGCGGTGCAGACCGCCGCCATGATGGAGTTCGCCAGGAGCGGCGCGGCCACCGCGCTCTACTGGAACCCCCAGCGCCGGGTCGGCGACGACTGTCCCGGCTGCATGTGGTCGCCCGGCGCGGGCGACGAGATGCCCATGGCCGGTCTGCTCAGCGGCTTCACCCGGTGGTTCCCCGCCGGCGCCCGGCTGGTCGACGTCCCGGTGTCCGACCCGCGGGTCCAGGCGCTCGCCGTGCCGAACCAGATGATCATGGTGAACACCACGGGCGAGCCGCTGTCCGTCGACGTCGACGGCAGGGCGTTCCAGCTCGGCCCGTACGACGTCAAGTGGAGCGACCGCGGGCAGTGAGGTCCCGCGCCCGTACGGCCATCGCCCGTACGGCCCGCGCCCGTACGGCCTGAGACCTCACGCCGTCAGCCTGAGGTCAGGGTCACGAACCGCTCCACGATGACCGCCATCGCGGCCAGGGCCATGACGACGCCGAGGATCACCAGCTTCCGCCTGCCCCGTGGAGCGCGCTCCGTGCCGCGCAGCCTCGACAGCTCCGCCGCGAAGAGGGTGGAGACGGCCAGGGCCAGGGCGACCAGCCCGAGGGGCGTCCACGGCGTGGAGCGGTCGCCCACCATCGTCACCGGCGCGGGCGGCGGGATCTCCGACCCCTTCGGGTACGAGGCCAGTGTGTAGATGGCGGCGTCGGTGTTGGAGAAGACCCGCTTGAGGCTCGGCGAGGCGTCGAGCGCCACGCGGAAGCGCTCACCCCACCCGGCGGGGAAGCCGTGGTTGAGCTCCAGGTACGCCGCCTGCCCTCGGCTGGTCATCACGAAGCTGTTGGGCGGCTTGGAGCGCAGCCCCGTGAGCACGCCGCTGAGGTCGGCGGGGTTCTCGTTGACGAGCGCCTGGTAGTACTCCACGCGGTCGATGTCGCGCTCGCGCCACGGGATCGTCGGGGTGACCTCCTCGCCGAGGACGGGCACCAGGTAGAACAGCCGGGCGCTCGGCCGGTCGTGGGCGTAGACGTAATGCATGGCCGCGGCCTCGCCGGTCGTGACCCGCTCGAACTTCTCGTTGCCGTAGCGCGCCACCAGGAACGCGACCGCCAGTGCCAGCGCCGTCACCGCCGCGAGGACCGCCGAGATCCGCCGCGTCGTCCCCGGGTCGAACCGCAGGGGCCGTGGACGGCGCCTGACGGGCACGGTCTCGCCCTCGCCCTCGCGCGCGTCGCTCGTATGCTCGGGGAGGTTCGGGAAGAAGGCGTACGCGCCCAGGACGCAGGCGGCGGGCAGGGCGAACATGTAGACGCGCAGCCCGATCTCGCCGCCGTAGCTCTGCAGGCCGAGCGCCAGCACGGGCACGCACAGCAGCACCGCGGCGGTGCGGTCGCCGACCCCGCGCCGCAGCCGGCGCAACAGGCCGATGGCGGCGAACAGCAGGATCACCCCGCAGATCGCGAGCCGCACCTTGAGCACGATGGCGTGCTGCGGGTCGGTGCCGATCAGGCGGTCGCCCGTGTTCTCCTGCAGGTTGGCGAAGATCTTGCCGATGCCGCCGAACAGCTCGTTGATCCGGCCGCTCCAGAACGGCGTCGCCTGGTAGTTGATCCAGGCGATCACGATCAGGCCGAGGAACACCGGAAGCCCGAGGGACAGGGTGCTGCGCCGCAGCAGGATCAGCCCGGTCAGGGCCCCCAGCATCATGAACGGCGTGATCTGGTGGGTCGCCGTGGTGGCCACGAACAGCCCCACGAGCAGCGTCAGCAGCACCACCCGGTCGGTCACGGTCGTGGGCCGCGCCGGCAGCTCACCGGGGGACAGCCGGTCGAGCCGGGCGAGCAGGCGCCGTACGAGCCCCTTCGCGGGCAGCGGCGCCGTCCTCGGCTCCGCGCGGCCGAACCAGCGCATCAGGATCGCGACGAAGACGAGATACAGCGCGTAGGTGAAGCCCTGCGGCGAGAAGTAGTCCTGCCCGATCCACTGGACCAGGACGAACAGCAGCGCGGCGAACCAGCGGGCCCGGGTGGTGGCCACGAGCTGGCGCAGGATCAGCACGAACGGCAGCAGGTAGAGCAGGTTCGAGATGAACGGCGTCCACTGCAGCACGGTCGAGGGGTCCTGGATCCCGGCGGCGCGCAGGACGAACCCGAACAGGGCGAAGAAGCCGGGCCAGGCGAAGCGGGCGTCGAGGCCCGGCAGCGCCTCGCCGGCACGGCCGATGTACTCGGCGAAGCCCGCGTGGACCCACGCGGTCGGGAAGCGCGGCTCCGCCTCGACGAGCGCCGCCGCCCCGTGCAGGGTGAACGTGATCGCCGCGAGCTGGAACAGCAGCAGGCCCTTGCGGTCGGTGTTCTGCGTCAGCGTCACGAAGAACGACACGATGATCAGGGCGATGGCGGCGAAGGCCGTCACCGGGAGGACCGAGACCAGCCCCAGTCCCTCGATCTTGTCGAGGTCGACGCCGCGCATGATGCCGTGCGGCACCCGCAGCGCCAGCACGTACATGACCAGTCCCTCGATGGTCAGCAGCGGCGGCAGCCACGAGGCCGCGCTCGTCGCCAGCCGGGTCACCCGGGACGGCCTCTCCGCGATCACCCGCTCGGGCTCCGGCGTGGCCGGGGGTGCGTCCCCGGCCTCGTCTTCGGGCTCGGCCGTCGCCGTGGGTGCGGGTTCGGGTACGGGCGTGGGCCCGGCGGGGCTGGGCGGCTCGTCGAGCTTCAGGGGCTTCTCGGGCGCGGGGGAGGGCTGCACCGCCGGGGCGATCGGCAGGGACACCGGGCGGGTCATCTCGGATGTGGCGTCGAGGTCCACTTCCATGTCGTCGTCGGCGAGCCTCGCCGCCGGCTCCTTTTCCACCTCGTTGCCCGTCCGTTGACTCACGTAGACCATGATGCGGCCTCGGGCGCCTCCCGCGCGCTGGACGACTGCGGCGTTTCCCCATGATTAAGAATCTTGCGGAGCCCATTGAAGATCAACAGGGCGATCAGGGCCTCGCTGAACAGCAGCCCGTAGCCGACCGAGGTGATGCCCGCCACCGGCAGCAGGACCAGCGAGGAGGACAGCACGAGGACCGCCAGGCCGATCTGGACGAGGGCGAGCTTGCGGGCCTGGCTGCGGGCGCGCAGCCCGCTGAGATAGATCTCGATGAGCACGCGGGGGAGCGCGGCGAGGGCCATCAGCCGGAGCAGCGGGGTGCCGTGCTCGGAGAAGCCAGGCCCGAAGACCGAGAGGATCAGCGGCGCGGCGAGGAACGTGACGGCCGACACCGGGCCGATGATCAGGTACGAGCGGCGTAGCGCCTGGCGGCAGTTGGCGGCCAGGCGCGACCGGTCGGTGGACCCCTCCACGGTGAGGGAGGTGGCCATGTTGATGGCCAGCAGCTCGATCATCGCGCCCAGGGTCTGGGCCATGGCGAAGTAGCCGAACAGTTCCCCGCTGACCCGCGAGGCGACGTACACCGGCAGGAAGTAGACGATGGCCAGGATGGAGAACGCGCCGGGATAATCCCCTGCGAGGAAGCGGCCGACCTCGCGGAACCTCGGCGGCCGCGACCCCTCGGGCGCCAGGCGGGCGTGACGGGGCACGAGGACGCCGAAGATGAACAGGTTGATCGGGATCAGCGCCAGAGCGGTGGGGATGATCCAGGAGACGTAGATGCCGTCGTCCGGCAGGGCCCCCGCCAGCGCGATTAGCAGCCCCATCTTGACCACGCCGAAGCACAGGCTGTTGACCGGCACCCACACGGCCTTGCGCATCCCGGCCAGCGCGACGTCCTGGAGGGTGAAGACCGACCAGATGGCCACCGAGGCGAGGAAGAACAGGCCGGGGCCGACGCCGGCGAGCGTGGCGTAGTTGTCGCCCCAGAACGGCAGCGTCAGCAGGAACCCGCCCGCCGCCACGACGGCCGTGAGGGTGGCGACGAGGTAGCCGCGGCCGATCAGCGCGCCCGTCCGCCTGCCCGCCACGGGGATGAACCTGGCGAGCGCGCCGGTCAGGCCGAGCGCTATGAGCCCGGCGAACAGCCGCATCGCTGTGATCAGCGCCTGGCTGCGCCCGAAGTCCTCGGGGGTGTAGAGCCGGGCGGCGAGCAGCCAGTAGCCCATGCCGAGGATCGCCGTGACGCCGGTGTTGGCCATCAGGGCGTATCCGTTGAGAAAGAGTGGGTTGCGCAGGTCGCGTAGGAGCCTTCGCCACAGAACGGCCAGCCTTCCGGCCCTGGGCGCGTCCGGCTGCTTCGGCCTGTCGTCGGCCACTGTGGTGTTCATGGTCGCGTCACCCCCCTCTTCGACGCGCGGCGTCTTCCCCGCGGTTACCTCACTCACGCCCGACCACGTGGCGCAGGCCGTACCGTGTGCGGCGCACCATCGCGTAACCCTTGGTCAGCGCGTGTTCCTTCAGGTAGATGAGCGGCACGCCGCGCCCCTCGACCGCCCGGCGGAAGCGGTCCATGGTCGTCGACCGGCCCACGGTGAGCCGGGGCAGCGCCATCACGTCGCCGGAGTCGGCCGCGAGCGTGTTGGCCACGGCGCAGGCCGCCCAGTAACCGGCCTTGCGCACCTCCCTGCGCACACGGGCGCTGGAGTAGCCGTACGGGTAGGCCATCGTGGCGACCGGGCGCCCGACCTTGTCCTCCAGTAGGGCCTTGTTGCGCCGGAGCTCCTGGCGCAGCGCCGCGTCGGACAGCTGGTCGAGCTGCGGATGGCTGTGGCTGTGCCCGGCGATCTCGATGCCGCAGGACACGGCCTCACGCGCCTGGCTCCAGCACAGCATGCGGTCGAGTGGTCTTCCCGCGGCGTCGCCGCCCGCGTCGCTCACCCACCCGCTGGTCAGGAACACCGTCGCGGGAAAGCCCAGTTGCTCAAGGACCGGCAGGGCCTCGCTGTGGAAGTCGGCGTACCCGTCGTCGAAGGTCACGACCACCGGCCGCTCGGGCGCCGGGGCGCCGCCCGTGCCGTACAGGGAGGCGACCAGGTCTCCGAGGGTCAGGGGGGTGAACCCGCGGTCCTTGAGGTAGGTCATCTGGGACTCGAACACCGAGGGACGTACCGCCAGTGGCCGGGTCGCGCTGTTCGGGCGGTCGGTCACGGAGTGGTACATCAGGATCGGCACGCGCATGTGCTCACCGTTCGTGGTCGATGGATCGTGCCGCGCGGTTTCCCCGCGCGCGCAGCCGGGCGGAGCCCACGGCGTACCCCCACGTCGTCCAGGCCAGGCCGGTGACGATCGCCCCCGCCCTGGCCAGGCCGGTGAGATCGCCCCGCAGGGCGTCTCCCACGCCGCGAAGGGCGCCCATGGGCAGCGTCTTCATGGCGTGGGCGCGCTCGCTCGACAGCCCGTCGCCCGCGCCGACCTCCCGCGCGACCAGCGCCTTGGAGAGCCCTTCCGCGTAGCACCGGGAACGGAAGTAACGGAACGTGGCCCGCGACGCGGGCACTCGGTGGCCGATGACCGCCCGGGGCTCGAACATCATGATCGAGCCCGGCCTGCGCTGGGAGAGCCGGATGCAGAACTCGGTCTCCTCGCAGCCCAGCGGGCGGCTCTTGCGACCCTGGACACTGCGGCCGATGCCGGAGTGGAACCCCCCGACCTCGGCCACCACCTCCCTGCGGAAGGCGGCGTTCCCTCCCATCACGTTGCGGATCGGCTTCCTCTCGGCCGGCAGGCCGCGGTAGGTGCACCCGATGGTCCAGTCGAACTCCTCGGGGAACCATCGCGGCCGGTCACCGTTGTCCCAAAGTGGCCTGGTCAACCCGCCAACCCCCACGACGGTCGGGGCGCCACCCGGCTCAACGGACATGGCCTGCTCGAACGCGGCGAGCCACTCGGCGTCCGCGACGGCGTCATCGTCCAGGAAGGCCACGACGTCGCCGGAGGCGGTCGCCACCCCGGTGTTCTTGCCACCGGACAGACCCCGCTCGTGGGAGTTCTCCACGACGATCGCGTCGGCGTACTCCCGCTTGAGCCTGAGGTGCAGGTCAGGGTTGTAGTCGACCACGAGGATCAGTTCGTACGGCTGACGCCTCTGGCTGCGCACCGATTGCACGGCGGCCCTGATGTCGTCCCACCGGTCTTCGGTGTAGACACAGATGACGACGGAGATGTTCATCCCGGCTATGCCGCGCCCTGGTCGGCGGCCGGTTGGGCCGTCGGAGCCGGGACGGCCACGGTCAGGGGACGGCGCCACTCACGCATGATCGTCTTGAGCACGCGCCAGCCGTCGCGCACGACGCGGAGGTTGCTCTCGCCGTGGATGCGGCACCTCTCGTGGCTCGGCACCTCGTGCACGCGCAGCCCGGCCCTGGCCGCGCGGATGTTCAGCACCGTCTCCACCTCGAAGCCCTCGCAGTCGAGGTCGAGGACGTCGAGGTGACGCGCCCAGAAGGCGTTGTAGCCGTAGCACAGGTCGGTGTACCGGGTGCCGTAGATGCGGTTGACCAGCCCGCGCAGCACGCTGTTGCCGAGTCGACGGCTGATCGTGAGGTCGTCGCTGCCGCCACCGCTGGCGTACCGCGAGCCCTTGACGAAGTCGGCCCCGGTGACGAGCGCGCCGACGAAGTGGATGATCTCCCTGCCGTCGGTCGAGCCGTCGGCGTCGATCATCACGATGATGTCGCCGGTGCACTCGGCGAACCCGGTGCGGAGGGCGTCTCCCTTGCCCTTGCCACGTTGCTGGATCACGCGGAGGTTCGGGCGCAGGCGGCGGGCCACCGCCACGGTGTCGTCCGTGGAGTTGCCGTCGACGAGGACGATCTCGTGGATCCAGTGGGGCAGCGTGGCGAAGACGTGCGGAAGGTTCTCCGCCTCGTTCATGGCCGGTACGACCACGCTGACGGTCGGCGAAATGGCCAGGTGCGGGGTGAGAGGGGTGAAACGGTCCACTGCCGGTAGTGGCCTCAGGCTGTGAAGCTGAGGTTTCCCGCTGTGCTTGGTGATCTCGGGACTCATTTGAGGGATGTCCTTCCGGGCGGTCTGACATCGGCGGCGACTGCCAATAGGACCGGCGCGACTGGACGGAGAGGGGTTTCTCCGCCCCGGTCAGATCAATAGAGGGTGGGCTCGCTTCCGGGGACCTTCAGCTCGCCCCCGAGGGTTCCTTATGTATGGACTGGGGCTGTACGGAGGTGCGGACCCGCCCGAACCCCTTCAGCAGGCGGTCGGCCAGCCGGTAGAGAGAAGGACGGTCGACCACTATGTTGCGTGCCTTGTTCACAGGCGTCCGGCCCATCCAGTGGACGGCGGCCGTCGCCGACGGACGGGAGACCCGGCCCTCGGTGACGTGGATGACGCCGTTCTTCAGCCAGCCCTTGTACTCCCGGCCGCCCTTGCCCATGTCGACCTGGCCCAGACCGTGAAGCGCGGCCTGCTCCGCCATGTGCAGGTGGTGCATTATGCCGGGGGAGTACCGGGCGAACTCGGGGTCGTAGGCGGGGAACCACCCGACCAGCGTGTGGTGCGTACGCAGGCCGAAGTGCCCCGCCACCGGGGTGTCCCCGGCGTAGAGCATCGTCAGCACGCCGCCGAACGACGGCGAGTCGGCGCCGTGCATCTCTTCGATGAGCTCGACGATCCACGGCTGGGCGAACCGGTCGACCCGCCCGGTGCGGCGGTACTGGTCGGACTTCCAGCTCGTGAGGGTGCGCATCGTCTCGGGGTCGGCCGCACACCACTCAAGCCGGATCTCGCCGTGCTCGCGCGCGAGCTTGCGCTCCTTGTAGCGAACCGTCTTGTAGTTCTTGGGAGAGTTGACGCGCACGTACTCGATATAGGAGTCGAACCCGCCGGTGAGGTCCATCAGCGGCACCGGGCGCACCGCCGACTCGTACGGCCCCCAGGTGGGCTGGTCCGCGACCATGTGATCGAAGTCGAAGACCGAGAGGCCGCACGCCCGCAGGAGCTCGCGGGCGCAGATGTCGAGGCCGGCGACCGAGATGAGCCCGTGGCAGGTGGTCAGCCAGCTGCCGAGGGGCTTGCCGATGCCGAAGGCGTGCCGCTCGAACGGGAGGAAGCCGACCACCTTGCCGCCGTCCTCGATGACGGCGACGCGCACGTACGAACGGAGCCGGCTCAGAGCCAGAGCGAACTCGACCGAGAGAAAGGGGTTGTCCAGTGACGGAGCCGCGTGCTGTAGTTCACGCCAGCGGGTGAGCTCCGGCTCTCCGAGCTCCCCAGGCCGAACGACCGTGACTTTCACCTTGACCCGGCCCCCTGTTCGGTGTGCGCACTGCCGTTCCCCCGGTACAAAGACCGAAGAACCCACATGAATCCACCGAGCACCGCGACGGTGGCCACTCCCGCGCGAGGGGACCAAGCGTCAAACATAAGCATGGCCTCGGCTAACAGAACGTTTATAACGAGACTCGCGGCGGCGCCCACCGTTAGAGCCGCGAGAGGGTCACGATCACGCAACAGTCCCACGACCGATGCTCCTGGCACCACCAAAAGGAACAGAGGCGTAAGAATCAGGCGTGCCGGCGTCTGGATATCGGCGAGCGCGATCACCGCTCCCGCGGCGCACGCGACCGTCAGCACCCATGTGAGCACTGTTCTGTTCGTACGCATCTCTCCTGGCTCCGCTGGTCAAGGCCGACTAAAGGCATGGTTGATCGCTGCTCTCATAGGATCAACCACGCCATGCGATCGTCAATGCCGACGCCCCAACCCGGTCAATGGTTTACCTGGACAAGGGTAAGAACCGTTGTCTAGTCAATCACGTCACCCACGCCGACGACTGATACCCCCGAGACCGATGGGACTGATGGGATCGGGGGTCTTCAAAAGGTACCCCTGGTTTGCTCCAAATGTGCGGTCGCGCATGAATTCAGGCGGGGCCCCTACTCGATTCCTCGCTCGGTGTGCCGGACGCCGACGGGTCCGGAGTAGGCGACTGATCGGGGGGCGGATCGGAGGCGGGAGGCGGATCCTGACCGTCCCATGACAGCCGGCATGAGGCCTCTCCTGACACCGAACGCAAGGTCACGGTGCCCTCCCCGGCCTCCCCGGGCTGGGAGACCACGACAGACAGCCTCTCCTTCACGCCGGACTTGAGCACGCCCTGGCCGGGCGTCACCGCCAGCCCGCCCGTCGCGCTGGCCGTCCAGGAGAGGGTCGCGTTACGCGCGGACACAAGGATCACACCATCTCCCTCCTCGCCGAGCGCTCCCGGGCACGAGACGACGAGCTTGGCCGCGGGCGTCGGAGCCGGCCGGGGGGTCCGCGAGGGGGGACGCGGCCTGCCGGTGGGTGCGGCGGGCGCGGAGGCGGCGCTCCGGGTCGGTGACCTCCTGGCGGGGGTGGCGGAGGCGGACGGTGGCGGCGGCTCGGACGTGAAGGAGGCCTCCGTGGGCTCGGGGCCATAGCTGATCTGGAGCTCGCCGGGTGTCTGGCTCGGGAAGCGCAGAGTCTGCGTCAGCCCGCCCGGACTCGGGGATCCCTGCCCGGTCGCGACGACCATCGCGCCGGTCGCCACGAGCACGCACGCGACGGTGGCGAAGACGGGCGTCCGCCGGGACGTCCGGCGGGCGTGCGCGACCGCGGTCCCGTACCGGGGGGTCTCCGTCCCGGGGGGCGTGCGGCGGTTCTCACGGGATTCGCGGCTCCTGGACCGGCGCTCGGCGCCCACCGGAGGGAAGCCGTTCTTGTCGAACCGGTCGGCCACCGCCATGATCGCCGTCCGTCCCGCGTCGCGCTCCGACTTGGCGCAGGACTCGGCGACCCGGCGGCGCAGCGACAGAGGAGGGAAGGCCACGGGGATGACGTCGAGCAGGCGCTCGGCCGACACCCGGCGGCGCCGCCCCTCGGTGCATTCCTTGCATCCGATGATGTGCCTGGTCAGGCGCCGTCTCAGCTGCTGAGGGAGCGGGCCCTCGATGGAGTCGAGCAGGGCCGACAGGTCGGGGCAGTGCGCGCGGCCGGTCCTGGCGAGGATCAACGCCGCGGCGGCGTTCTCCAGGTGGTCGCGGGCCCGGGTGAGGCGGACCCCTGTATGCCGGGAAGTCAGGCCGAGCACGGCGCCGATCTCCGAGACGGTGAGCTCGTGCCGCAGCGCCAGGAGGAGGACGTCCCGGTCCTTGTGGCCCATCTCGGCCAGGCCCTCGCGCACGATCGCCGCGAGCTCCGGATCCTCTTCGTCCCCTTCCAGGAACAGTTCCGGCGTGGTGCCGTTCGCGGGGGTCCGCCCGCGCCGGGTGGCGCACTGGAAACGCGTCAGCGCGTACAGCCAGGCACGCGTGCGTGCCGGTTCTCGCAGCGCTCCGGCCCGTCCATGGGCGGTGACGAGCGCGTCGTGCACGGAGTCGGCGGCGGCGTCGGTGTCATGGAGCAGTGAATAGGCGTAGTCGTTGAGTCGGTCGGCATAGGCGTCGTAGAGGCCGTCCGCCGCGCGGCCGTCCGCTCGGCGCAGGGCCTCCAACAATCGCTGGTCGTCGGCACGGCCGACGCTCGGCCATCCGGGCACGAATCTTCCTCCCCGCAGGACGGGTACCTGGCATTTGGTCGCGCTCGCTCGCGAGAATTTCCCCTGCCCGCTCCAGGCCCCACACGCGTAGGACGTCCGTTCCCCTCGCCCGGTTCACCCGGGATTGCTTGATAATCATCGGATATGAGCTGGGAAAATAGGGTCGCATGGGACTTCTGAAACAGGTGTTTCCTAGAGAAATATCTGAGGTGATGATCGGTGACGCGGGCAGGCGTCCACGGTGACACATCGCGATGGAACGCCGCGATGGAACACCGTGATCCAATGACGGATTCGGCGGCTGATTCGGTGATAAATCCGGCGGCCACAACGGGCGGATCCGGTGGCGGATTCGCCGGCGGATCCGGTGGCGGATTCGCCGGCGGATCCGGTGGCGGAATCGCCGGCGGATTCGCGGGCCGGGGAATCCGGGGGGTGAAGAAAAAGCGCCCGACCCCGGGCCCGTGAGGGGCAGGGATCGGGCGCTCGCGCGCGGGGCGCGTCTACTGCTGGGAGGTGCTGCCATTGCAGTTCGGGGCGCAGAGGCGGCGGGAGATCCCCTCCAGGAAGACCTTGCGTATCTCCAGGGCGTTGTTCGGGAAGAAGGCCTGGCCCTGCGTGGCCTTGGCGATCGCCTGCATCTGCCGGCGACCGGCCACGTCGTTGGCGCCGAGGGCGACGATGATGACGCTGATCGGCTGGGTCTCGTCGAACTCCGTGCGGAGCTTCTTGAGGATCGCGGCGTTGGAGATGCCGCCTTCGGGATCGTCGTTGCCCACGCCGTCGGTGAAGACCAGGATCGTATTGATCTTGTCGGCCTCGTACTCGGCCTTCATCTTGTCGTAGGCGGCGGCGAGCGTGTCGTTCAGGCCGGTGTCCCCGGTGGCCTTCGCCTTGATCTGGGCGAGGGACTGGCCGATGACGTCCCGGCGGGTCACGCCGTTGATCTTGGCGCCGATGGGTCCGACGGGCACGGCCTCGCGGTAGTCGACGCCCTTGCCGTTCAGGTTGGTGGAGAAGACCCAGGTGCCGATCTCGGTCTTGTCCGGGAAGAGCTTCAGGCCCTCGATCGCGGTCTGCGCGATCAGCTTCATGCGGTCGACGGGGGCGCCGACGGCCGGTAGCGCCATGGTGCCGGAGATGTCCAGCAGGGCGAGGAGCCGGCCGCCCAGCTTGAGGCGGGACCACGCCTGCGAGAGCTTGGTGACCGAGGCCGCTTCCGGGATCTTGATGGCGGGCGGTGCCACCGGGTTGAGCCCGTTCGCCTGGCTGATGGCGCTTCCGCCCTTGCCGTCCGGCGTGCGGAAGCCATACTGGCGGATGGTCTTCTTGGCCTCGGCGCCGGAGAGCGCGGTGGCGAAGCTCTTGGCCGCGTCGCGGGTGGCCTGGTCCTTGGCGGTCACCACGATCGGGTAGTCGAGGCTGATCGTGCCCTCGGCCGGGTAGAGCGCGACGATCTCGCCCGGCTTGGACTTGGCGTTGAACGCCCAGATGCCCTGCTCGGAGGCGATGCCGATCGGGACGCGGGACGACTGCTTCGCCATGGTGGCGAACATGTTCGCCGGGCTGTTCACGGCGTTCTCCGAGAGCTGCCGCAGGACGCCCACGAGCTGGTCCTCGCCGGCGCCCGACGCCTGGAGGACGCCGGACCCGGCGAGCAGGGCGCTCAGGCCGGCGGCGTTGAGGGTCGGGTCGAGCGGGAGGACGCGGATCTTGCTCGCCAGGCCGTCCGGGTTGGCGGCGTTGGCGGCGGACATCAGGCCGCTCCAGCTCGGCTCGCCGAAGGCGCTCCGCAGCTTCTCGACGGCCGGCTTCGGAACCGCCAGCACCACGGGCGAGCGGGCCACCGAGCCCACGGGCGCCGTGATCCCCGACCCCTTGGGCGTGGAGCGCAGCTTGGCGACCCACAGGCTGGAGTCCGGGATCCAGATGTCGCCGTCGAACTTGCCGGCGCTCGCGCCCGACCCGGCGATGGCGTTGGTGACGCCGGCCGGGTCGCTCTCCTTGACCGCGACCGCGAAGCACTTGCCGTTCACGGGGGCGGTGTTCTTGGAGAAGCCGGCCGCGATCTTGCTGATGGCCGGCTCGATGTCGGGGGAGACCACGACCTGGAGCGCGACCTTGTCGCCGCAGGTCCTGTCGCGGCTCATGATCACGTATGCCGCGACGCCCAGCAGGACGGCGAGCGCCACGGCGCCCGCCAGCGGCACCAGCACCTTGCCCCGGCCCGCGCGACGGCGGGCCGACGGCTCGTGGTAAGGGTTGTAGCCGCCCTCAAGCTCGTCTGTGCGGTGGCGTCCGCCCACGGTGTCCTCTTAATGTGTCGATCTTTTCCCGAACGTGGCGCGCTCTGGAGTGACCATATAGGGAGATCCCTGGCTAATGCCTACGGAACCATAGCGTCAAGCCGGATGGGGGTAAAACCGATCATTTGGTGCAGTGATTACGGTACGTGCGGGTAACTTCTGATTACGTGGCCCGCTCGCGATGCATCTTGACACTTGTTTGACGCGATGTATCGTGACTAAATACTTCGCGACATTTCGGTGTTTCTGTGTTCGTGATTCGGCGCTTCGGCCGGGAATCGAGGGGGCCGTACGCGGCCGGCAGGGGGTGGCGGCGGGGGTGGACGTGGGCGGCGCGGGTGTCCTGAGCGGGAGGCGTCCGGACCTGTTGCTCATCGAGTTGCACGGGCGCGGATGCCCCGAGGAGATCAGGCGGGCGCTCAGGGAGTCGGACTGCGTACGCGAGGTCGTCATCGCCGGGCGCGTGTGCCGCGTGCTGGCGGACCCCGGCACCGCGCCCCGCGTGGCGGGCGCGCTGCGGGCTCAGGGTCTGCAACTCGCCGTGGTGATCCTTCAGTGGTGGCGGCAGGAGTGGCCGCGCCAGGCGCTGCGGCCCTCGCGGACGGCCACGGCCGCCAGCAGGAGCGCGACCGCAGGATCGAGCCACCACCAGCCGAGCGAGGTGGCGGTCAGCCCCGCCAGCACGCCCCCGGCGAGCAGGGCGCACAACAGGTTCTGGGTGCCCTCGCCGGTCGTGGCCACCGAGCCGAGGCGGGCGCCGAGCCTGCGCTTGGCGACCCCGAGCAGGGGCATGCTCACCAGGCTGATCGTGGTGACGACGACCCCCAGCACCGTGGGCGCCGATCGCTGACCCGACCCGAGGTCGTAGGCGACGTGGAGCACCAAATAGGGCGCGAGCAGCCAGAAGCTGACCGCCACGGCCTTCTGCGCCCGGTGCTCCGCCGTGGCGGAGTGGAGCCGGCGGCCGGTGAAGCGCCAGATGACGATCAGGCTGGCCAGCGCCTCCACGAGCGACGACCAGCCCCAGCCGATCAGGGCCACCGAATGCGCCGACAGGCCCGCCACCAGGCCGAGCGAACTCTCGGCCCCGAGCCACACCAGCGTCGCGAGAGACAGGCTCCTGGCCAGGCGCGCGTCACGCACCCAGGTCGCCGACGGGGCCGCCGGGCGCGTGTACGTACCCTGATCTGGCACGATGGCCCCCTGATCGATCGAACCTGGCCCTGACAGCGGTGAGTAGCCTACCCGTTACAGATTGCGTCACGTCCTCGTCCGCGTAAAGCTGTGGACGGGCACGCGGGCCCGTATCAAGGAGTGCCCTTGCCGTTCACCCCGAGCCACGTCGCGGCGGTGATCCCGCTCATTTCCTCGGCCCGGGTGCGGAGGGTGCTCGACCCCTGGGCGCTCGGTGTGGGCGCGATGGTGCCCGACCTGCCGACGTTCCTGCCCTACCTCGACGCCTACACCCGGTGGCACTCGCCCGTCGGAGTGGTCACCGACGACGTGGTGGCGGTGTTCGTGCTGCTGGCGCTGCTGCAGTTCGTGTTCCGCGACCCGCTGACCGCGCTGCTGCCACAGCCGCTCGCCGCCCGGATCGCCTCCCTGCCCGGACCCGGCTGGCGCAGGTTCCCCGCCATCGCGCTCGGCGCCGCCGTGGGCGCTGCCACCCACGTCTTCTGGGACTCCTTCACCCACGAGTGGGGCGCGCGGTTCTGGGGGTGGGCGTGGCTGACGGCCCCGGTGGCGGGATTCGTGAACGGCTACCGGCTCATGCAGTACGGCTCGTCGGCGGCGGGCCTGGCCCTGGTCGGCTGGTGGCTGCTCCGCGCGCTGCGCCCCTCCGCGGGCAGGCCGCCGGCCCGGCTCGCACTCCCGGGCCCGGTGCGCTGGGGCGTCCTGGCCTGTACGGGCGCGGGCGCGTGCTGCGCCGCCGCGGCCTGGAGCTTCGTCGACCCGCCCAACCCCGTTTTCGGCTGGGCCGGGATCATCACCAAGACCGGGGTCGGCCTGATCGTGGGGTTCTGCGCGGTGCTGACCGTGTACGCGCTGCTCTGGCAGCTCAGACGGGTCATACGCTTGTCTCGTGCCTGAGCTCATCCCCCTTTCCGACGCCACCGACCCCCGGCTGGCCGACTACGTGCGGCTTCGCGACGTCGAGCTGCGCAAGAGCCTGGAGGCCGAACGCGGCCTGTTCGTCGCGGAGGGCGAGAAGGTCATCCGGCGGGCCATCGCGACCGGATACCCCGTCAGGTCGGTGCTGACGACGCGCCGCTGGCTCCCCGGCCTCGCGGACGTGCTGGGCGGCGCGCGCGTCTACCTGGTCTCCGACGAGGTGATGGAAGGCATCGCCGGCTTCGCCGTCCACCGGGGCGCCCTGGCGTCCATGGCGCGGCTGGAGCTTCCCTCGGTGAGGACCCTGCTGGAGCGGGGGGCGCCCCGCCGGATCCTCGTCCTGGAAGACCTGGTGGACCACGGCAACGTCGGGGCGATCTTCAGGTGCGCGGCGGCCCTGGGCGTCGAGGCCGTGATCCTCTCGCCCCGGTGCGCCGACCCGTTGTACCGGAGATCGGTCAAGGTCTCGATGGGCGCGGTGTTCGCCGTGCCGTACGCGCGCATGGCCAACTGGTACGACGGGCTGGCCGAGCTGCGGGCCCTCGGGTTCCAGAGCCTGGCCCTGACGCCCGACCAGTCGGCGGTTCCCATCGAGAAGGTCTCCATGGGGGAGCGGGTGGCGCTCATGCTCGGGTCCGAGGGCGACGGGCTGTCCTCGCGGTGGCTCCACGAGGCCGATCACGCCGTGTGCATCGCCATGAGCCCGGCGGCCATGGGCCTCGGCGTCGACTCCCTCAACGTGGTCGCCGCGGCGGCGATCGCCTGCCACAGCCTCATGCGCTGACCCGGCTGGTTACTTTTTCCGGTATTCGGTGGCGTAGTAGAGGCCCGCGCCGAAAATATTCAGGAAAAGGAGTATCGCCATCCAGGTGTATCGCGCCTGCGGGTGCAAGGTTGGATTTGCCGCCATATCGCGCACCATCCATACCCAGAAGGCGAGGAGCGGCGTGATCGCTATGAGGGGGATCAGCGGCATCAGCTGACTCATCGCGCACCCCATTTCATGACCGATGCTCTCATCGTGGCAAAACGCTAACATCGTCGAGGGCGGTCATGCCATGGCAACTGTTGACCTGCTGACGCGTCCATGACACTCACCGTAGGCCGTGTCAAGGAGGTCGCGGACGGACCGGCCGGGGTCGTCCAGTCCGGTGACGGCAGCGGACCGTCACGGACCTGTGGAGTACGGCCTGCGCCGCCTCACCGACCGGACCTGATCACAGGGGGCCGGCTGGTCATCGGGCGCCGTGCTCTGGTGAGAGGAGGTAGCCGGGCCAACTGCCGTACGTGCTGATGTCGGCCGCTTCCTCGGTGGCGTGGGACTCGCAGAGGAATCCGTCTGGACGGCTGGGCTGCCGGCATAGGTATGGCTGCCGGTGCAGGGATGGAATGAGGCGGCGAGGGAGGCGAGGAGAGTTCGTCGGAGCCCGCGGGGGCCATAAGAGTGATGCCGTGCGGGCGCCCCGCCGACGTCTGAGTCCGGTGCCGTTGCTGAGCACCTCGCGGGTGACCGGGTGGACTTCGTCCGGGTTCCGCGCCGCGAAGTCGCCGCCCGCGCTGTGGCAGGTGCTCCACCAGTCCCTGCTGCCCGAGGGAACGCAGCGCCTCGCGCAGCGGTGCCCTGCTGGTGCCGAACCGCTGGGTGAGCTGCTCCTCGATCAGGCGCTCCCCGGGTGCGAGGGCGCCGCTGAGAATCTCGTGGCGGATGCGCCGCATCGAGAGCTCGACGAGGCTTGGGGGTTCCAGCACGCCGTCCGGTTCCACCCGTCCACCTCCTCTCGCCGTTGGGACAACTCCCTCAGACGGCGGTGGCCGCGGCGGTCGCGTCGAGCAGCCTGCGGGCTGTGCGGTAGCGGGCGGCGTCACCGGTGTCGCCGAGGAGCACGCCGACCATGGTGTGCCCGCCGATCACCGACGCGAACATCAGGCAGTAGCCGGCCGCCTTGGTGTAGCCCGTCTTCAGACCCTGTGCCTCGCTGGGCAGCAGCCTGTTGGTGTTGCGCCAGATGTGGGCGCGGTGTACGGCCGTCTTGCTCACCGCGTGCCTCTCGGTGCGGACGATCGTCGCGATGATCGGGTCCTTCAGCACCGCCTGGGCCAGAGTGACCTGGTCCTTCGCGGTCGAGTGGTCGCCGCCGGTCTGGGGGAGCCCGTCGGGGTTGGTGTACAGCGTGTCGCGCAGGCCGAGGGACCGTGCCGCCTGGTTCATCCTGGCGACGAAACGCTTCACGCCCGGCCCGTACCGCCGTGCCAGGGCGTTGGAGGCGTCGGCCCCCGACGGCAGCAGCACGCCGTAGAGCAGTTCCCGCACGGTGAGCCGTTCCCCGGCCTTGAGGCCCGCGTGGGTGCCGTCGTTCGCCGCCGCGTGCCGTACGTCGGCCCTGGTGATCGTGACGACGTCGTCCAGCGACGCCACGCGGCGCACGACGTACGCCGTCATGATCTTCGTCAGGCTGGCCACGGGCACGCGGCGCGTCTCGCGCTTGGCGAACTGGACCGTTCCCGTCGTGGCGTCGACCAGGTAGAACTCCTTCGCGGTGACCCGTGGAGCGGTCCGGGCGAGCGCCGGGTCGCCCAGGCCGAGGATCGCCAGAACCGCCGCCAGAAGAGAGATCGTCACCATACGCATCCGGTTATGATCCCATGTCGGCCATTGTGGACATGAAGAATGACTGCAACCAGACAGCAAGTAGGGAGCAACCGCCCCGTCGTACATCTGAGGGTGAACGAAAGGGGAGGGCCATGGGAGCGCGAAAGGGCCTGAAGCCGGTAGGCGATCTGGTACCGATCATGGCAGGCGGTACGGCCACCGTGTTCAAGCTGCTGGTCGCCACGCTCGCCGTCTGCGGCGCCTATTTCGGAGTCTCCCAAGGAACCACCGGCCCGGAGCACGCCGCGGAAAGCGGCACGCACGTCAGGACCGTGGTCCTCTCGGCGCAGTCGCTGCCGATCGAGGCCAGGCGCGTCCCCGAAGCGGGCATGGTGACGGTGGGAGCCGGTGACGCCGGCGCGTCCTGTGAGCGGACCTACCACGCGCAGAGCGTGATCGACCCCGGTCCCTCGGGAGACCCCGTGGACTACGACTGGCGCCTGCTCCGCTGGAGCTCCCGCGCGCACGCCTGGAAGACCTACCTCTACTCGGAGACCGCCGGCTTCATGGGCGCGCAGCGCACCGTCGAATGGCATCCCCGCGTCGTGAACAACCCCGGCTGGTACCGCGTCGAGCTCACGGTGTCGGGCAAGGGCGTCATCGTCAGCGAGAAGTTCCAGATCAGCTGCTGAGGCGCGGGCTCCCGAACCGGCCGCCGAAGCCGCAGGTCAGCCGCTCAAGCGAGACGTTCCGGATCAACCGCTGACCGGCGGCGCGGATCACACACTGTCGAGGGCCCGCCGCGCCGCCGTGACCCACCGGGGGATGCCCACCCGCTCGGCCACCGCCAGCGCCTTCTCGTAGTGCCTGCGTCCCTCCTCGGGCTGCCCCAGGTGCATGGCGAGGTCGCCGAGCGTCTGCGCCACCGGCCACAGGGCCACCACGCCGGTTCCCGCTCCCGCGATGCGGTCGGAGAACGGCCCGAGCGTGGAGAAGGCGTCCTGCATCCGGTCGCGGTCACCGAGGAGCATGCCCGCCAGCGCCCGCCACGTCATGGCCAGCTCGTAGAGGAAGTCCGGGCGGACGGGCGTCCTGGTGGCCGCGATCGCGCGCGCGTCCTTGATATGGCCGGCGGAGGCGAGCGCGACGGCGTAGGCGTCGAGGGTCCACTTGGCCCCGCGCCGGTGCGCCTCCTCCAGCGACTCGACCATGTCGGCGGCCTTGCCGTCGACCAGGCGCAGGCAGAACGTGGTGATCAGCGGGAGGTCCTGGCGTCCTTCGAGCATCCCCGCCCGCGCGGTGAGCCGCGCCGCGTTCCGGTACGTGCGCTCGGCCCCGGCGTAGTCGCCCGTGATCATCATGCGCATGCCGGCGTACCAGGCGCCCACCGCCGACGGCGCCGGCAGGTCGTACCGCCTGGCGAGCCGCTCGGCCGCGCGGATCTGGGCGTCGGCCTCGGCGAAGTCGCCGCGCGCCGCCGCGCACTCCATGAGCACCAGGTGGGCCAGCGCCTGCACGGCGATCTGCCCGGAGGCGGCCCCGACCTCCAGCAGCTCGCGGCCGATGGCCTCGCGCTCGTCGACGACCGTGATGACGTACGACTGGCGCAGCCGCCCGCTCAGCGCGACCGCGAGCAGGGCGGGGTCGCCGCTCTGCCGCGCCAGCTCCTCGGCCTCCAGCGACGCTTCGTACCCACGGCCGGTGGCGGAGCCCTCCAGCTCCAGGGCCAGGGTCGCGAGCAGGCTGGCGCGCAGCGACTGCTCGCCCGGCGGCAGCTCGATCAGCGCCCGCTCGGTGACGTCGACGATCTCCCACGCCGTGCGGGTGAGGTCGCGGGCGATGCCCTTGTAAGGCACGGCCACCGACGCGGCGATGCGCGCGGTCATCTCCAGGTCGCCCAGCGGCAGCGCGGCGTCCATCGCCTCGCGGCGGCGGGCACGGGCGGCCGCCATGTCGCCGCAGAGCGCGAGCGCCTTGATCAGCCGGAGCTGCAGCAGCAGCCGCTCCTTGGGCGGCCCTCCGAGGGGGTGGGCCCGGTCGAAGGCGGTGATGGCGCGCTCCCACAGCGTCGCCGCCTCCCGGTGGGCGAACCGCCGCTCCGCCTGCTCGGCGGCCAGGCCCGCGTAGTGGACGGCCTTCGCGGCGGTCTCCACCGTGCCCGCGGAGTCGTAGTGGTGGGCGAGCGCCGCGACGTCGGACGCCGACCGGCTCTCGATGACCGACGCGACCGCGGCGTGCAGGCGCGACCTGCGCAGCCGCGAGGCGTCGGAGTACAGCGTGTCGCGGACCAGGTCGTGGTCGAAGCGGAGCATCCCCGGCCCCGGCTCGGTGACCAGACCCGCGAGCAGCCCGGCCTCCACGGCGTCGACCACGGCGTCCTCGTCGCCCGAGACGTCCACCAGCACGTCGATGTCGACGTCGCGGCCGATCACCGCCGCCTGCAGAAGGATCTGCTGGGCGGTCACGGGAAGCCGGGTGATCCGGCGGCGCAGCACGTCGCGCACGCCCGACGGCACCTCCGAGATGACCTCCGCGGCGGTGGCACGGTCGCCGGTGGCCTCGGAGTCGAGCAGCCGCACCGTCTCGCGGACGAAGAACGGGTTGCCGCCCGTGCGCTCGATGATCCTGCTGACCGCGTCCTCGTCGACCTCGCGGACGCAGGTGGCCCGTACGAGCTCCGCCACCGCGTCCTCGTCGAGCCCCTCAAGCCCGACCCGCACGGGGCCGAGCCGGGCGAGCGCCGCGAGCACGTCGGACTGCTGGTCGTTGAGCTCGCCGTCACGGCAGGTCACGACCAGGAGCACCCGGCTCGTCGCCAGCAGGCTGGGCAGGGCGCGGAGCAGGGCGAGGGTCTGGTCGTCGGCCCAGTGAAGATCCTCAAGCGTGAGCAGGACGGGAGCCTCGCGGGCGATGCCCGCGATGTAGCCGCCGACCGCGCGGTGCAGGCGGAAGCCGCCCGACGCCTGGTCGTCCTCGTCGGCGGGGGCGGCGTCGTCCAGCAACGGCGCCAGCAGCGAGCCGTACTCACCCGCCCCCCGGACGGCGACGAGCATGCGCAGGACCTCCACCCAGGCCCAGCCGGGCGGGGTGGCGCTGCTGTCGGGACAGCCGCCGGACGCGGTGATCCAGCCCTGCCGGGAAAGCTCCAGCCCGAGCTGCCGTACCAGGGTGGTCTTGCCCGCGCCCGGGTCGCCGCCGACCACGGCCGCGGTGAAGCGCCCGGCGAGGGCGTGCGGCGCGGCGCCGGTCAGCCGGGCCAGCTCGGCGTCGCGGCCGACGAACGGCTCCGGCGACAGCGGGGGCAGGTCGGCGGCCGGGCTCTCGGGACGCGGCGGCCAGGTGCCGGCGACCTCGAAGCGGGGGCGCTGGGGGAGCGTGAGCTCAAGGGCCGGGTCCTGGGAGAGGATGTCCGACTCCATCTTGCGCAGTGCGGGGCCCGGGTCGATGCCGAGCTCGTCGGCCAGCGTCATGCGGGCCCGGCGCAGGGCGGCGAGGGCGTCGCCCTGCCTGCCGCAGCGGTAGAGGCCGAGGGCCAGCAGCCGCCAGCCCTCCTCCCGCAGGGGGTTCTCGCCTGTCAGGGCCTCAAGGTCGGGCACGGTCTCGGCGTGCAGGCCGAAGCGCAGCCCCGCGTCGGCGTGCCGCTCGCGGGCCACCAGCCGCAGCTCGGCGAGCCGGCTGACCTCGGCCTCGGCCCACTGCTGCTCGGCGAAGTCGGAGTACGGGGTGCCGCGCCAGAGCCCGAGCGCCGTCTCAAGGCCGGTGCGCGCGGGCTCGGGGTCGTCGTTGTCGAGGTACTTGCCCGCGGCCCTGACCATGGCCTCGAAGCGCAGGGCGTCGACCTGCTCGGGCGCGGTGCGCAGGGCGTACCCGGAGGCGACGGTGACGAGCAGCCGGTTGGGACCGCCGCGCGGCCTGCCGGGTTCGAGCACACGGCGCAGGCGGGAGATGTAGACCTGGAGCCCCGACTGGGCGCCCTTGGCGCCCTCGTCGGTCCACAGGTCGAACAGCAGCGTGTCGACGGGCACGACCTGTCCACGCGCGACGAGTAATCGCGCGAGCACGGCCCGTTGCCGTAGGCCGCCGAGGTCGACCTCGCCGTCGTCGCCGTACGCCTCGACCGGTCCAAGAACGCGGAACGTCACCATGTCAGCCGCCACGCTATGCGGGCCCGTCGAGCACGCACAAGGTATTCGCCAAGGCCCGCCTTCCTTACGTGGGTGTCACGAGGCTACAGGTACCGGAGGGCCCGCGTTGACGCCTCAGGCGCGGGAGGCGGGCTCCGGCGAGCGGTGGTCGTTCGAGGCGCCGCGCCGCCGCAGCAGGGACCAGGCGCCGAGGGCGAGACCGCCCCACGGGATCTCGATGGTGTAGGTCCAGAAGCCGAACAGGATGGCGGCGGCGGTCGCGGCGCCCGGGGGCTGGCCGAAGGCGATCAGCAGCGAGGCGGTGCCGCCCTCCATGATCCCCGCGCCACTCGGGGTGATCAGCGCGCTGGTGAGCACGCGGCTGATGGCGAACACCGCGACGGTCTCGGCGGGGCCGGGATAGGACCCGGTGGCGACCAGGCAGCACGCCATGATCAGGCACTGGAGGGTCAGGAAGGCCACCATGCCGAAGGACAGGCCGCGCCAGCGCTTGCGCACGATCTCGGTGATCTCGGCGCGCATCCGGTGGATCGCCTCCGAGGCGTAGTGCTCGGCCGGGCGGATCCTGCGGGGCAGCACGCCGAGCAGCCCGTCGAGGACGCGGCCGAGCAGGTCGGCGGCCCGTTCCCAGTAGAGCGCGGCGGCCACCACGGCGACCAGGACGAGGATGGAGACCGCGCCGCCCCACGCCGCGCTGGTGACCCTGGAGTCGGGGATGCGCCCGGCGACGAGCAGCGCGATGATGCCGACCGCGGGCAGGATGAACCGGAACAAGGTGTTCCAGATGCCGGTCACCAGCGTGTACACCACGACGGAGCGGGCGGCGAACCCCCAGCCCTTGGTCATCGCGAAGGTCACCGCCACACCGGCCGCGCCGCCGAAGGGCAGCAGGTTGCTGACCGCGCTCCCGGCGGCGTTCAGTGTCAGCGCCTGCACGTGGGTGAGCCCGGGCAGGGCCGAGGTCATCACGTACGTGTAGGCCCACAGGCTCGCGAACCACAGGGCGCTCATCAAAAGGATCATCGTCCAGCTCAGCGAGCGGAAGTGCGCGCCGATCTGGCTCCAGCTGACCTCGGCCCCGGTGAGCGTGTGCACGATCTGCGGCAGGTACACCACGAGCAGGACGGCCAGGACCAGGGAGGCCACGGAAAGGCCGGCCTGAACCCACTTGTTCCTCATCGCGATGCCCCCTATCACTGTCCGCGCGCATGTTCTCCGCGCGCCGGATCGGCCCCGATCAGTCTGCCCGGAGGCCGACGGGCGGATCTCATCCTCCAGGAGGAGATCATCCCCTACCCGGTCTGCTCGGGAAGGTCGTCGAAGGGATGCGACCGGCGGGTGCCCGGGGGCAGGTCACGGCGGACGTACCACTCGGTGCCGAAGATCAGGCGGTACAGCGGCCCGGGGATCCTGAGCATGACCGCGAGCGTGCGGTCGGTGTCGCCGCCCGTCGCCTGGGAGGCGTGGGCGGCCATGCTGGCGCGCTTGACCTTGGCGAACCTGCGGACGTTGACGCGGTGGGTGATGTCCTCGCCGGGGGAGTAGGCCCGCTCGAAGGACCGCACGTCGAACTCCGGGGGGAACCGGTAGAAGCGCTGGGCCAGTCGCAGGCCCTTCAGCAGGGGGTCGCGGTTGACCGTGGCCTCCAGCAGGATGGGCGTGCCCGCGATGTCCGCCGCGCGCTGCCCCACCCGGTAGACCTGCACGTGGTCCGGATGGCCGTACCCCCCGGCCGGGTCGTAGATCGTCAGCAGGTCGGCGCTCTCCTCCTTGAGCACCGCCGCGAGCCGCTGGGCGGCCTCCTCGATGTCGGCGTCGATGAAGGCGTTCTCGGCGCGCTCGTCGCCGACGCCGCCCTCGCCCTCCCCGAGCCCCGAGTCGCCGTAGCCGAGCAGGACCACGCGGGCGACGCCGAGGGCGGCGGCCGACTCGTACAGCTCGGCGGTGCGCGCCTCGGCGAGCTCGTCGCCGTGGGGCAGGTCGGCGAGGCCGCGCTCGCCGGCGGTCGCCACGACGAGGACGACCCGATGGCCCTCGGACGCCAGCATCGCCATGGTCCCGGCGGTCAGCAGCGCTTCGTCATCAGGATGGGCGTGGAAGAAGACCGCGGTACGTGCCACGCGGCCATGATTCCACGTACGGAATGCCCGAGCCCCAGGCGCCTCCCCGGGAGGGGTTCGAGAAGCCTTCCTGAACCGTTCAAGAACCCGTGGCGCGGGTGAGGTGGTCCCGTTTGATGCGGGTCGCGGGCTCTGCCAGGCTGGCGGGGTGCGGATCCTTCACGTCAGCGACTGTTACCTGCCACGGCTCGGGGGCATCGAGGTGCAGGTGGCCGATCTGGTGCGGTCGCAGTCCGAGGCGGGTCACGAGGTCGAGGTGGCCACAGCGACCCCTGGTGAGCGCATCCCCGGGGTCCACCGCGTCGTCGCCCGCATGCCCTTCGACCTGCCGATCCACCCTCGGGGAGGCCGGCACCTGCTGCGGCTGATGACCTCTCGGCGCCCTGACGTCGTGCACGTCCACACCGGGGCGGTGTCGCCGTTCGCCTGGATGGGGGTGCGCGCCGCCGTCCGCGCGGGCCTGCCGGTCGTGGTCACCGTGCACAGCATGTGGGATCCGCTGACGCGCGCGCTCTACCGCGTCCTCGACCTGCTGTTCGGGTGGAGCCGGTGGGGCATGGTGGGCACCGCCGTCAGCCACGCCGCCGCCCGGCACATCCGCGCCGTCGCGGGCAGGCGGGTCCCCGTCGACGTCGTGTCCAACGGCCTGGACGTGTCCGCCTGGCGTCCCACGCGCGACGTACGGCCCGAGGGCGCCGGCGACGGCCGCGCCGTGCGGCAGGGCGGCGTGCACATCGTGGCCGTGGGGCGCCTGGCCCCGCGCAAGCAGCCGGTGCGGTTGCTGAAGCTGCTGCTGGAGGCCAGGCGCAGGGTTCCGGGGACCATCGCGATGCGGGCCACCCTGGTGGGCGACGGGCCCGCGCGGGGTTCGATGGAGCGTTTCCTGCGTGCTCACGGCATGGAGGGGTGGGTGTCGCTGCCCGGCCGCTACACCCGTGAGCAGATCCGCGACCTGCTGGCCTCGGCCGACGTGTTCGTGGCGCCCGCGCCGAGGGAGTCGTTCGGCATCGCGGCCCTGGAGGCCAGGGCCGCCGGCGTCCCCGTCGTCGCCAGGGCGCAGAGCGGGGTCGCCGACTTCGTACGGCCCGGCAAGGAGGGCCTGCTCGGACGCACCTTCGACGAGCTGGTCCAGTCGGTCGCGCGGCTCACCCGCGACCGGGAGCTGCGGGAGCTGATCGCCCTGCACAACAGGGAGACCGAGCTGACCCGCTGCGCCTGGCCGGCGGTGCTCGAAGGCTTCGAGCGCAGTTACGCGCTCGCGGCGGCCAGGGCCTGACGCGGACGGCGTGGCCGGCGCGCGCCGGCCACGCCGTCCGATGGGTCAGGAGCAGTTCACGGCCAGCTTCTGGGTGGCCTCGGTGGCCTTCGTGGCGAACTCCGGCACCTTGGTCGCCGCCGCGCCCGGGTCAGCGGTGTCGATCTTGAAGCCGCCCCACGAGGTGGCCAGGTCCGTCAGTGTGGTCTTCAGGTCGCCGTCGGCCTCGCCCGACAGGTCCTTGAGCTTGACGGCCAGGTCGGCGGTCGCCTTGTTCCAGCTGTCCAGGTTGCCCGCACCGGCGGCGGCCTGGTTGCCGTAGTCCTGGAACGCCTTCAGCGCGTCGTCGCAGACGGCCTTGGAGCTTCCGCCGCCACACGCGGAGGTGAGAGAGACAAGGACGGACGCCGCGGCCACGGCGAGGATACGGCGGGTAAGGGCGATGTTCATCGTGTGCCTTTCCTAGTGTTCTGTCGCGATGGACAAGCTAGGGAGGGCACCTTGCGGATCACTTTCACCGTGCCTGCACGGCGGGAAGGGGAACTTTCACCCTGGTGACACGCCTGGTCAGGGCGCGTGATGGTACTTCTCGGGTCTGGGGTCGGCTTCGGAAGCGGCCGGCCGTGGAGAGCTAGAAGGGGAGCGCTCGGCCTGAGGGACTGCGAAGATCAAGGGGGAGGGGCTGGCGTGGGGGCTTGGGCCGTTGCGTGATGAGAATCCGCTTCATGTCCTTCTCCTTCGGTACGGGCTCACACTTCCCTCGTCACTCGTCGGCGGACAGGTCCTGTGCCTCACTGGGTAATCCGACGGCCGGGCGAGGTGCGTGGACCCGACCTCACCTCCTGTTTACCCTTTCGGGGGCTGCCGCAGACGCTTCCGACCTCAGTTTCTCTGATCTTGATTTGCCACGTAACCCCTACCGCCCCCAGGTGGGACGGCCGCGAGCGTGCCCGCGGAGGCCGGCTCTGAGGGCATGAGATGGCGTGGACATGTCTGAAGGCTAAGAACGTAATGTTTCCGCTGGAGCCCTCATTTGTTGCAAGCTCACGCCTCCGCGAACGACGAAGATAGCCCGGACAAGCCGGACACGGGGTCGGAGGACACCGCGACCAGGACCGGGAGGGCCGCCCGCGCAGGGGGCGTTGTGTCGTCAGAGTTTTCCGGCGAAGACGCCGGACCGGCCGCGACCGGAGCCGGCTCGTCCGCCGGGCGGGCGGCGACCCGATGCCGAGCCGGTCATCGCCAGGCGTGCTAGCCGATCACGTTGGAGGCGCTGGGGGGCCAGATACCGACGTGCAGGAGCTCGTGGGCATAGGAGTACGCCACGAGCTGGCTGCGGTTGCTGCAGGCGAACTGGTCGAGGAGCTTGCTGATCCGCTCCGCCACCGTGTACCTGCTGAGGTGCATCTCCCGGGCGATTCTCGTTGTCGTGTACCCCCGAGCCAACATGACGATCAACCATGTGTCGCGATCATTGATCAGGTCGGAAGCAAGATCCATGAGAATCCCTTTTCGGATCGCCTTCACGGGAGGCGCCCTGATAGAAGTGCCTCTGTGTGAACTCTAGAAAAGCCCGCTTAACCATCGGTATGGCGCGACGACGCGGCCGGTTATCGATGGTGGTTCTGGCCCCGCCCTCCTGTGATCGATGTGACCGGAGACCGCGCGTCGAGGGTCCCGCCCCTGATCGGTTCGTCCCACGACGTCGCCGGGGCCGCCCGCCGGGGCGCTTTGCCCTGGAGAATCTCCTCGTACAGTTTCCTGAGAACCGGGCTGGGATCGATGCCCAGTTCGGCCGCGAGGTGCAGGCGCACGGTCTCGAACTGCGAGAGCGCCTCGGCCGCGCGCCCGCAGCCGGCCAGAGCGGTCATCCTCGCCGCGACGAGCCGCTCACGCTCGGGGAAGAACGGCACCAGATCGTCGAGCCCGTACAGAACCTCGATGTGCCTGCCCCGCTCGATTTCGAGCTCCGCCCAGTCCTCGTTGATCGTGAGGTACAGCTCGGTGAACCTGCCGACGGCCTCGTCGATCAGGGGAACGCCCGAGAACTCCGCGAGCGGCCGGCCGCGCCACAGGCGCGTGGCCTGGTCGAGGTACGTCAACGCCCCCTCGGGGTCGCCCCTGCGCCGCATGTCGCGGCCGGCGCCGGCGAGGTGCCGGAACCTGATGAGGTCGAGGTCCTCCGACCCGGCGTCGAGCCGGTACCCCCAGCCCTCGTAGAAGATCCGGTCACCGATCTTCCTGCGCAACGCCGAGACGTAGACCTGGAGGTTCTTGCGCGCCGTGGGCGGCGGTCGTTCGCCCCACAGGGAGTCGATCAACTGGTCCGTCGGGACCACCTGGTTCGGGCTCGAAAGCAGGATGGCGGCCAGGAGCCGGGCCTTCCTCGCGCTGAGGTGGACGCTCGCGCCGTCCACCCGGATGTCGAGCGCTCCGAGCACGCGGGCGTCCATGCTCGGTGTCCTGTCCCGCGCCCGTCCCGTCTGGTCGGTCCCAAGCGCCAGGAACCCGGCCAGGTCGATCGGGGGCGAACTTTGCCGGGTCGCCTGGCGGTGGAGCGTCCGCACCATGGAGAGCGCGCAGATGGAGACGTCGTCGACTCCGGCCTTCGATTCGAACCACCGCCAGTCGCCGTCGGGGTTGACTTCGAGGAAGACCGGCTCGTCCCCGGTCAGCAGGAAGTCGAAGGCGCCGTAGCGCAGACCCCACAGCTCGGCGAGCTTGCGCACTGCCCCGGCCACGGACTCGGGGGCCGCCATCGGGGCGACCGTGACCGACGCCGCGTCGCGCCAGATCGCCTCTGGTGACGGTTTGCCGACGCGGAAGGCCCGGATCTCGCCGTTCAGGTAGTAGACGCGAAGCTCCGCCCGGTGGTCGACGAACTCCTGGACGATCATCGGCACGTCTCGCACGGCCAGGCACCTGGCCGAGGCGCAATCCATGATCTCCGGGAAGAGGCCCTCCATGGTGCCCGGTTCGGTCTCGACGAAATGCCGGTTGAGGACCTTGACGATGATCCGGTCGCTCGACAGGGCCGCGCTCGCCGCTCCCGGATCGGTCGTGACGATCGTCCGTGGAGTGCGGACCCCCGCCCGTGCCGCGTCGTCCAGCTGGACCAGCCGTCCCGGATCGGCGCCGCCGGGCAACCGGACGGCCGACAGCGAGGAGATCTGGTCGACGAGGGCGCACCACGAGTCGGCCCGGAACAGCGACGGAGCCGATCCGTTTCCGGCAGGGATGGCCTGCGGCGAGAAGTGCCGTACCCAGGTAACGGTAGGGACGATGCGGTGCCCGTCCACCGTCAGCGACCCGTCCTCGTGCAGGGTGAGGATCCGCAGGTCGGCGAGCGATCCGGCGTCGATCCGCAGGCTCGGCACGCCGAGCGTCCGCAACCCTCGCTGGAGCACGGCGCACTCGGCGAGTCCCGCGCGGTCCGCGAGGACCACGCAGGGCAGGGGGGTCGTGGGGTCGATCACCTCCGGGAGGTGCCAGGTCACCCCAGGACGGTCGGCCGGCATCCGCAGGGTGTAGGGAACGTCGCCGGATCGCCGATTGAAGTCCACTCAGAATCCACCGCCTCGGGCCTCGCATAGGGACGTGAGCTTCGAGCGGCGGCGGCTCAGCTCCGATCCACGAGCGTGCCGGTGGCCAGTGGCGGGGTGGGGGGGATCAGCGGTTCACACCAGCCGCTTGTGGTGAGCTCGTCCATGCGCCGATGGTCATCGGACTGGCGGGGCCGCACAATCGCTCCTCTGTCGTTCGGCATATGGATTGCCCCGCGATCCGCGCCGGGACCGGTATCGGTAGCCCACGTTTGTGGGGTTGCGTCACCTCCTTATGACCAGCCCATACTCAACCTGCGACTGATGGACCGGCATGGACGCAGCGGACGGCGAAGTGAAGGGTGGGGCTGTGTCGGGTGACGTGGTGATGGCCGAGGGACTGACCAAACGCTATCGGCGGAGCACGAGACCGGCCGTGGACGACGTCTCCTTCGAGATCGCCCGGGGGGAGACCATCGGGCTCCTCGGGCCCAACGGCGCCGGGAAGACGACCCTGATCAAGATGATCTGCGGAGTCACCGCCCCCTCCTCCGGTCGGATCCGCGTCTTCGACGCCGACCCCGTGCGCCAGCCGGTCGAGGCCAAGAGCGGCATCGGGGCGATGCACCAGAGCGGCCCGTTCGACATGATGCTGCCGGCGCTCGACAACCTGCGGATCGCGGCCCGCTTCCGCGGTCTGAAGTGGCGTGACGCCCGGCCGTGGGCGTTGGAGGTGGCCGAGTACCTCGGCTTGACGGAGGCCCTGCAGCGGCTCTGCTTCCAGCTCTCGGGCGGTCAGCGGCAGCGGTTGCAGCTGGTACGGGCGCTGCTCACCATCCCACGGCTGCTGATACTCGACGAGCCCTCCGCCGGGCTGGACGTCGCGGGGCGGCGCCAGGTCGAACGCTTCGTGACCTGGCTGCGCGAGGAGCACGGCGTGACCATCATGTGGACCAGCCACCACATCGACGAACTGGAGCGCAACAGCCAGCGTGTCCTGGTCATCGACCGCGGGCGCGTGCTGCGCTTCGCCAAACCGCGCGAGCTCGTCGAGGAGTTCGGCAGCACCCACATGCTCGTGACCGTCGAGGACGCCGAGGCGGGCCGCGTCGTGGCGGCCTGGGCGGAGCGGGCCGGTCTGACGGCCACGGCGGCGGACGCGGAGGTGCGCGTCCACGGCGCGAAGGTGCGGGACGTGCTGCCGGAGCTGTCGCGTCACTGCCAGGACTACGGAGTCGCGATCACCGGAGTCTCGACCGCCTCCGACTCGCTGGAGCAGGCCTTCCTCCGGATGACCGGGAACAAGGGGTGACGATGATCGACACGCTGCGGTTCGACAACGCCCCCCCTCCCCGGACCGAGAGAGCGGCCGACCTGTCCGCGGTGCTGTACCGGGAGTACGCGCTGCTCGCCCGCAACCGGGTGTACCTCATCCTCGGCCTGACGCCGATGCTGGTGTACCTGCTGCTGGTGAACACCTCGCTGAGCAACCTCGTCACCGTCGTCGACTACCAGGGCGTCCAGGTGCGGTTCGCGGTGTTCCTCCTCCCCATGACGCTGGCGATGTCGGTCGTCAGCGCGGCGGGGACCTCCAGCATGGCGCTGTTCCAGGAGGAACTGAGCGGGGTCGCGACGCAGCTGTGGTCCTACCCACTGCGCAGGTCGCGGTTCCTGCTCGGCAAGGTGATCGCCGGGGTGTCGCTGGTGCTGGTCCAGAGCCTGCTGGGCCTCGGTGTGGCGGTGCTCATCTTCGACTTCCCGTTCGACCTCGAAGGCTGGCTCGGCCTGCTGACGGCGCTCACGCTCGCCGCACTGGCCTTCAACGGGCTGTACCTGGCGGTGGCGATCACGATCACCGACTTCCAGGCGTTCATGGTGCTGTCGAACGTGTCGATCCCCGTTCTCGTCTTCAGCGCCCCGTCGCTGTACACGATCGACAGCATGCCCACGGTGCTGCAGTGGGTGTCGGCGATCAACCCGCTGACGTACGCGATCAACGGCATGCGGGACGCCTCGCTGTTCGGTTTCTCCGCCGCGTGGGGGAACCTGCTCGTGCTCACCGTCATGGCGGTCATCGGCTACACGGTGGGCGGCCGTGGCCTGCTCAACCGCGCTCGCAACATCTGATCCCGTACAAGGGGCAAGGGACGATGCGGACAGACAACTTTCTCTCGTGGATCCTCTCGAACTCCGACCGGTCCAAGGTCCGGCTGCCGGGCACGGACAGAGCCCACGACCCGGCGGCCACGCTGGAGATGGCCGGCCGCGCGGCGCGGAAGGTGGGGATCACCAGGGTCGCGGACATCACCAGGCTCGACACCATAGGGATCCCGACCTTCCAGGCCATCAGGCCGACGTCCGAGACGCTCGCGGTGTCGCAGGGAAAGGGAGTCACCCCCGAGCTGGCGAGGCTGTCGGCGACGATGGAGTCCGTCGAGCTCTGGCACGCGGAGCAGCCCATGCCCCCGATCACGACGGCGCCTCCTCGCGACGTCGCCGGGCACCTGGGATACGACGTCCGCGATCTCCCACGTTCGACGCCGACCTTGCTGCATGACGGGCTGCCGCTGGACTGGGTCGTCGGCAGGTCGCTGGTCGACGGTTCGGAGACGCTCGTTCCCAAGGACGTGGTGGGTTTCTCGCTCGTGCGGAAGGAGGGCTGGAACCCCCCGGTCTTCCTGGAGTCGACGAACGGCCTGGCCAGCGGGAACACGCTGGTGGAGGGCATCTTGCACGCGCTGTACGAGGTGATCGAGAGGGACGCGGTGACGGCGTCGATGACCGGCGGCGACCGGGGCGTCCGTGTCGACCCGGGGACGCTGGGGTCGCCGGTCGTCGACGAGCTGTGCGCGATGATGGCGCGCGCCGGGGTCTCCCTTGAGGTCAGGCTCCTGCGGTCGCCCACGGAGCTGCCGTGCTTCCTCGCCCGGATCACGTGCGACGACTACCCTCCGGAGTTCGCGGGATACGGCTGCCATCTCAGCTCCGAGATCGCGCTCACCCGCGCCGTCACCGAGGCCGCGCAGTCCAGGCTGGGCTACGTTTCCGGCGCGCGGGACGACCTCCGGCCGGACGTCCACAAGGACCCGCCGAAGAAGCGGCCCCCCGTCCCGGTGGCGGAGGCCGGCGAGGCGATCCAGGAGCTGCCCGCTCACGAGAGCCTGGTCGACGACCTGGAGGACGTGGTCAAGCGGGCCGCGGTCGCGTTCTCTAACGCGCCGCTCGTCGTCGATCTGACCCGAGACGACATCGGAGTCCCCGTCGTCAGAGTGGTGGCTCCGGGAAGTCGCGTCATCCCGGAGGTGTTCTAGTGTCGCCGAAAGTGGTCGTGTACGCCGGGCCGACGATCTCTCGCGACGAGGTCCTCGGCGTGGTCCCACAGGCGCGGGTCCGGCCGCCCGCGGCCCGGGGCGATCTGCTGAGGGAGCAGTGGAGCCGGGACGACACCGCCGTCATCATCGACGGCTACTACCGTGAGCGGCTGTCGGTGGGTCACAAGGAGATCCTCTGGCTGCTCAACGAGGGTGTGAACGTCATCGGCGCGGCGAGCATGGGCGCGTTGCGGGCGGCGGAGCTGAGCCCGTACGGCATGAGCGGCGTCGGGTCCGTCTACCGCATGTACGCGAGCGGCGAGGTCGACGGGGACGACGAGGTCGCGATCCTGCACGGGCCCGCCGACAGGGGATACCCCGCGGGCACCGTGGCGATGGTCAACCTCCGCTACGGCTGCCAGGAGGGGGCCAGGACGGATCTCGTCCCGGCGGCGGCCGGCGAGCGGATCGTCCAGGCGGCGAAGGCCAGGCCCTTCACCCACCGCACATGGGAGGAGCTGGCAGGGGAGCTCGGCGCGGACGACCACGACGCTCTGCGAACGCTCGAACGCATGATCGGCACGGGTGAGTGGGACCTGAAGCGGCTGGACGCGGTGTCGGCCCTGCGAGCCGTCGGCGACCGCGGGGCCGGAGCGTCCAGGGAGTGGACGGCGGAGGCGGCACTGACGGGGATCACCCACTACGAGGCGCTGAGATGGCGGTCGACGCGCGAGTACGCGCCGGGCAGGTGGATGTCCGATCTCGACGTCCTGAACGCGGCGCGGCTCTTCGGCGAGGACTACCCCCGGCTGCACGAGGAGGTCCTGACCCGTCGGCTGGAGGACATCGCGGCCGCGCAGGGCATCACGGTGGAGGAGTACGTCCGCGCCAAGCTCGGGGTCGACGAGGAGTCCGCCCTGCCGTCCGTTCTCGCGTCCTGGCTCACCGAGACGGAGTCGGCCACGCTGCCGGCGGCCGAGCGGCTGCGGCTGGTCATGGTGAGGGTGTGGCCGGTCTGGCAGTCGGCCGACTGGAGACCGGACGTCCTCGCACGGCTCAGGGAGTCGAGCCGCTGGCCCGAGTGGTCCGAGATGGTCGCCCACGCGGACGAGGTCGCGGAACAGACCCGAGGCCGGCTGGTCGTCCCGCCGCCGGAGCTCTGCGGACGGCTCTTCCTGCGCCACTGGCAGCGGCGCGGGACCTCGGCGGAGGTCGAGATGGCCCGTCGGGGGTTCTTCGGCATGGAGGACCTGGGCCGCACCGCCACGCGGTTCTTCGCGCTGGACGTCCACAACACCCGCGCCTCCAAGGGGCATTGAGCGATCACCAGGCGGGCGTCCACGCACTCATGAGGAGACGGTGATGAGCGCGACCACGCTTGGCCAATCGTTCGACCCGGCAGGCCCGGAGCATCGTCCGGACCCGCACCCGCTCTTCCACCGGATGCGCGAGCAGGCGCCGGTCTACCGCCACGTGAGCCCCACCGGCCGCGCGCTCTGGTACCTGACCAGGTACGCGGACGTGCAGCGCGCGCTGCTCGACCCGGACATCGGGCGGCAGCTCGACCGTCTGCCCGACGAGATCGCCGCGGTTCACCACAAGTGGGACCACGACCCGCTGGCGATGGTGCGGCGCAACATGTTCAACCTCGATCCGCCCGACCACACCCGGTTGCGGCGGCTGATGGCGCCCGCGTTCGGCCCCCGAAGGGTGGCGGCCCTTGAGCGGCGCGTCCATCAGGTCGTCGGCGAACTGGTCGACGGCATGGCGGCGGCCGAAGGCGAAGTCGACCTGATCGAGGCGCTGGCCCTGCCGCTGCCGCTCCTCGTCGTCGCCGAGCTGGTCGGCTTCCCGACCGGCGACCGCGCCCGGCTCCGCGCGTGGAGCGACGACATGCTCCGCAGCCGGGACGCGGCCCGGGTGCGCCGCGCCGGGATGGAGTTCGTCGCCTACGTCGACGAGAAGCTCGGCGAGCGGCGGGCCCACCCGGGCGACGACCTGCTGTCCCAGCTCGTCCAGGCGGAGGAGACCGGTGAGCGGCTCAGCCACGCCGAGCTGGTGTCCAGCGTGTTCCAGTTGCTGCTCGCCGGGGACGAGACGACGGTCAACCTCATCGGCAACGGAGTGCTGGAACTGCTCCGCCACCCCGGCCAGCTCGGGCGGCTCCGCGAGCGACCGCGGATGATCGACTCCATGGTCGAGGAGGCGTTGCGGTTCAACGGCCCCGTCGGGCACTCCCGGCCGCTGTTCGCGATGGCCGATGTGGAGATCGGGGACTCCGTGATCCCGCGCGGGGACATCGTCGTGCCCGTGCTGCTGGCGGCCAACCGCGACCCGGCGGTGTTCCCCGAGCCGGACGTCTTCGACATCGGCCGCGACCCGAACCGGCATCTGGGCTTCGGCCACGGAATCCATTTCTGTCTCGGCGCGGCGCTGGCCCGGCTGCAGGCCAGGGCGGCCATCGGCACGCTGGTGCGCCGCTTCCCCGACATGGCCCTGGCCGTCGATCCCGCCGGCCTGCGATGGACGCCCGACCTGTTCCTGCACGGTGTGCGACGCCTGCCTCTGCTGCTACGGCAGCGCCCCCGGTGAAAGGTTCTCAGCCGATGACCGACCACGCGACCAGCCGCGAGGCGTACGCGAACCTCTCCCGGATGGCGTTCGGCTACGCCACCTCACAGATCCTGTACGCGGCCGTCCGCCTGGGCGTGATGGACGCTCTGGCCGCCGGCGCGCTGCCGGTCGAGCGGCTGGCGCACTCCACCGGATCCGACCCCCGGGCGCTGAACCGGCTGCTACGGGCGCTGGTCGTGCTGGGCGTGGCCGGCGAGGAGGCGCCAGGGCACTTCGCGCTGACCGAGATGGGCCGGCCGCTGCGCGCCGACCATCCGCTGTCGATGCGCTCCAGCGTGCTGCTGCTCGGCGACCCCGCGACCTGGCGGGCGTGGGGGGCGCTGACCCACGGCGTACGGACCGGCGAGGCGGCGTTCGACCACGTGCACGGCCTGCCGCTCTTCGACTACCTCGCGGGCCATCCGGAGCTGTCCGGGGTCTTCAACACGGCGATGCGCGAGGGCACCGAGCAGATCGCACCCGCGGTCCCGAGGGCGTACGACTTCACCGGTGTCCGCACCGTGGTCGACATCGGCGGCGGGAACGGCACCCTGCTGGCCGCGATCGTGGCGGCCACGCCCGGCGCCCAGGGGATCCTGTTCGACACCGCCGAGGGAGGCGCGGGCGCGGCCGGGACCTTCCGGCGGGCAGGGGTGGAAGGTCGCTGTTCGATCGAGGTCGGCGACTTCTTCGACGCCGTTCCGGAAGGCGATCTGTTGCTGGTGAAGGGCATCCTGCACGACTGGGACGACGAGCGGTGCGCCACCTTGCTGCGCGGCTGCCGAAAGTCGATCGCGGACCACGGGCGCCTGCTGGTGCTGGAACCGGTGCTGCCGTCCGAGAACGACACGCCGGAGGCGGCCGGGGCCGTCATGAGCGACATCGCCATGCTCGTCTACACCGGCGGCAGGGAACGCGGCAGGGACGAGTTCCGGGACCTGCTCGCGGCCGGCGGGTTCGACCTGGCCGGCGTCACGCCGCCGCTCGCGGGTTCTGCGATCCGGATCCTCGTCGCCGATCCCGTCTGACCGCGGCGCTGACGCACGGTGATCTCATGAGTACCTGGCCCATGTGGCCGGGTGGCTTGAGTAAGTCGCTTGCTCTGGTGGTCCGGCGGGTGGGCGTGCATAGTGTGCCGGTGCCACAATCTCGCTCAATTCGGATTGAAACGTGACACATCGGGGCGAATTGGGCCCCTCGGGTGAGGCGATGCCCGCTCTGCGGGTCGTCGTCGGCGACCCGGACCGGGTGTTGCGCGCAAGGCTCAGGGGCATGCTGCACCTGGGCAACGGCTTCTACGTGGTGGGGGAGGCCAGCGCGACCCAACGGCTCAGTGACCTGGTCATCCGGCATCGGCCCAGGGTCGCGGTGGTGAACGCGGCGCTCTTCCAGAAGGGCGGCGTCGAGTTCGCCCTGACCGCCACGGCGCAGACGAGGAGCAGGACGCAGGTGGTGCTGATCTCCGAGGAGCTGGACGAGGAGCTGCTAGGGCGCGCGCTGCGCGAGGGAGTCGGCGGCTTCGTCCACAGGGATTCGCTGCTCGAAGAGATCGTGCCCGCGATACGGCTGGTCGCCGCGGGGCAGACGTTCATCTCCAGCTCGATGATCACGCGGCTCCGTGACCGCATAGCCGCCGTGATCACCGGGGTCGATCACCAGCTCGCGGCGCTCACCCGCCGCGAAGCCGAGGTGCTCGCCCTCGTCGCGACCGGTCTGTCCAACGCCGGCATCGCCGAGCAGCTCGGCATCGGCGCCGGAACCGTCCGCTCTCACCTGGCCCGCATCCTCACCAAGCTCAAGGCGACGAACCGGGCGCACGCGGTCGGCATCGCGTACGAATCCGGCTTCATCACGGGCGGATCTCCACGCCGGCGGGAACACGGGCCGGCTTGACCGGCGAGAGCGGCCTCGAAAGCCACCATTTGTACAGCTCGGGGTACTGCGCTATCGCCTCCTCGGCCGTGAGGAGAGGATCCGGTTCGCCGGTCATCGCCCGGAACAGCGCTGACTTGTCCTGCCGGTCATCGGCGGGGATCAGCGTCTGGGCGCGGAAGACGCCGGCCGCGATCTCCGGGCTGCTCAGCGCCGCGCGGGCCATCCGGACCTGGACCTGGCGCTCGAACGGAGACGGCTCCCGCCGGCCCACTTCGAGGTCGGCGCCGTCCTGCTGGATCGCCATCCGCCATGACGTCTCGGCCTCTTCCGCCATGGCGCTCCGCAGTACGGGGGACAGGGACGGCCCGAACCCGTGCCGGGTCAGCTCCCTGTCCAGCCTGAGCGCGCTCAGCGCGGCGACCGACATCCCGTGCGAGTGGACGGGATTCACCGCGGCGACCGCGTCGCCGATCGCGACGAAGCCCGTGGGCAGGCGCGCGCGTTCGAAGAACCGCCTCCTGTTCGAGGTGTCGCGATAGGGCCGGACGCCACCGACGGGTGTGGCGGCCGCCATGAGGTCCGCCACGATCGGGTCGCGCAGGGAGCGTGCGAAGCGCACGAAGCCCTGCTCGTCGGCCGGGGGCTCACCACCCCGGGTGCCGGTCAGGGTGACGATCCACCGGTCGTCCTCGACCGGGAACAACGTCGCCCCCTGGGCCGGCTCCCCCTTCGCCGGACGGGGGTGAATCATGATCGCCGGAATCTCGGAGGCCAGCCCGGGAGGCGCCTGGTAGACCCGCGTGGAGTAGGCCAGGCCCGAGGAGACGGTCACCTCCTCGACCTCCGGCGCTCCGATCGCGGCCAGCCACCGTGGCGCCTTCGACCTGCGCCCCGTCGCGTCGACGACGAGATCGGCCTCGATCGTCTCCGCCCGGCCACCCTCGCGCCTGACCTGGATTCCGGTGACCCGGGTGGCGTCTCCGGCCATCCCCAGCGCCCGCGCGCCCTCCCACGTCGTGACGGCGCCGCCGCCGAGCGCCCGCGGCCTCACCACGTCATCCAGCAGTCCCCGGCCGCACGCGATGAGGTGGGCCCCGGTGTCGAGCCGCCGGAACCATCCCTCCGAGGCGAGGATCAGCGCGTCGCCGGGCAGTCCCCGCCGGTGCGCGCCCCGCGCGTAGAGAGCGGCGAGGGTGCCGGGAAGCAGCGTCTCCAGAGCCCTCGCGCCACCGGTCACGAGCACGTGGTTGTGGTGCGACTGGGGCAGTCCCCGGCGGGGGCGCGGGCTGGACGGGTAGTGATCGCCCTCGACCACGATGACGTCGTCCGCGTGCTTGGCTAGCACGGCGGCGGCCAGCACCCCCGCGAAGCCCCCGCCCAGGACGACGGCCCTGGTCATGGGAGCCCGGTCAGCACGGCCGGCCGGACAGGGTTCGTGACCACCTCACGCTCATGCCGGGAGCTCTTCGATCAGCTCGCCCTTGATCATCATGCCGATGAAGTCCTCCACGTCCATCCGGATGCGGGCGCTCACCAGGGCGTTGCTGCCCGCGAACTCACGCGACAGCTTCGAGATGATCGGTTCCCGTTCCCCGTCGCTCGCGACGAGCGCCCATATCCTGGCGGCCGTCTCGTTCAGGGCGTGGAACTCCCCGGTTTCCGTGTGGTATAGCGAGATGCCCTCCGCGGTCTCTTGCCATATCACAGCATCGCTGATCTGCAGTGACACACTCCACCTCCGCTATACCGGGCTGATGGGAAGCAGCTCGCCGATCTTGATGGCGTCGGGCGAGGGGGCGACGTAGGTCTTCCAGTCGTCGAAGACGGGGTGGATGTCGCCGTTGACGACCAGGCGAGGGGTCGTCATCTCCACGTTCTTCTTGGTGAGCTCGGAGGCGCGGACGCCGGCCTCCAGCCAGAGCTGCGTGGCGATGCCGTGCCGCAGGATCCTGCACTGGTGGCGGCTGTTGCGCCTCAGGTCGCCGGACTCCGCCATGTGGGCGGCGCGGCATCCTCCGCCGCAGGACGACTTGATGTAGCACTTCGCGCAGTCGGAGTGGAAGTCGCCGCCGAACACCGAGCTGTTCCGCATGTCCCGCAGCACCGGGCTGGCGAAGGTCTCCGCCAGAGACTGCCGGCGTACGTTGCCCGCGTAGTGCGACCGTCCGGTGACGAGCTTGCACGGGTAGACGTCGCCCAGCGAGTTGATGTAGATCTCGTTGCCGCCCATCCCGCAACTGGCCCGCACGGAGCACGGCGACATCGGCTTGGGCCCGTCCGGGCTCAGCTTTCCGGCGGCCGGTGACGTCCAGGTGATCTCCTGGATCCTCATATGGTCCTGCCAGCCGAAGTCGTACTCGTCGGTCACCCCGCGGCCCAGGTTGTTGTGGTACATCAGCCGGATGCTGTGGACGTCGAGCCCTTCGACGAACAGGGCGAAGTCCTCCAGCTCGTCGATGTTGTCCGAGGTCACGATGTGATTGATCTTCGGCACCACGCCGGCCTCGTTGAGCAGTCGCAACGCGCGGTAGGTCTTGGCGAAGGAGCCGGCGCCACGAGTGCGGTCGTGCGTCTCGGCCGTTCCTCCGTCGACGCTCACCGTGACGGAGCCGAACAACTCGGCGAACCGCCGCGCCGTCTCGGGCTTCCTGATCATCGTGGCGTTGGTGACGATGTTCGACTTCAGGCCGCGCTGATTGGAGTGTTCCACTATCTGGAACAGGTCCTTTCTGAGCATCGGTTCACCGCCGGTGAAAACCAGGATTTCGGTCCCGAAGTCGGCGATCTCATCGACCAGGTGGAGCGATTCGGCGGTGTTGAGCTCACCCGGCAGGCATTTCTCGGAGGAGGCGTAGCAATAGGGGCAACGGAGATTACAGCCGTCGGTGATGGCGTAGTACACCTGGCGGAGCGGTGGCTCCTTCACTTTCACGGTCGGACGCCTGCCGTCGTAGTAGACGACCCAGCTCAGGATGAGCTTGGCGAGGGTCCGTTCGGTCTCGTCGGTCTCCTCCAGCGGCGCCGGCTCCCCGCTCGCCTGGGAACGGGCCAGGGCGGAAAGGACGCCGAACTCACGCGCACTGAGGACGCACCGACCGCCCACCTGTGGGTTGACCACCATGAAGTCGTCGTCGTGCACGAAGTAGGTGAGGTCTTCCGGTACGTCGATCAACGCGCGGTTTCTGGCCAGCTTCCCGGACATCCGTTCCCCTTCACACTCCCAGCGGCAGATGCGGCCCCGTACCGTGCACGGCGACATGCGGTCGGGGCCGCCTCTGCGAGCGAATTTGACTAGTTCACCCGGATCCGGACCCGGACCAGGCTCCACACAGACACGACGGCGCGACCCCGATCTCGGTGTTGTGCGCCACGACCTCCGGCGTGGCCCACGGCGCGCTCGCCCCGGATTGCGACAGCACCTCGGGCAGGACGGCGGGAAGCCGGGACTTGAGGGAGATGAGGAGGTCGACTTCCTCTCGGGTCAAGGTGGCGAACGCCTCCTCGATCTCCGCGGCGATCGGGCTGTGCAGGACTCCCGCGTCTCGCAGCTCTTCCGTCGGATCGAAGGCCATGCCTTCACCTCTCTAACTGGTGGGGTTGTGTTGCAGGTTGAGTATGGGCTGGTCAGGAGGAGGTGACACAACCCCACAAACGTGGGCTTACCGCCGCCGATGGCGTGCGGTGGGGACGCTCCCGACCGGCGGAATGGCAACCACACGAATGTGGGTGCCCGGGTCACTTGCGATCACCGATGAGCCGTTTAAGGCTTGTCGCGCAGGCCGATCTCCCCACCTCGGAGGACTCATAGGCCGACCACTTCCGACGTCACGCGGTTCCTGGGCTGGACGCCTCGTCCGATGGCCGAGCCACCGGCACGGAAGCGACCGGCGAGCCGGTCGCTGATGAAAGGAAAAGCTGATGAACAGAACCGGATCGGGCGCGTTCGACGCACTGGCCAAGTTACGCGCGGCCGGGCATCCCATCGACCTGCTCGACGAGCGGCAGCGACGGGTGTTCGCCGAGCTCTCCGAGTCCGAGGTGACGCTGCTGAACTCGATCAAGAAGCGCCTGGACGACGTCGCGGGTGAGGTCGAGGGACAGGACCTCAAGCTCGTATGATCGGCAAGGGTCCGCGACCCGCCCGTCGTCACATCGTGGTCCTGTTCATCGACATCGTCGGGTCGACGGAGCTGGCCGAGCGTCTCGACCCCGAGCTGCTCCTGCAGATCCTTGAGAGCTACTACGCCGCCTGCAGGGCCGAGATCTTCATACACGGCGGCGTCGTCGAGAAGTACATAGGCGACGCGATCATGGCCGTGTTCGGCGTCCCCGCCAGCCGGGAGGACGACGCGCTCCGGGCGGTACTCGCCGCGTACGGGGCGATGTCGGCCGTGCACCGGCTGAGCGCCGAGATAGCCCCGACCCACGGGGTCCTGCTGGACGCCCATTGCGGTATCGCCTTCGGTGAGGTGATCGTCGTCGGCTCGTCCGATTCGGACGTGCGGGTGATCGGCGACACGGTCAACACCGCGAGCCGCCTGCAGTCCGCGGCCGGAGACGGCGAGATCCTCCTGGGGGACGAGGTCGCCCGCCTGGTCCGGCACCACGCGGTGCTGGACGAGGTGCCTCCGCTCACGCTCAAGGGCAAGAGAGACCCCGTACGTGCGTGGCGGCTGGTCACCGTGGAGCCCGATCGCGGAGAGCCGGGAACCGACACCATCCCGTTGATCGGCCGTACCGAGGAACTGCGCCAGCTGACGCAGCTCCACGAGCGCGTCATGCGCGACCAGCGGTGCGGCATGGCCACCCTGCTCGGCGTCTCCGGCATCGGCAAGTCCCGGCTGGCCAGGGAGTTCCTGCACAACCTGCCCGATGACGTGACCGTCCTCACCGGCCGGTGCCCGTCGTACGGCATCGGCGCCACCTACCGGCCCATCGCGGAGATGCTCCAGGCGCTCAACGGCGACTGGCCCGCCATCGCCGAGGCCGTGGGCACCGAAAGCGCGCGGGCGTTGCGCGGGCTGGCGGGCCCGGACGCCTCGGAGTACGGCGACACCCCCGGCATCGCGGAGATCGCGCAGGCCGTACGGTCGTTCTTCGAGGTACTCGGACAGCGCCGGCCGCTGGTGGTGGTTCTGGACAACCTCCAGTGGGCCGAGCCGACCCTCCTCGACCTCATCCTGGACTGCGCGAGATGGCTCGCCGACGTGCCCGTGCTCCTCGTCTGCGTCGCCCGGCCCGAGCTCTACGAGATCCGTCCCTCCTGGGGAGGAGGCATGGCCTGCGCCATGTCGCTGGAGCTCGGCCCGTTGAGCCGGCCGCACATAGAGCGGCTCGTCGCCGAGCTGTGCGCCGGACGGGCGGACGTCGTCGCCCACGACGACGACATCATGTACCAGCGGGTGATCTACGGATCGGACGGCAACCCGCTCTTCGCCGAGCTGATGCTGGAGACCCTCGCCGAGGGCGCCGCCTCTCTCCCGCCCACCATCAAGGCGCTGCTCGGGGCCCGGCTCGACCGGCTCAGCGAAGCGGAGCGCGGGGTCCTCGAAAGGGCCGCGACCATCGGGCAGTCCTTCACGGTCGACCAGGTCGAGGCACTTTTCGACGCCGACGGCCCCACGACGGCGCTGCCCCTGCGGCGGCTCCAGCGCGACCGGCTGATCCGGCGCGGCGCGCTCCCGCGGTCGTTCGAGTTCACCCAGACCCTCACCCGGGAGACCGTCTACGCGATGACGAGCAAGGAGTCGCGCGCGGACTGGCACCGGAGGCTGGCCGACTGGTTCGCCGAGCAGGCCGCCGACGCCTCCGACGACGCCCCGTTCTCCGGGCCGACGTCGGGAGACGTCAGCCAGCACCTGCTGGCGGCCTGCCGGCTCGTCCGGGAGGTGCGCCCCGGTGATCCGCTCCTGCCCGAGCTGACGGACCGGGCCGCGGACTCGCTCATCAGGGAGGGCGGTCAGGCGTTGCACCGCAGGGACCTGCCCGCCGCGATCGCGCTGCTGGAACGCGGACGGGAGATGCTCCCCCCGGGCAGGGACGAGCACCGCTGGCTGGCCGTTCGCATCAGCGACGCGGAACTGGCGCGGGGGGAGAGCCTCCGGGCGGTCGCGGCGCTGGACTGCGCGGAGAAGCTGCTGCCCGATGACCCGCGCAACCTGCTCAGCTGTGCGATACAGCGGGGGATCCTCGCCCTCCGCTCGGGCGCCGGCGGCCCGGAGATCGAGCCCCTCCGCGAGCGGCTGGCGCTCGACCCGCAGGACGAGCTCAGCTGGTGCCGGTTCCACCAGCTCGAAGCCTGGATCCACATCGACGCCGGCCGGTTCGGCGCCGCCGACCGCGCGTTCCGTGACGGGCTCCATCGGGCCCAGGCGATGGGCGACCGTTACGAGGAGGACCGCCTGCTCGGCGGGCTGTGCGAGCTGGTGCAGTGGTCGCCCACCCCGGTGCCGGAGGGGCTCGCGCTCTGCGAGGACCTGCTGTCCCGGTTCGCCGGTGACCGCGCTCTGCTGGTGCCGGCGCTCGTCACCAAGGCCCGCCTTCTCGCGCTCCGCGGCGACCTCGGCACCGCCCGCGAGACGCTCGACACGGCCGACCGTTACGTGGCCGAGCTCGGCCTCGGCCTGTCGGCGATCGCGGTCGTCCAGGTACGGGGGCTCGTGGAGTCCCTCGACGGGAACCACGAGGTCGCGTCGGGCCTGTTCAGGCATGCCGCCGCCGTGCTCCGTACGGCGGGGCACGGGGCGGCCGCCGCCGCCCTGGAGGTCTACGCGGCGCGCGAGACACTCTGGCGGGGGGACGTACGGCAGGCGGCCCTGGAACTGGCGCGGGGCGAAGCCGGGCCGCGCCGGCTCCGCGCCGAGGTGGCGGCCATCGTGACCAGGGCCGCGATCGCCTCGCGCGACGGTGCGCACGGTGAGGCCGTACGGGCCGCCGCGCGCGCGACCGAGCTGCTCGAATCGACCGACGACCCCTGTCTTCGCGGAGACGTCCTGGTCGAGGTCGCCCAGATCCACCGGGCCGCCGGAAGGGACCCGGCCGATGCCGCCCAGCGTGCGCGCGACGCCTACCTGAGCAAGGGCGCGAGCCTGCTGGTGCGACGAGTCGACGACTGGATGGGGGAGCCGTGTCCATGACGCCGGCGAGTGTGCCGCCCTGGCGCAGGGAGAAGCGTGCCCACTTTCCCGGGGTGCCCGCGTGGGGGCTGGCCACCACGCGCCAGGCCCCGGAGCGCTTCCAGGTCAGCCCGCTGGCGGAGGTGTCCAAGGAGTGGGCCTGGGGAGGGGCCGACGGCACAGGTGTGCGCGTCTGCGTGGTGGACACCGGCGTGGACGCGAAGCATCCAAGGATCGGTGGCCTCGAACGGTCGTTGCAGGTCGTCAGCGGGGACGGGGGCAAGCCGGCGATCGCCGACTGCGATCCCGCCGACCCCGCCGGGCACGGTACGGCCTGCGCGGGAGTGATCAGGTCGATAGCCCCCGGAGTGGCGCTCACCTCGCTCCGTGTGCTCACCGACGGGAAGACCGGCACCGGTGACGCCCTCATGGCCGGGCTCGGCTGGGCCATCGACGCGGGGTTCGACCTGATCAACCTCAGCCTGTCGACCACGAGGTCCAGCTTCCGGGAATCCCTCCAGGACCTCGCCGACCGCGCGTACTTCCGGCGTTGCCTGCTGGTCGCCGCCGCGCACAACATGCCGGTGCTCAGCTTCCCGTGGACGTTCTCCTCGGTCGTCTCCGTGGCCAGCCATGACGAGGCCGACCCGATGACGTACTACTACAACCCCTCGCCGCCCGCGGAGTTCCACGCACGAGGGGTCAAGGTGCCGGTCGCCTGGAGCGGCGGCAAGGAGATCCGCAGCACGGGCAACAGCTTCGCGGCACCGCACATCACCGGCATCTGCGCCCTCATCCTGAGCAAGCACCCCTGGCTGACGCCGTTTCAGCTGAAGACGGTCCTCTATCTGGCCGCGGACAACACCACGCAGAACGGAGAGGCACATGTCCCCTGACGACTTCGACGGCACCGAGCGAAGGCTGCTGCAGTCCATCGTCGAGGTGGCCCGCCACATGTTCGGCGCCGCCGCCTCCTCCATCTTCCTGGTGGACCCTGACACCGGTGAGCTGGTCTTCGAAGCCGTCTCGGGCGAGGGCGAGAAAGAGCTGGTCGGGAGCCGCTTTCCGGCGGGAACCGGGATCGCCGGCTGGGTGGCGGCGAGCGGGCAGCCGATGGTCGCGGACGACGTGTCGAGCGTGACGGAGTTCGCCCACGAGGCCGCCGAGTCCACCGGGTACGTCCCGCGCACCATCATGGCCGCGCCGCTCATCCGGTTCGAGGAATGCGTCGGCGTCCTTGAGGTGCTCGATCGCGCGGGGTCCCGCGGCGATCTGGACGACATCGAGCTCCTTGGGCTGTTCGCCACCCAGGCCGCCTGTGGCCTTGAGTTCCTGCTCCGCGTGCGGGAGAGCCATCGGGAGCCGGAGCGGGATCCGCGCCTGCTCCTGCAGAGGATCAGCGAGAGACTGCCGGGCAAGTCCCGTCCGTCGGACGCGGCGGCCGTCCGTCTCCTCGCCATAGCCGACGACCTCCTCGCCCTCTGAGGGTCTTCGCGCTCTCTGATGACCTCCTCGCCCTCTGACGGTCTTCGCGCTCTCTGACGGTCTTCGCGCCTGGTCAGGCGAATACGGCCCAGGCGTCACGAAAATGCATTCAGCACATGCGCCGATGAATGGGGATTAAGCGCCCAATGTGAGTCTATTTGGGTCGCCTAAACGGCGCGTTGCCTCATCGCGCCCGGCTCGTGACTCGACAATCACCGAACCAAGTTCGATTCTGGATTGACCGCTCATCAAACACAGCCGTGGCTTTACCGACCCGGTCAGGGGGAAGTGTCGTAGTCACTGTGACGACATTCTGAAAGGGCGACATGGGAGAGAGCCGTCCGCGTGACGCGCGCCCCAGCGATCTGTGGCCGCTCGTCGGACGCGACGCCGTGCTGCGCACCATCACCGAAGCGGCGGAGCAGGCGGGTGTCGACGGCGTGGTGATCGTGGGCACACCCGGAGTGGGCAGGACGCGCCTGGCCAGGGAGGCGGCCGCGCGGCTCGACGCGATGGGGCACCCGACTGCCTGGGCGACCGGCACCCGATCCGCCGGGACGATCTCACTGGGCGCGCTGCTCCACCTCGCCCCCCTGGGCGACTCGGCGATCCCCGTCACAGGGCACACCTTCGGCCGCATAGTGGAGCGATTCACCGTCTGCGGGGGAAAACGCCCCGTACTCGTCGTGGACGACACCCACCTGCTCGACAGCGCCTCCGCCGCGCTCGTCTATCACCTCGCCGTGCACACCAGGACCTTCGTGCTGCTCACCGTACGACAGGGCCAGACGACGCCCGACGTGGTGACGACGCTGTGGAAGGAACGGGTGGCATGGCGCGTCGATCTGCAGCCGCTGAGCGACGGCGACGTCGACACGCTGCTCGAACGCGGCCTGGACAGTCCCCTGGACGCCGTCACCCGGCGCACGCTCCGCCGCCTGTCCGTCGGCAATCCCCTCGTGCTGCGCGAGCTCGTACAGTCGGGCCTGGACGGATCGGCGCTGCGCCGCGTCGACGGACTCTGGCATCTGGACGGCCGGATCCAGGTCACCCTCCGGCTCGGCGACCTGATCGAGGCGCAGATGCAGGTCGACGACCCGGCCGTGCTGGCCGTGCTGGAGGTGCTCGCCTGCAAGGAACCCCTCTGCCAGCCCGTGCTCGAAGGCATCACCGGCCACGCCGCCGTGGTGCAGGCGGAGCGACGGGGGCTCGTGGTGGTCGAACGCGCCGGCTCGCGCCACCAGACCCGGCTCACCATCCCCGCGTACGGGGAGGTCATCCGTGCCCGGATGCCACGCGCACGGGCCCGCGCGATCTGGGGACGGCTCGCAGAATCCCTCGCCGCGTCGCCGCGCCGCCGCGCGGACGACCCGCTCGAACTGGCCGTGTGGAGGCGGAGGGCGGGGCTCGGCTCGTCGGCGCGGGAACTGCTGGCCGCCGCCCGGCGCGCCGCCGAGCGGCTGGAGTTCGAGGTCGCCGAGCGCCTGGCGGTCGCGTCCCGCGACGCCGGCGGCGGGGTGGACGCGGATCTGACCCTGGCCGAGGTGCTGGCGTCGCAGGGACGCTACGCCGACGCGGCCGGCGTACTCCCGGCTCCAGACGAATGCGACGGCGAAGAACGCGCCGACCGGCGAGCCATGCTCAACGAGAAGATCGACTACTGGCGTCACGCGGCATCACCGGCTCCGAGGCCCCCGACCGGCGACAGGGCCGCGGACGCCGTCAGAACCTGGACGATGCTCCTCGAAGGGCACGTCGCACGGTCGCTCGCCCTCGGCACGGCGTTACTCGTCCGGCCCTGCCCGCAACCGTCGCCGCTCGCCGGGCCGTGCCCGCAACCGTCGCCGCTCGCCGGGCCGTGCCCGCGACCGTCGCCGCTCGCCGGGCCGTGCCCGCGACCGTCGTCGCTCGCCGGGCCGTGCCCGCCTCCGGCGCGGGCCACGATCTCGGTCGCCACCGCCATCATGGTCGCCGCCGCCCTCGTGGGAGACACCGGCCTCGTCGAACGGGCGAACGCCACGGGCCTCGCGGTCGCGTCGGCGCACCGTACGGCGCTGCCCTGGGCCCTCGCACAGATCCACGGCGCCAGGTGCCTCGCCGACCTGCTGGGCGGCGCACTCACCGCCGCGTCCGAGGCCGTGGAGACCGCGTACCGCGAGGCCGTCGAGACCCAGCTGGCACCCCTGGTCGGCTTGTGGACCGCCGCCCGTGGCATGGTGGCCAAGGCCCAGGGCCGGGTGGAGCCGGCACGGCAGGCACTGCGCGAGGCCATCGTGCTGCTCGACGGGAATGACCCGCTCCGCTTGAGGCGCGTCTACCTGGCCGAACTGGCCGGCGCGCACGCGATGGCGGGGGACACCGTCCAGGCGGACACCTGGCTCAACCGGATGGACGACGCCGCGTCACCGGGTGCGCTGTTCGAGCCCTGGATCGAGCGAAATCGCGCCTGGTCGGCCGCCGCCGCGCTCGACCTCCCCCTCGCCGCGAGCCGCGCCATCGGTGCCGCGAAGGCCGCCCGCGAGGCCGGGGCACCGCTGGTCGAGGCCCTGGCACTGTCCGACGCCGCGAGATTCGGCGCCGCGAAGGAGGTGTGCGACCGGCTGAACGAGCTCGCCAGGGACACCCCCACCCCCGCGACGGAGGCGTTCGCCACGGTGGCCACCGCGCTCGCCACCGACGACGCCCAACTGCTGGTTGAGGCGGCCGAGACGCTTCACCACATGGGCCACCTGCTCTCCGCCGCCGAGGCCGCCGCGACGGCCTACCGGTTGCACGTCGCGGCGGGTCGTCGCACCGCGGCCAAGAACGCGCTCGTGTTCGCGCGTGAGCTGCTGGCCGAGTGCGGCGGCGCCCGTACGCCGCTGACGGACCTGACCGGAAGCGAGTCGTCACTGACCCCCCGGGAACTGCAGGTCGCGAAACTGATCGCGGCCGGCATGCCCGGCCGCGCCGTCGCCGACCGCCTCGACCTCTCCCTCCGAACCGTCAATAACCACCTGGGCCACGTCTACGCCAAACTAGGCATCTCCGGCCGCCACACCCTCGCCCAAATCCTCACCCAACCCCCCGCACAAAAGGGCCCATAACCTTGTTCTACTCCCGCCCTCTGGCCGTGCACCTCACGCCCGACACGGGGCCGCCCCGTTCGGAAACGGAAACGGCAGGACTACACGCGGATCATCCCCGCGTGCGCGGGGCCGGCCGGGTGGGGCAGGTCGTCGAGACCGAGACGGCAGGATCATTTCCGCGTGCGCGGGGCCGACTCGTCCCACGGACGCGGAACGAGTCGGTAGGTGGGATCATCCCGCGTGCGCGGGGCCGACAGCCTCCGCGCCGCGATGGGTAAGTGACCCATGGGATCATCCCCGCGTGCGCGGGGCCGACATGCGCTCGCGGACCTCGGGGTCGTCGGGCGGGGGATCATCCCCGCGTGCGCGGGGCCGACGTGGATCCCATGGCCGCGCCCGCGGCCAATCGGGGATCATCCCCGCGTGCGCGGGGCCGACTACGACGCCGCCAACTCCAGGATGATCGCGCAGGGATCATCCCCGCGTGCGCGGGGCCGACGCGTCGCAGCTCATCCCGCTCACGGATGGCCAGGGATCATCCCCGCGTGCGCGGGGCCGACCCACGGGTCGGCCCTCTCCAGGGGGCCGACCTTGGATCATCCCCGCGTGCGCGGGGCCGACTCCTCCATGCTCTGGGGGTACGGGAACGACCCCGGATCATCCCCGCGTGCGCGGGGCCGACCTGCGCGGTCGCAACGGGCTCGTCGTCCGCAGGGGATCATCCCCGCGTGCGCGGGGCCGACGGGCTCCACTGGCATGCTCGGCTATCACGGGCAGGATCATCCCCGCGTGCGCGGGGCCGACACTTGTTGACCTGTGGGTTTGCTGGGCTGGGCCTCGGTTTTCATTTAGTTCGTTCCCGGATCACGCGCCGACCTTATACGACATACGACGATCGCCACTCCTTTGTCGGTGGCGACTTCTAGTGTTGCTGCCTGGTCGGCGATGCCGAGGAGGCGATCTTGGACGGTCATGAGCTCGGGTTCCTCAAAGATCCGGACGCGATTCGGCAGTTAGGTGTCTTGTGGGGGAAATCGGCTGCGAAGGCAGCGGGGCGCATGAATTTGCTGATATGCCACCTCCTGGATACAGCTGCGGTCTCTGAGCAGATCTGGGATCGATACCTTGCCCCGTCAACGAAGGCGCTGCTGGAGGAGGTGGCTGGAGGTCATGGGCGTGGGCGCCGGTTCTTCGCATGGGTCTGCGGCGTTCATGACTGCGGGAAGGCGACCCCGGCATTTCAGCAGATGGACGAGGTTGGGGCGCAGGCCGTCCGGCAAGCAGGCCTGACCTGGATGCCCACGGGAGGCCAACGCTGGCGACATGACCGGGCCGGCGGGAAGCTCATCCGGGACGTGCTGCGCGGAGCCGGGTGGTCGGATGACCAGATTTCGTGGATATGGCCGTTGGTCGCCGGGCACCACGGGAAGTTTCCTTCTTCAGGGAGATTGATCGAACCTGTCCGTGCGCGGGGTCATCTGCATGGCAAGGGCCTCGAATGGCGCCGGGTGCAGTCGGCGGTTGTCGAAGTCCTCACCCGCCAGCTGGGGTTCGAGGATCTGAAGGATGTTCAGCCTGTGCGGGTGCCCAGCCGAGCCGACCAACTGCACCTGAGTGGCCTGGTGGTGATGGCCGACTGGATCGCCAGCGACGAACGTTATTTCCCGGGGGTGGATGATCTGCGGGATGTGAGCCTGGCGGCATCCCGTGAGCGTGCCGCCGGGGCTTGGGAGAAGTTGGGGTTGCGGGGCGGCTGGGGCAAGCTTGAAGTTCCTGGGGCCAATGCCTTCCAAGATCGCTTTGGGGAGAAGCCGCGTCCTTCGCAGGTGATGGTGACAGACGCCGCTCGACGCATGGCCGGCCCGGGGCTTTTGATCTTCGAGGCGCCGATGGGTGAGGGCAAGACCAAGACCGCTCTGTTGGCGGCGGAGATCCTGGCCGGCCGGTTCGGAGCGGATGGGGTGTTCATCGGCATGCCGACCCAGGCGACCAGCGACCCGATTTTCTCCCAGGTACGCGCCTGGGCGGGAAAGGTGTCGCCCGGGCTGGAATCACAGGTGGCGCTGCTGCATGGCAAGCGCCGTTTCAACCGAGAATGGCAGGAGCTGCTGGAGGAGGTCGGAGATAGTCCTGATGACATTTATGGGACGGTCGACGAGGACGCTCTGTACGGATTCTCTTCGTTCAGCGCCGGGGAGGTCCCCGAGCGGCGTGCCCCCGCAGAATGGTTTCTGGGGAGCAAACGTGGACTGTTGACTCCCCTGGTCGTGGGAACGATCGATCAGCTGCTGTTCGCCGCGACCCGCACCAAGCACGTGATGCTGCGGATGGCCGGGCTCGCGGGGAAGATCGTGATTTTGGATGAGGTCCATGCGGCTGACGTCTACATGTCCCAGTTCTTGCTCGAAGGGTTGCGTTGGCTAGGACAGGCGCGTGTCCCGGTGGTGCTCCTGTCCGCGACCCTGTCGCCTTCTCAGCGGCGTGCCCTGGTCGATGCCTATCTCGCGGGCGCTTCGTCACGCGAGGAGCCGCCGGCACTTAACCTGCCCACCCCCGGCGGCTACCCGAACGTCACTGCGGTCTGGGTCGACGGTGCGGGGCCGCGCGAGCTCGTCGACGACCGCTCGTCCTGGCGCGAGGATCTCGACGTAAGGGTCGAGGTGCTCGCCGAGTCCCCTCATGCGAGGTCCGAGCCATCAAGCAGCACGCATGCCGATGTCGTCGCGGTCCTAACCGAGCGTCTGAGAGACGGCGGGTGCGCCCTGGTGATCCGCAACACCGTCGAACGCGCGCAAGACACCTACCAGGCGCTACGTGCTCACTTTGGAGAAGCTGACGTCTACCTCCTTCACGGCCGGTTGCATGCCAGCCACAGGGCAGACCGAACGCAGGAGGCTCTGGCCCGGCTCGGACCATCGACCGATCGTCGCCCCCGCACCGTCCTCGTCGCTACGCAGATCGCAGAACAATCGTTCGACGTCGATGCCGACCTCCTGATCACTGATCTGGCCCCGATCGACCTGCTTCTCCAGCGGATCGGCCGGCTCCATCGCCATGATGGTGTCCCGCGCCCCGCACGGCTCCGCGAACCCTGTGTCGTCATCACGGGAGTAGGAGCCTGCGACAAGGGCGCTCCTTGGATCCTCCCGGCCAGCGATGCGATCTACGGTCGCTATCTGCTGCTGCGAACGTCCGCGCTTGTACGCGCAGCCGACCACTCGCACTGGAAGATCCCCGGTCAGGTCCCTGAACTGGTCGCGGCCGCCTACGGCGATGAGGCGGTCGTCCCAGAAGCATGGGCACAGGCAGAAGCCGCGGCGTTCGCCACATGGGAAGCAGAGCAACGGGCTCGCGCCACAAGCGCCGAGAAGTTCCTGTTGACCCGCTTCAAGGAACACGAGAACAAAACCTTGGAAGGCCTGCACTACGCGGAGACAAAGGCAGATGAGGAGATCGTCCACGCCATCGTCCGCGACGGGGAGCCCAGCGTCGAGGTCGTCATCGTCCACAACGACGATGACGGCTACACCTCCTGGACGGGCAGGCGTCTCGGCCCCAACGGCGAGGTGCCGGCCCACCTCGTCGACGAGGTTCTCGGCGGTATGGTGCGCCTTCCGGCGAAGCTCGCCGCGGCGGCCGAGAAGGAGCTCCAACCGTTGGCGGGCTGGCGGGGACATCCGTGGCTTCGCTACAGCCGAGCCCTGAAACTCGACGCCCAAAGCCAGGCGAGGCTTGATCGATTCAGGGTCCGCTACGACAACGACCTGGGGCTGGTCCTCGACAACCCCCAGTAGCGACCTGGGTTGGAATACCAACAAACTGCCTGCCCGGCGCAACGCGAGTGCGAAGCGACCGGCAGAGCACGCGAACCCGTGCAGGTTCTCTGTGAGTGTCAGTTGACGCTCACAGAGGATCCGGCTGGTGATCCCCGCGCGCGCGGGGCCGACGCCGCAGACCGGGCGCATCGTTGGATCATCCCCGCGTTGGCGAGGCCGATGGGCGACCCAGCGTCAATGGCTGCCATTGTCAGTGAACCATCTTCGACGTGTGAACCGCATGGCGACCCGGCCTCGACTGGATTCGCTGACTTCCTGCGCGCGACGAAATTGGCCGCTTAAGATGCCCTCAGTATCGCGGAGCGCAACCCAAACAGGACGCATCGTGTTCATCAATCGGTGCGCCCGTAGCTCAAGGGAGGAAGTAATGTCCGGTAAATCCCGTTCTTCGCGTCCCTCTCCACGCCGGTACCCGCCGGAGCTAAAGGACCAGGCTGTCCGGATGGTCCGGGAAAGCATCGAAAGTCGTTCACGGATCGGCTGACGACCTGGAGACTTCGGTCTATATGTGCCCAAACCATGATATTCGGACCGTGAAATATCCGTGCGGCGGAAAACGTCGGTGCCCGCCTCTAGGCTCACACCTGACTTTGTTACCTGGTAGCCGCTCCCCCTGAGGCAGGCCATTATGAATCATTTCGACCTGACATCCGACGGATGGCTGCCGCTTCGGCGGCGGGATGATGGCGCTCTGCTTGAGGTGGGGATCGAGAGGGCTCTGACAGAGGCGAACTCGTTCACTGAACTGGTCGTCGAGCTTGCGACCCAGGTTCCCGCGCTGCTGAGGCAGGTGCTGCTGCCGATCGTCGCAGATGCCGTGGGCTTGCCTGCGGATCGAGCGGAGTGGCTAAAGCGTTTCGAAGCTGGGGCGTTCAATGAGACCGAGCTTAACCAGATCCAGAAATATCTGGCGGAACATGGCCCCCGGTTCCATGCCTTCGGTGATACCCCGTTCGCCCAGGCGGGGGAGCTGGAGGCGGTGAGCGGGGAGACCAAGGGGGCGGGGCTGCTGGTGGCGACGGAGTTCACCGGCAACAACGTGCCGCTGTTCGGGTCGCGGACCGAGGCTGAGCCGCCTGCGTTGACGGCGGCTGAGGCGATGCGGTGGTTGGTTCACGCACACTGTTGGGATACGGCGGCGATCAAGACCGGTGCGAAAGGCGATGGCAAGGTCAAGGCCGGCAAGACGACGGGCAACCCCACGGGTCCGCTGGGTCAGCTCGGCGTCCTCATCCCCACTGGCCGTACGTTGTATGAGACGCTGCTTTTGAACCTGCCCATCGGACCAAGGGGGGCGCTCGGCACCCCGCAATGGCGGCGTCCTCCGGCCGGTCCGGGCTGGGACGCCGACGGCTACCCGGACGGGTTCCTTGGTCTGTGGACGTGGCAGTCTCGCCGAATCCGCCTCATACCGGAACAGACGGCACAGGGTGTGCGTGTGAGGCGCGTGATTGTGGCAGCGGGGGACCGCATGCGAGAGCTCCCGGAGTGGGAGCCTCACACGGCGTGGAAGTACGACAAACCCGTCGGCAAGTCCAAGGCCGCCGACCGCAAACCACGTCGGCACGTCCCGGGGAAGGCGATCTGGCGCGGCTTGGAAGCGCTGCTGGCCGTCCACCAAAGTGACCTGGAAACCGGCTCGGTCGAGACGAGCAGTCTGCTCAGGCAGGCCGCGGACCTCCGCTCGGATGGAACGCTCCCGGAGGACTACCCTTTGCGTGTCGAGGCTTTCGGGATCACCTACGGGAACAAGTCTGCCGCCATCGACGACATCTACCACGATCTGATCCCGTTGCCGGTGAACGCGCTGCAGGCGGACGCTGAGGTGTACGGCGCACTGGTGGAGATGACCAGTCAGGCAGAGCAGCTCTCCCGGGCGATAAATCACCTCTCGGCCGATCTGCGGCGGGCTGCGGGGCTGGATCCGATTCCATGGGACAAGGGCCAGCGCCCCGGAGAGCAGCTTCTCCACTTGCTGGACCCCGTTGTTCGCCGTGTCCTCGGTCACGCGAGCGGGCTCGATGACGAGCGGCTGTCAGCGGTGTTGCTGGCCTGGGAGCAGGTCGCGTACAGGATCACGCGCGAGGTCGCCGACACGGTGTTCGCCGCGGTGCCGGAGTCGGTGTTCGCCGGTCGCCGGGCCGGTGGCGAGGCAGAGTCCGGTTCGCCTCCAGGTCTGGGGGACGCGGAGCGGCGGCTGCGGCGAAATCTATCCACCATCCTGCAGCGCGCCGCCGCCCAATGGCGTGCGGCCTGACGGGCACACCCCGTTCCCCCCCAATTGCTGATGGAGCGTGAACAACTCGATGGCGACCCGCTACTGGAATCGTGTGGCATCGGACGGGACCTGGTTGACGGACACACGAACCAAGCGTCCGATCGGCCCGCCGCCTGGAGAGGACCTGGCGGCGATGCGTGCCGGACTCGGTCGGCAGTTCGGCGAGGTACCGAAACTGTGGCCGCACTACACCTGCGAGATCAATGATGAGCTGGCTCGACGCGGAGAGACGTCCTTCGAACAGCGGGCCGAGCACGCGGCGCTCGCCCTGTACGGGCTGCATCAGCAGTCCAAGAGCGTCTCGATGCACCGGCCGGACGTCCGGCTCGGCAGGGCCCTGTCGCAGTTGCGCGACAGCGACAGGTTCAGCCCGAAGGCGATCGACGATCGGGTCGAAGCGGCTGCCACGACCACCACTTTCGATGCGCTGCTGATCCGCCTGCGGGGCCTGGTCGATCTGCTGCGCACCATCAATCAGCCTCTCGACTACGACCACCTGATGCGGCTCGTTCACGACTGGCATTACGACGACGGTCGACGCGCCGCGCGCCGCCAATGGGCCATGGACTACCAGGTCTGGAAGCACAAGTCGGCGGGCGACGAGCCTTCGGCCGAATCCTGAAACACGTCCCCCTTTTTTCGAGATCAGCGGAGACAACGATGTCTAAGCGCCAGTACGTCGACATCCACATCATTCAGACGGTTCCCCCGGCCAACTTGAATCGGGATGACCAGGGCAATCCGAAGGACGCCAAGTTCGGCGGGGTACGCCGGGCCCGGGTCTCGTCCCAGGCGTGGAAGCGCGCCACCCGGCGCGCCTTCGATGAGAAGCTGCCCGAGGCCGACCAGAGCACCCGCACCAAGCGGATCGCTGGACAACTGGCCGAGCGGGTCGTCCTGCGAACGGGTGTTGAGCCCGAATCCGCTCAGCGGATCGCCGGGGCGCTGCTGGAACCGCTGGGCATCAAGGCCGGCAAGAAGGCAGGGAACACCGCATACCTGCTGTTCTTCGGCTACCAGCAGCTGGACGCGATCGTCGGTCTGATCGCCGACCAGGCCAAGGACCTGGCCGAACTGGACGACGAGCAGCTCAAGGCGGCGACGAAGGACCTAGCGGTCGCGGAGCGGCTGAAGACCGGCCACCCGATCGGCGTGGCCCTGTTCGGCCGTATGGTCGCCGACATCCCATCGCTGAATGTGGACGCGGCCACACAGGTAGCCCACGCCATCTCCACCCACGCGACCGAGATCGAATCGGACTACTACACAGCCGTCGATGACGAGAACGAGGCTGACGAGTCCGGCGCCGGGATGCTCGGGAACATCGGCTTCAACGCCGCGACGCTCTACCGGTACGCCACGGTCGGCGTTCACCAGTTGGCAACCAACCTCGGCAGTGTCGAGGCCGCAATCGAGACAGTCACACGGTTCGCCGAGGCGTTCGCGTTGTCAATGCCGACCGGCCACATCAACTCCTTCGCTCACCGCACCCGGCCCAGCCTGGTCGCGGTCGTGGTTCGCGACGACCAGCCTGTCAACCTCGTGTCGGCCTTCGAACGTCCGGTCAGGGAGAGCGACGGGATCGCCGCCACCTCAGCCGTGCGGCTGGCGAAGGAGTACGTGCGGTCCAGCAGGCAGTGGGGCGACGAGCCCACGCACGTCGCGGTCTCCCACGCCTTCGAGGACGACGTCCTCGCCGAGGCATTCGGCGCCAACGAGACCTTCAGCGAACTGCTGTCCGGGCTGAACGACGCCCTGACCGCCTCGTGGAAGACGAACTGATGGCCGGACCCGACCTCGTCCAGGCCGTCCTGTTGCTGAGGCTGGCCGGGCCGATGCAGTCCTGGGGCGATCAAAGTGTGTTCAACCGACGCGACACACGGCCGCAGCCGACCAAGTCCGGAGTGATCGGACTGCTCGCCGCCGCCGCGGGTCACCCGCGTGAAGAGCCGCTCGGCGATCTGCTCGGCCTGACCATGGGAGTCCGCGTCGATCAGGAGGGCACGCTGCTGCGGGACTACCACACCGTCAGCGACTACCAGGATCGGCCGCTGCCTCAGGCAGCAGTATCGGCCAAAGGCATTCAAAAGCCGACCTCACCCGCCAAGTACACGCATGTAACCCAGCGCTTCTACCTCCAGGACGCGGTGTTCGTCGCCGCCATCGCGGGGCCGGCACCATTGGTGCACTCCCTGGCCAACGCCGTCACTCACCCCGCGTTCCCCCTGGCACTGGGCCGGCGCTCCTGCGTCCCTTCCCAGCCCATCCTGCTCGGGGTCAAGAACGACTCGATTCTGGAGGCACTGACCAGCCAACCTTGGCAGGCAGGCGGCCGTGCCCGGGACGCGTTCGAAAGGAGACACGGACGGCTGGCGCGCATCGATCTGATGGTGACCGTTGAGGCGGCCGACGGGGATCAGGTCCTGCACGATGAGCCCGTGTCGTTTCACCCGCGTGATCGCCGCTACGCCACTCGTCGTGTCACGCATCTTTGGCGGTCGATCCCCACTGGTTTCCCCGATCCGGTCCCGCCTGCCGACGCCTCCTCGGCACACGATCCCTTCGCTCTGCTGGGCTGGTGACCTTCGATGAGCTATCTGTCTCGCATCAGGATCAACCCGCTTCGCGCCCAAAGCCGCGCCATGCTCGCCAGCCCCAGAGTCATGCACTCCTACATCTGTGCCGGAATCCCTGGAACGCCTGACAGCGAGCGCATCCTCTGGCGACTGGACGCCGACAACCCATACCGCCCTCTGCTGTTCGTCCTCACACAGTCCAAACCCGATTGGGCTCACATCGTCGAAGCGGCGGGCTGGCCCGACGCAGACGGCGAGCACTTCGCCATCGCTGACTACGCGCCACTGCTCGCCCGGATCACCCCCGGCCGAGAGTTCGCGTTCCGGCTGACAGCAAGCCCGGTCCAGAACACCGACCACCCCGATAAGCCGACCCCGGCTCAGGCCGCGCGCATCGCAGCCGGTGACCGCAGATCGTTCCGGCTAGCGCACCGCACCGCCAACGCCCAGCTCGGCTGGCTCCTGGACCGTACGGCGCGATGCGGCTTCGAGATCGCCGTAGCGCGCACCGACCCCCCCATTCCCAGCCTCGCCGACGACAAAGCCGTGCCCGCTCCCGACGTCCGGCTCATCGCTAGAGACCGCCGCACGTTCACCAGGGGCGGCCGGGGCAGGCAGATCATCCTTCACACCGCGACCTTCGAGGGTCGGCTGCGCGTCACCGACAGTGCTCTACTCACCAGCGCGCTGCTGGGGGGCATCGGCCCATCGAAGGCCTACGGGTGCGGACTGCTCACCCTCGCCCCACTGCCGACCGGCCAGTGAGGCGAGATGGCCGACATCTGGTGGAAAGCCCACCCCCACGACCTGCACCGCGTCTCCGACCGTGTCTCCAGCGTCTACGTCGAGCGCAGTCACATCGACCGTGACGAGAACGCCGTGGTCATCATCAACAAGCGCGAGACCGTCCGCGTGCCCGCCGCGATGGTCGCTGTCATGTTGATGGGCCCGGGAACCCGTGTCACCCACGGCGCGATCCGCCTGCTCGCCGACTCCGGCACCACCGTGTGCTGGGTCGGTGAACAGGGCGTCAGAATGTACGCCGCTGGGCTCGGCCCCGCTCGCGGTGCCGGGCTTCTGCACCGCCAAGCCTGGCTCGTCACCCGCACCAAGGAACGGCTGAACGTCGCCCGCGCCATGTACGGGATGCGCTTCCCCGGCGAGGACGTCTCCACCGCCACAATGCAGCAACTCCGCGGTCGTGAAGGATCACGCATCCGCAAGCTCTACCAGGCGCATTCACAGCGCACCGGCGTGGCCTGGAACCGTCGCGAGTATCGCGCCGGCGACGCCCATGCGGCGGGTGACGACCTCAACCGGCTCCTATCAGCCGCCAATGCCGCCCTCTACGGCATCTGCCACGCCGTCATCGTCGGCATAGGAGCCAGCCCCGGCCTCGGATTCGTCCACACCGGTTCCGCCATCTCCTTCGTTCTGGACGTTGCCGACCTCTACAAAGCCGACTTCACCATCCCGCTGGCCTTCGACCTCGCTGCCAAAGGCCTCACCGAAGAACGAGACGCCCGCATCGGCCTGCGCGACCGTGTCGCTCAGACCCGGCTTCTCAATCGCATCGTCACCGACATCAAAACCCTCCTCGCCCCCGAAAGCTCAGATCTCCTCGATGAGGATCTGAACCAACTCTGGGACGAGCAACTCGGCACCGTCGCAGGCGGCACCAACTGGGCCGACGAATCCGACCTGGCCATCAACCTCGGCCTCAACCTTGTCCGACCAACAATGGGCGAAGACCACATCGCTATCATCGGCCCCGAATTCGACACTCCCGGCGCCACCTCATGACCGTTATCGTCCTGATCGCCGCTCCCGAAGGACTCCGCGGCCACCTCACGCGCTGGATGGTCGAAGTCAACGCCGGAGTCTTCGTCGGTAACCCCAGCCGTCGCATCCGCGACCGTCTATGGGACCTGCTGTCCACCCGCATCGGAGACGGCCAAGCCATCCTCGTCGAGCCCGCCAACAACGAACAAGGCTGGACCGTCCGCACCGCAGGCACAGACCGTTGGCACCCCACCGACTACGACGGCCTCATCCTCTCAGCCCGCCGCAGAATCCAACCGAATGAAAACCGCCTCTCCACCACCTAATTGCCCAGCTCAGCAAGCCTCGCCCCCGCGCACGCGGGGATGCTCCCCTCGTCAGGTCCCCTTGCCGTAGTCGGCGATGCTCGCCCCCGCGCACGCGGGGATGCTCCGTTGCCCAGCGGCCTTTGGCAGGCGACGGTGCGCTCGCCCCCGCGCACGCGGGGATGCTCCCCGCGGGTCGTACACTTCGTCGCTGCCGCCCACCTCGCCCCCGCGCACGCGGGGATGCTCCCTCGCCGCCACCGTCGCCGAGGCCCACGACCTGCTCGCCCCCGCGCACGCGGGGATGCTCCCACGTACACGCCGGTGTCGAGCCCGTTGACGGCCTCGCCCCCGCGCACGCGGGGATGCTCCAGGGCCCCCGCGCGCGGGGGCCCTGTTGTGCGTCTCGCCCCCGCGCACGCGGGGATGCTCCGCTGTCGGTTACCTTGGCGCCCTCGACCCTGGTCTCGCCCCCGCGCACGCGGGGATGCTCCGGTGCACTACACCGGATCGCGCGTCGACCCGCGCTCGCCCCCGCGCACGCGGGGATGCTCCTTGTGCGCTCGGTCTCATCGGCTTGAAAGTGCACTCGCCCCCGCGCACGCGGGGATGCTCCCCGGCATAGTGGACAAGAGGACATGGGCGGCATCTCGCCCCCGCGCACGCGGGGATGCTCCTCAGTAGCTTTCCTTCCGACACGAGCAGAGAGACTCGCCCCCGCGCACGCGGGGATGCTCCTCATCTTCTCCACCCCGATCCAGAGGCGGTAGGCTCGCCCCCGCGCACGCGGGGATGCTCCCTACATTGACATTGCCGCTAGGACCACTGCGGACTCGCCCCCGCGCACGCGGGGATGCTCCCTCATCCCGCGCTCTCACGAGGTGCGGGTGTTCCTCGCCCCCGCGCACGCGGGGATGCTCCACCAGAACGCGAGGGTCGAGAGCGGGTTGCGCTCTCGCCCCCGCGCACGCGGGGATGCTCCTCGCCCGTGATAGCCGAGCATGCCAGTGGAGCCCTCGCCCCCGCGCACGCGGGGATGCTCCGCTGTTGGTTGGTACCGTGATCATTCTCGTAGACTCGCCCCCGCGCACGCGGGGATGCTCCGCCGGCCACCCGGTCGGTCCAGGTTTACCCCCCTCGCCCCCGCGCACGCGGGGATGCTCCCTTCTATGACGTGACCTTCTCCCCGAGCAAGAGCTCGCCCCCGCGCACGCGGGGATGCTCCTCACGACGACCTCCGAGGATTTGGTGGGGTGTGCTCGCCCCCGCGCACGCGGGGATGCTCCGATCAGTACATGGCGGAGGGGCCCGCCACCAGGCTCGCCCCCGCGCACGCGGGGATGCTCCGGCGGCGTGTACGCGGCGATGGTCACCGCGGGCCTCGCCCCCGCGCACGCGGGGATGCTCCGGCCCGCGCGACAGAGTTCGAGGCGTTGGCCCACTCGCCCCCGCGCACGCGGGGATGCTCCCTCCGCGTCCGATATGTCGACAACATTGACCGGCTCGCCCCCGCGCACGCGGGGATGCTCCGGGCACCGTGGTTTCGGGGAGGAAGGAGGAGGCCTCGCCCCCGCGCACGCGGGGATGCTCCCCCGGCACCGGAGGCGGCGGCGATGACCCCGGCCTCGCCCCCGCGCACGCGGGGATGCTCCCTCGCCGGTGGTGACCTTGACCCGTTCCCCGTCCTCGCCCCCGCGCCCGCGGGGATGCTCCCGCGCGGGAGCGGCTCTGCTACGCACCCTCGGACTCGCCCCCGCGCACGCGGGGATGCTCCCCGGTTCATGCACGCCGAACGGCACCTGGACCGCTCGCCCCCGCGCACGCGGGGATGCTCCCGCATTGCTAGTTCTACCTCGCGCCCGTCCGCCCTCGCCCCCGCGCACGCGGGGATGCTCCGGCGCCGGCGGTCACGTCCACGAGACGCTGCTGGCAGTGCTCGCCCCCGCGCACGCGGGGATGCTCCCGTGCAGGGCGTACCGGCTCTGACCGCGTCCGGCTCGCCCCCGCGCACGCGGGGATGCTCCCGTGCAGGGCGTACCGGCTCTGACCGCGTCCGGCTCGCCCCCGCGCACGCGGGGATGCTCCTGGGTAGAGGTCTCTCCCCACCCGTGGAAAGGGCTCGCCCCCGCGCACGCGGGGATGCTCCTACATGAGCAGCGGGACGCCGGACGGGCGCTGTCTCGCCCCCGCGCACGCGGGGATGCTCCCGAGCGGATCCTATGGATCCCCGGCGAGGGCGCCTCGCCCCTGCGCACGCGGGGTTGCTCCGGTGCCGAGTCCGAGTTCGACGTTGTGGGGGACCTTGCCCCGACAAGCTCGCGGGACGGTCAGTCGTGGCGGAGGATGAAGTCGTCTTCGGCGTCTCCCCAGCCCACGGAGCCTACGGCCCACAGCCGGGAGGAGCCGGGTACCCGGGTGATGCCGGTCCTGCCGATGTCGTCGGACTCCGGGTACTGCTGGTCGGCCCGCTCCCGCCGGAGCAGCGGGCCGTACGACGGGGTCCACTTCTGGCCGTCGAAGTGGAGGAAGAGCACCTGGCCCGAGTGGTCGGCGTCGATGCCGCTGATCCACACGTCGTCCGGCTTGGACGCCGTGACCCCGTCGAGTCTCCCCCGGGGGACCGGGACCTGGACCTGCTGCCAGGAGGCGCCGTCGAAGTGGAGGACGAGCGGGACCTCCGCCGCGCCGTCCGGGGGCGACACGCTGCCCACCGCCCACACGTCGGACGGTGTGACCATCCAGACCCTGCGCAGGACGCCCCCGGCGATCTCCGGGGTACGGCCGCGCTGCCAGGACTGGATGTCCGGCCCCGACACGGCGGTGCCGTGCCAGACCATCGGCGTGCCCGGGGTCCCGGGCGGGGCGTCGGTGCCGACCGCCCACACGTGGCCGGGCTTGGCGGTGACCGCCGTGAAGTACCCGTCGGCGCGCAGGGCATTGCGGAACCCCCGCCCCGTCCACTCCATGATCACCCCTTGCGAGGGGGTGCGGCCGACGAGCCAGGCGTGCTCCCCGGTGGTGGCGACGTCGGACAGGGAGTAGTCGTCGGCCACCCCGAACGGATGCCACCCGGTCCATCGGCCGCCGTCCCAGTGCGCGGCGTAGGCGCTCTCGGCGTTGCCGACGACCCACACGTCGTCGGGGCCGCCCGCGCTGACGCCGACCAGATGCCGGGCGTCAGAAGGGGAGACCGTCGTCTGGGTCCAGCGCGTGCCGTCCCAGTGCTGGAGGGCCGGGGAGCCCTCCCTGTCCTCCGCGCTGCCCTTGTATCCCACCGCCCAGGCGTCGCCCGGGCCGGTCGCCGCCACGTCGAGGAGCGCCGCGCTCCCTTCGAGTTTCGCGCCCTTGACGGGCTTCCACGCGGGGGAGACCACCGTCTCTCCCGTCGCGGCGGCGGCCGGGGAGGTGGACGGACGGCCCGGTGAGGACCCCGCCGCCGGGACGGTCGCCGACGGCGGCGTCCCCGTACGACCCCCGCCGCACGCCGTCACCAGAGCCAGGCAGGCGATCGCGATCGGCCACCGCCGCTTTTTCCCCATGGCACGGCATGCTCCCAGGAAGCGTCCCGGCCCCGCCACCGATCCGCCCCTGACGCGCCCGGGCTAGCCGATCCGCCGCGCGACGTCCTCGTACACGTTCAGGACAAGATCCCAGAAGCCGGACACGTCGAGCGAAGTGCCCACCAGGGCGTTGGGCGCGCGGCCGGCGAGGGCGAAGTCGGTCACGGTCATCCCCGAGGTGAACCGGCCCGCCGTCTCGACCTGGACCACCGCGGGCTCCAGCGTGACGAGTGCGGGGTCGATCAGGTACGCGATCGTGCAGGCGTCGTGGATCGCGGGGCCCTCGTCGGCCGTGACCATGCCGTAGAACTCCACGCACGGCACGAGCAGGTCGGCGCCGAGCCGGCCCATGGCCCGCATGCGGTCGACCACCTTCCCGACGGCGAGGGCCTGGCGGCTGACGTCCAGGCCGAGCATCGTCACCGTCCAGCCCGCGCCGAACGCGATGGCGGCGGCCTCGGGGTCGGCGGCGATGTTGAACTCGGCGGCGGGGGAGAAGTTACCCCGGGTGTACGAGCCGCCGAGGATCGCGAACTCGCGCGCCCATTCGGCGATCCTCGGCTCCTTGAGCAGGGCGAGGGCCACGTTGGTGAGCGGGCCGATCGCGACCAGGGTGATCTCGCCGGGAGCGTCCTTGAGCGTCTCGATGATGAAGTCGGCGGCGTGCCCCTCGCGCACCGGGAGCGTGGCCTCGGGCAGCCGGGCCTCGCCGAGGCCGAGCGGGCCGTGGACCTCCGCCGCGTCCACCCGGGCGCGCAGCAGGGCGCCCGCGCTGCCGGCCGTCACAGGGACGCCGGGGAAGCCGAGGAACTCCCGCAGCCTCAGCGCGTTGCCGGTGGTCTGGCCGAGGTCGACATTGCCGCCGACCGTGGTGATGCCCACGAGCGAGAGGGCCGGGCTGCCGTGCGCCAGCGTGATGGCGAGCGCGTCGTCGATGCCGGGGTCGCAGTCGATGATGATCTTCTTGGGCGGCACCCACCCAGCTTGGATGACGGCACGACATACCGGCAAGTCGGGAATATCGGTCGCGGTCGCTGGGTTGCCCGGACCATGGAGCCGACCAAGCGTGGCCGGGTGAGGGTTGAGCCCACCGCCAAGCGTGTCCGCGCGTACATCGGAGGACGGCCGGTGGCCGACACCTCCAGCGCGCTGCTGGTGTGGGAGATCCCCTACTACCCGACGTACTACTTCCCGACGGACGACGTCGACATGGAACGCCTCACGGCGACGGGGCGGACCGACCACTCGCCGAGCCGGGGCGACGGCGAGATCCACGACATCGAGGGCCGATCCGGCGCCGCCACCGTCTACGGCGACTCGCCCATCGACGAGCTCAAGGGCAGGGTGCGGTTCGACTGGGCCGCCATGGACGCCTGGTTCGAGGAGGACGAGGAGGTCTACGTCCACGCCCGCGACCCGTACACCCGGGTCGACATCCTGGCGAGCCAGCGGCACGTGCGCGTCGAGGTGGACGGTGTGACCGTCGCGGACTCGCGCGGCGCGCGCGTCCTGTTCGAGACAGGACTGCCGCCGAGGTACTACCTCCCGAAGACCGATGTCCGCTTCGACCTGCTGGAACACACCGACACGGTCACGCACTGCCCGTACAAGGGCCAGGCGGAGTACTGGTCGGTGGGGGGAAACAAGGACATCGTCTGGTCCTACCGGACGCCTCTCCCGGAGTCGCAGAAGATCGCGGGTCTGGTGGCCTTCTACGACGAGAAGGTCGACACCTACCTCGACGGCGTCCTCCAGGAACGCCCGGTCTCCCATTTCTAGGCCTCCGCACGCGTACGGCTCGCGCGTCTTGCCCTGCGCGAGCCGTACGGGAAACCGCGTCGGAGGATCGGAGGAGAGGTCAGCGCCGGATCACGTGCAGGACGCTGGCGATGCGCTCAGCCGCCGTGACGATGTCGGAGGCGTGGCCGATGCGGCCGGCCCACGACAGCCAGAACCACCACTCGCCGTCGGCGGCGTTGGCGGCGAGCACGTCCTCGGTGACGGCAGGGGCCATCGGATTGATCACGCGGAGGCGCGGATAGAGTCCGGTGCGCGCCGTGAGGCGCACCTGGAAGGCGTGGGCCTCCAACTGCGCGGCGAGTCGCTCCAGGTGGTCGATGGCCTCGGCCGACTGGATGCTTGGTTCTGCCGTCTTCATAGTGGTCTCCAGCGGGGACAAGGTGGGACCGGTTGGGGACCAGACTGAACCCGCGAGCTCCTACCGGCAATCAGAGCAAATCCACTGATATGTGGAATACCGTCGGTTGGGCGCCAGGTTTACGTGGAAACCACGCGGATGCCCAGGCATCAGTCCCATAACGCTGTAGGTCTTTAGGTGCCGACTGGTTAACATCTGGGAAACATCCGTAAGGCGGAACACTCCAGTGGCGGAGGGCGGACATGGCCCGTGGAGAGCATTCCCCAGCTTGCGCGCGGCGCTGGAGGGAGCAGGCCGTGGCCCGGCAGTGGAGCCCATGGCAGACGGCTCAGGCCATCAACAGCTGCTGCGGTGTGAGCCTTCTCAAGGCCCACCGCCTCGCACGCGGGTGGTCGGCGCGCCAGGCGATCGAGGAGCTGGAGCGGCTGTGCGAGACGCACTCCCTCGGGCTGCCCCGCGCCAGCATCGACCTGCTGAACGCCTGGGAGAACAACCGGGCGCGTCCCCGGCCGCAGACGATCGACCAGATCGCCCGGCTCTACTCCGCCAACGCCGTGCGCCTTGGCCTGGCGGCCGACTACTGCGACGACGGTGACAGCCCGAACGTCGTGGTCGTCACCCCGGCCCACGCCGTCCCCGCCGAGGACGCCGCCCCGCACTCCCGCGTCCCCACGCTGGACGCCGACGACGAGGCCGAGCGCCGCGCGCTGTTCCACCACGCCCTGCTGAGCTCGGGCCTCCCCCTCAACGGCCGCCTGCTGGCCGAGGTCGAGCGCACCCGCCAGGACATGGACCGCACGCTGGCCACCGGCACGATCAGCGAGGACCAGCTCGACCGGCTCGACGAGCAGGTACTGCGCTACCGCCGCGAGTACATCAAGAGCGCCCCGCTGCCGATGCTCTACCGGCTGATGCTGGAGATCGCCGACGTGCGCAGGCTCGTGTCGTCCCGGCAGCCCGCCGTCACCCAGCGCCGCCTGCTGAACGCCACGACCATGCTCGCCCTGCTCTCGGCCGACGCGCTGATGAAGCTCGGCGACACCCGCCAGGCCCACGCCTGGTACGGCACCGCGCGGGCGGCCTCCGACGACATGGGAGAGGTCCGGCTGCGCGCCCTCGTACGGGCGCAGGAGGCCATGCTGCCGTACTACTACGGCGACCTCACCGAGACCGTACGGCTGGCGCGCGAGGCCCGGATGCTGGCCGGGAGCGCTCCAAGTTCGCCCGCGGCGCTCGGCGCGGCGGCCGAGGCGCGGGCCCTGGCGCGCATGGGCGAGCACCAGGCCGCCCGCGTCGCGCTGGCCGAGGCCGAGCGCATCTTCTCCCGCATGCCCCGCGAGGGTGCCGACCACCTGGCCTTCCGCTTCTCCGAGAGGCGGCTGCAGTTCTACCGCATGGGCACGCTCATCGAGCTGGGTGAGGCCGAGCAGGTGCAGGAGTGGATCTCCAGGCCCTCCAGCCCCTACACGATCGACCCGGCGCTCGTCCTGCTCGACCAGGCGGCGCACGTCGCCAGGGACGGCGGGTACGAGGAGGCCTGCCGGCTGGCCGAGCAGGCCCTCACGCAGGTGCCGCCGGAGCACCGCACCTCGATCGTGGTCACCCGTGCCCGTGCCCTGCTGTCCATCGTGCCGCGCGGGGAGCGGCGCACGCCCGCCGCGCGACATTTACACGACCTGCTGGCGGAGGCGGGCCCGCAGCTCGCGCTGGAACGTCCATGAGCATGCTGGCGGACGAGGCCGCCGCGATCCTCGTGGAGGTGTGCGAGAGCGTCGGCCTCGACGCCCGGGAGGCGCAGTTGCTCCGCGTGCGGAGCAACGCGGTCTTCAAGCTCCGCGACGAGATCGTGGTCCGCATCGCCACCGCGCCGGACGCCCTCACGCGCCTGCCCGTCGTGCTGGCCGTGGCCCGGTGGCTCGCCGACCAGGGCTTCCCGACGGTCCGCCCGGCCGACGAGCTGTGCGACCAGCCCTTGGTGTACGAGGGGCGGGTGGTGACCTTCTGGCACTACGTTCCCGCGAGCGGGAGGCCGACGACCACGCAGCTCGGCGACATCCTGCGCAGCCTCCACCGGCTGCCGGTGCCGCCGTTCCCGTTGAAGCGGCTCTCTGACCCGCTGGCGGAGGTGCGCGACTCGGTGGAGCACCGCAAGGAGGTGCTGACGCCGTGCCAGCGGGCCTGGCTGCGCGACCGCGTGGCCGAGCTGACCACCCGGTGGGCGGAGCTGGACACGGCCGAGCCTCCGGTGCTGCTGCACGGGGACGCGTGGATCGACAACCTGCTGCGCTGCCAGGACGGCCACGCCGTGCTCTGCGACTGGGACGGCGTCGCCGTGGGCCCCCGTGAGTGGGATCTCGTGCACACCTACCACGGGCAGCGGCGGTTCGGGCTGACAGCGGCGGACGTCGACGACTTCGCCGGGGCCTACGGTTCCGACCTGCGCGCGTGGCACGGCTACCCGACGCTCATGGAGATCAGGGACATGTACGCCGTCGGCATCCACATCCGCAACGCGACCCGGGATCCGTTCTCCCGCAAGGAGCTGCCGCGCCGGCTCGACTCGCTCACGCGCGGTGACGGACAGGCCCGCTGGTACCTCGCGGAACCCGCCTGATCGTAGCCAGGCAAAATAGGTGGTGTCGCCCGTCGACGCCGGTTCCGATCAGGCAGAGAAGGCCTGAGGCGTATCGCGCGAGCGTGTGAGCACGAGGAGTGATCGGTCGGTCGCGGACGAGGGGAGGCGGCGTGGAACTGCGCTACGAGGTGACCGGGCCCGACGACGGCCCGCTGCTGGTGCTCGGGCCTTCGCTCGGCACCACGAGGCACCTGTGGGAGGCCCAGGTGGCCGAGCTGAGCCGTTCGTGGCGGGTGCTCCGCTACGACCTGCCGGGACACGGCGCCTCTCCCGCCGCCAAGGGCGAGTTCTCCATCGAGGACCTGGCGAGGGACGTCCTCGCGCTCGCGGACACCGAGCGGTTCGCGGTGGGCGGGGTGTCCATCGGCGGGGCGGTCGCGATGACGGTCGCGGCGCTGGCCCCCGAGCGGATCTCCGACCTCGTGCTCTGCTGCACCTCGGCGCGGTTCGGGGACCCGGGGCCGTGGCACGAGCGGGCGGCACGCGTACGCGCCGAGGGCATGGCGTGGCTGGCGGGCCTGGTGACCGCCCGGTGGTTCACGCTCGGGGTCGACCCGGAGCTGGCCGAGCCGGTGCAGACGACGCTGCTCGGCGCCGACCCGGAGTCCTACGCGCTCGCCTGCGAGGCGATCGCCGCCTTCGACCTGCGCGACCGGCTGCCGCGGATCACGGCGCGGACCCTGGTGATCGCGGGCGACCAGGACCCGACGACCCCCGTGGAGCACGCCGAGATCCTGGTCGAGGGCATTCCCAGCGCGCGCCTGGTCGTGGTCGCCGAGGCGGCCCACCTGGCCAACCTGGAGCACGCGGACGTCGTGTCCGGGCTGATGTCGCGGTTCCTCGGCCACGGCAGGGGCATCAAGGTGCGGCGCGAGGTGCTCGGCGACGTCCACGTCGAGGGGACCCTGGCCGCCGCCACCGACTTCACGGCCGACTTCCAGGACTTCGTCACCCGGTACGCGTGGGGGGAGATCTGGACGCGGCCCGGCCTCGACCGCAGGACGCGGAGCTGCGTCACGCTCACGGCGCTGGTCGCCCACGGTCACCTGGACGAGCTGGCCATGCACGTGCGGGCGGCGCTGCGCAACGGGCTGACGCCAGACGAGATCAAGGAAGTGCTGCTCCAGACGGCCATCTACTGCGGGGTGCCCGCGGCGAACGCGGCCTTCGCCGTCGCCCAGCGGGTGCTCCGGGAGGACGCCTGAGCACGCCCGGACGCCTCGCGGTTCGATCCCCTCCACGTCACTCTATGTAGTGAAATATCGGTATTTTCTGTGGTCTCCCAGGTGCATATGTGCGAGCGGCGCGCGACACGCGTGATTCGTTTGTGATTCGGCGGGACAGCCGGTAGGGTCGACCGTGTTGCAGTCGTAGTTTCCTCGAACGTCTTTTCCTTAAAAGCGCCCGCGGGAAGTTTCCTGACAGCGGTCGTTCTGCTTCTTCAGCGGTTTCGTGGATGCAGGGTATGGTCCGCTACGCAGCCCCGTTCCGCCGACCTGGCGTTACGGTGAAGGCTCCTAACAAGGAGAAGCAGAGTTGTCTGAAGGCACCGTCAAGTGGTTCAACGCCGAAAAGGGCTTTGGCTTCATCGCTCCGGACGACGGTACTGCCGATGTGTTCGTGCACTACTCGGCGATCACCTCCGGTGGCTACCGCAGCCTGGATGAGAACCAGCGAGTCACCTACGTGACCGTGCAGGGGGCCAAGGGCCCGCAGGCCGAGCAGGTTACCGTCATCTGACGACAGCCTTTCTCATCTGGGCCCGTACCGCATCACCGGTACGGGCCCTAAGCTTTTACCTGACCTCTCGCCCCCGGCTCGGCCGTGGCAGATAGTTTGCCGTCCCTTGGGGTAGAGGCGGGCGGGTGAGACTCACCCATACCTCAGACCTGTGGTGGAAGAACGCCGTCGTCTACTGCCTCGACGTCGAGACCTACGCCGACGGCGACGGCGACGGCATCGGCGACTTCCGCGGCGCCACCGAGCACATCGACCACCTCGAACGGCTCGGAGTGACGTGCGTCTGGCTGATGCCGTTCTTCCCGAGCCCCGACCGTGACGACGGATACGACATCACGGACTTCTACAGCGTGGACCCCCGGCTGGGCACGCTCGGGGAGTTCGTCGAGTTCATGCGCACGGCGCGTGACCGAGGGATCCGCGTCATCGCCGACCTGGTCGTCAACCACACCTCCGACGAGCACCCGTGGTTCAAGGACGCGAGGTCGAGCCGCGACTCGCGCTACCGCGACTGGTACATCTGGTCCGACACCCCCGAGCCGGACGACCCCAAGGGCGTGGTCTTCCCCGACAAGGAGAAGAGCCTCTGGGAGTACGACAAAGGCAGTGAGCAGTACTACTACCACCGCTTCTACCGCTTCCAGCCCGACCTCAACGTCGCCAATCCCGAGGTGCGCGACGAGATCGCGAGGATCCTCGGGTTCTGGATGGAGCTCGGGCTCTCCGGGTTCCGCGTCGACGCCGTCCCGTTCCTGGTGGAGGACGTCTCCAAGAAGGAGGACGCCGCCAAGGGGCGATCGGCGAAGAAGAAGGACGCCGGGAAGGCGGCGAGCCAGGGGCAGGACGGCAAGCTTCCCGACGTACACGAATTCCTGCGTGACATGCGGGCGTTCATGAACCGCAGGGACGGCAGCGCCGTGCTCCTCGGCGAGGTCAACCTCGAATACCCCGACCTGCTGAAGTACTTCGGCAACGATCTCGGCGACGAGGTCACGATGTGCTTCGACTTCATCGGCATGCAGCGCATGTACCTCGCGCTCGCCCGAGGCGAGGCGGGCCCGCTCGCCGACTCCCTCAGGGAACGCCCGGCGCCCCCGAGGGACAGCCACTGGGCCACGTTCGTCCGCAACCACGACGAGCTAACGCTGGACAAGCTGACCGAGGCGGAACGCCAGGAGGTCTTCGCGGCCTTCGGACCCGACAATGACATGCAGCTGTACGGCAGAGGGCTGCGACGCCGGCTCCCGCCCATGCTCGGCGGCGACCAGCGCAGGATCAAGATGGTCTACAGCCTGCTCTTCTCCCTGCCGGGCACGCCCGTGCTCTTCTACGGCGAGGAGATCGGCATGGGGGAGAACCTGAAGGTCGCGGGCCGTGAGGCCGTACGGACGCCGATGCAGTGGACGCCCCACAGGAACGGCGGCTTCTCCACCGCCGACCCGAAGTCGTTCCGCAATCCCCTGGTCGAGGGCAAGTACGGCCCCGAGCGCGTCAACGTCAGCGCCCAGCGCCGTGATCCTGACTCCCTGCTCATGTGGATCACCAAGCTGGTCGAGCAGTACCGGGGGTGCCCGGAGCTGGCCTGGGGGGACTACACGGTGCTGGACACGGGGGAGCCGTCCGTGCTGGCCCATCGCGCGGACCTCGACGGGGAGACCGTGGTCGCCCTGCACAACTTCGCCGGCCAGGAGGTGTCCTTCGAGCTCACCCTCGACGGCCTCGACGACGGCCGGGTGCTGACCGACCTGCTCGTCGACGGGACCGAGAAGATCTCCGCGGACGGCCGGGTGAAGATCGACCTGGACCCGTACGCCTGCCGCTGGCTGCGCGCCTCCGAGCCCGAGCTGGCCCCCGCCGACTCCGCGGACGTGGCCGGGAGCCGGTGAGCGCCGACCGGGTCCGCTCCGGGGTCGTCTCCCCTGGTGAGATGCGCTCGACCCTGATCTGAGGCCGCTTCCGGGCAGGCCGGCGTCGGGGTCGGCTCGGGGGCGCTCCAGGGCTCGATCCGGCCGATCTCCGATGCCTGTGTGTCATGCCGGCCGACAAAGTCACGTGTATGACGAATCGTTTGACGGCCGGCGGGTTCGCAGCCCTCGCGGGGGGCGCCGCTTCCATGGTCGCCCTCCATGTGAGCTCCGACCTGGACCCGCTCCGAGGCATGATCAGCGAGTACGCCTTCCATCCCCACGGGTGGCTGCTGGCGGCCTCGCTGACGCTGTTCGCCGTGGGCTCCGCGCTGTTCGCCATCGAGATGTCGCGGCAGGGGGCCGAGCGCGCCACCGTGGCGCTGGTGGGTGCGTGGGGCTGTTGCATGTTGATGATCGCGGCGTTTCCCACGGACCGGCCGGGGATGTCGCTGTCGATGTCGGGGGGCATCCACAGGTACGCCGCCTTCGCCGCCTTCGTGGCCATGCCCGCCGCGGGGCTGGTGGTGGCCTCCCGCGAGGGCGGGCGGGCCCGCCTGCTGCGATGGCTGAGCCTGGCCGCCACGTGCTTCCTGGTCCTGGTGCTGCTGCCCTATGCCGTGCGGATGTTCGGGGCCGACCCCGGCGCCGTCCCCGCCGGGCTGACGCAGCGGCTGGTGGTGGTCACCGAGGTCGTGATCCTCGCCCTGATCGGGCTGTCGGCCGCCGCGGGCCGCGATGGCGGACGCGGTGCCGCCCCGGGATCGGAGCGGATCCCGGGGCACGGCTCCGATGGCCTCGGCCGTCAGATCAGCCCGAGCTGCCTGACCGCGTCGCGCTCCTCGCCCAGCTCGCCCACCGAGGCGTCGACGCGCTCGCGCGAGAACTGGTTGAGAGAGACGCCCTGGACGATCTCCCAGCGGCCCCCGCGGGAGACGGCGGGGAACGACGAGATCAGGCCCTCGGGCACGCCGTACGAGCCGTCGGACGGGAGCGCCACGGAGGTCCAGTCACCCTCGGGGGTGCCGTTCACCCAGTCGTGGACGTGGTCGATGGCCGCGTTCGCCGCCGAGGCCGCCGAGGACGCGCCGCGCGCCTCGATGATCGCGGCGCCGCGCTTGGCGACCGTGGGGATGAACGTGTCGCGCAGCCATCCCTCGTCGACCTGCTCGGCCGCGATCTTGCCGTTGACCTCGGCGTTGTAGAGGTCGGGGTACTGCGTGGCGGAGTGGTTGCCCCAGATGGTCATCTTGGTGATGGCCGTCACGGGGACGTCCAGCTTGGCGGCGAGCTGCGAGAGCGCGCGGTTGTGGTCGAGCCGGGTCATCGCGGTGAACCGCTCGGCGGGGACGTCGGGCGCGTGCTGCTGCGCGATCAGCGCGTTGGTGTTGGCGGGGTTGCCCACGACCAGGACGCGCACGTCGTCGGCCGCGTGGTCGTTGATCGCCTTGCCCTGCGGCCCGAAGATGCCGCCGTTGGCCTGGAGCAGGTCGCCGCGCTCCATGCCGGCGGTGCGCGGGCGGGCGCCCACCAGGAGCGCGACGTTGGCGCCCTCGAAGGCCGCGTTGGCGTCGTCGCTGATGTCGATGCCCTGGAGCAGCGGGAACGCGCAGTCGTCGAGCTCCATGGCCGTGCCCTCGGCGGCCTTGACGGCCTGCGGGATCTCCAGAAGGCTCAGCCGCACCGGCACGTCCGGGCCGAGCAGGTGGCCTGAGGCGATGCGGAAGAGCAGCGCGTAGCCGATCTGGCCGGCGGCGCCGGTGACGGTGACCTTGACGGGAGCCTGCGTCATGACGTTCCCCTACGTGGGCGGTTGACGGTTTACGAACAGCCGAAGGGTATCCGTTCGATTCATCGCCTTCCGAACGCAGGTCCTCCCTGCGGCCTCGGAGACCGTGCCGGGCGCGGCTCGCAGGCGCCCGGCACGGTCGCTGATCGGGTTACTTGAGGCCCTTGTCGAGGCCGGCCTTGCGGAGGGCCTCCGCGAGCGCGCCGCCGCCGCTCGAACCGCCCCGGTCCTGCCGGGGCTGGCCTCCGCCGCCGCGCTGGCCCGGCCCCGGCTTCTTGCCGCCCCTGCGGTCGGCGTCCCCCGCCTGGGCGTTCCGGCCTCCGGCACGGCCCGCGGGCTGCCCGCCGCCCCGGCCCCCGGCCTGGTCGCCCGTACGGCCCGCGGCCTGGTCGCCCGTACGGCCCGTGGCCTCGTCGTCGAGGCGGAGGGTGAGGGAGATGCGCTTGCGGGGGATGTCGACGTCGAGCACCTTCACCCGCACGATGTCGCCCGGCTTCACGACCTCACGCGGGTCCTTCACGAAGGTCCTGGACATGGCGGACACGTGGACGAGGCCGTCCTGGTGCACGCCGACGTCGACGAAGGCGCCGAAGGCGGCGACGTTGGTGACGACGCCCTCCAGCAGCATGCCGGGCGAAAGGTCGGAGATCTTGTCCACGCCCTCCTTGAAGGTCGCGGCCTTGAAGGCGGGTCGCGGGTCGCGGCCCGGCTTCTCCAGCTCCTTGAGGATGTCGGTGACGGTCGGCAGGCCGAAGGTGTCGTCGGCGAAGTCGGCGGGCCGGAGCGAGCGCAGCACGGCGCCGTTGCCGATCAGGGTCTTCAGGTCGCCGCCGGCCGCGCTGATGATGCGCCGCACCACCGGGTACGCCTCGGGGTGCACGCTGGAGGAGTCGAGGGGGTCGTCCCCGCCGGGGATGCGCAGGAAGCCGGCGCACTGCTCGAACGCCTTCGGGCCGAGCCGGGGCACGTCCTTGAGCGCGCGGCGCGACCGGAAGGGCCCGTTGGCGTCGCGGTGCAGCACGATGTTCTCGGCGAGCCCGGAGCCGATGCCCGAGACGCGGGTCAGCAGCGGCGCGGAGGCGGTGTTGACGTCGACGCCGACGGCGTTCACGCAGTCTTCCACGACGGCGTCGAGCGAGCGTGAGAGCTTGGTCTCCGACAGGTCGTGCTGGTACTGCCCGACGCCGATCGACTTGGGATCGATCTTGACCAGCTCGGCCAGGGGATCCTGGAGCCTGCGGGCGATGGACACCGCGCCGCGCAGCGACACGTCGAGGCCGGGTAGCTCCTGCGAGGCGTAGGCGGAGGCCGAGTAGACCGAGGCCCCGGCCTCCGAGACGACGATCTTGGTGAGCTTGAGGTCGGGCTGCTGCTTGATGAGGTCGCCGGCGAGCTTGTCGGTCTCGCGCGAGGCGGTGCCGTTGCCGATCGCGATCAGCTCGACGTGGTGCTCGCGGGCCAGGCGAGCGAGGACGGCGATCGACTCGTCCCAGCGGCGTCTCGGCTCGTGCGGGTAGATCGTCTCGGTGGCGACGACCTTGCCGGTCGTGTCCACGACGGCGACCTTCACGCCCGTACGGAGGCCGGGGTCGAGGCCCATTGTCGGGCGGGTGCCCGCGGGCGCGGCGAGCAGCAGGTCGCGCAGGTTGGTGGCGAACACGCGCACCGCCTCCTCCTCGGCGGCCTGCCACAGGCGCATGCGCAGGTCGATGCCGAGGTGGACGAGGACGCGGGTGCGCCAGGCCCAGCGCACGGTGTCGAGCAGCCAGCGGTCGGCGGGCCTGCCCCGGTCGGCGACGTCGAAGCGCCGCGCGATGCGCTGCTCGTAGGTGCTCGGGCCGTCCTCGGCGGGCGCCTCCTCGGGCTCCAGCGTGAGGGTGAGGACCTCCTCCTTCTCGCCACGGAACATCGCGAGGATGCGGTGGGAGGGCAGCTTGGTGAAGGGCTCCGCGAAGTCGAAGTAGTCGGAGAACTTGGCGCCCGCCTCCTGCTTGTCGTCCCTGACCCGGGCCACCAGGCGGCCACGCGACCACATCTGCTCGCGCAGGCCGCCGATGAGGTCGGCGTCCTCGGCGAAGCGCTCGATCAGGATGGCCCGCGCGCCCTCCAGCGCGGCGGCGGCGTCCGCGACGCCCTTCTCCGCGTCGACGAAGGCGGCGGCTGCCGCCTGCGGGTCGACCGAGGGGTCGGCGAGCAGCCCGTCGGCCAGCGGCTCCAGCCCCGCCTCACGGGCGATCTGCGCCTTGGTGCGGCGCTTGGGCTTGTAAGGGAGGTAGATGTCCTCCAGGCGCGCCTTGGAGTCGGCGGCCATGATCTGCGCTTCGAGCGCCTCGTCGAGCTTGCCCTGGGAGCGGATCGACTCCAGGATCGCCGTGCGCCGCTCCTCCAGCTCACGCAGGTAGCGCAACCGGTCTTCGAGCGTGCGCAGCTGCGCGTCGTCGAGCATCTCGGTCGCTTCCTTGCGGTAGCGGGCGATGAACGGCACGGTGGCGCCGCCGTCGAGCAGCTCGACGGCGGCCTTCACCTGGCGCTCACGCACGCCGAGCTCCTCGGCGATCTGCTGATGAATGGAGATCGTCACGATCCTGATCCGCCTTCGCTTGAGGTTCGGGGACGATTGTGCATGCTCCGCACACCGATTGTCGCGCGGAGAGGCCCCGGCTAAGGTCGGCGAAGCTGCGAGAATGGGAGCGCGCGAGGGCCCCGAGATCGCAGGGAATGGGAGGTTGGCGTGAAAACCCTGCTGCTGCTCTTCGGGCTGATCATCATCGTCTCCTGCGTGCTCGTGCTGGTGCGCACCTGGACCTGGACCCCGCAGAGGCGTACGGCGGAGCCGCCCGCCGCCGACAATCCCAAGGAGATCCTCAAGCGGCGCTACGCCGCCGGGGAGATCGACGAGGACGAGTACCTCCGGCGCATGTCCGGCATCTCCCAAGACTGGTAGCTAGGCGCGCGTGATCTCCTCGCGCTCGTCCGGCGGCAGGAACGACAGCCGCGAGACCCGCTCGGCGGGATCCGCCACGACCGACCTCAGCACCCTCTCGTAGCGGCGGGCCAGGCGGGCGATGGCCGGGGCGTCGAACAGGTCGGTGTTGTAGGTGAACGCGGCGAACAGGCCCTCGGCGTCACGGGTGACGTCCACCGACAGGTCCATCTTGCTGTACCGGAAGCCCGGGTCGAAGGGCTCCACCTCAAGGCCGCCGAGCGCCAGCCGCCCGTGCCCGGTGTCGGCCTGGTTCTGCTGGATGAACATCGTCTGGAACAGCGGGGTGCGGCTGAGGTCCCGGGGGATCCGCAGCTCCGGCAGCAGCCGCTCGAACGGCACCGCCTGGTGGCCGTAGGCGCCCAGCGCGTCCTTGCGCACCCTGCGCAGGAGGTCGGCGAACGAAGGGTCCCCGTCGAGGTCGGCGCGGAGCACCAGCGTGCTGGAGAAGAACCCGATCACGGGCTCCAGGTCCGGATCGGCGCGGCCGGCGATCGAGGTCCCGACGGCGAAGCCGGCCTGGCCGGTGTGGCGGCAGAGCAGCACCTCGTAGGCGGCGAGCAGGGTCATGAACGGCGTGCAGCGATGCGCGCGTGCGACCCGCTCGACGCCTTCGGCCACCTCAAGGGGTACCCGCAGGACGTGGACGTCGCCACGCGAGGTCCTCACCGCCGGCCGGGGCCGGTCGGCCGGCAGGTCGAGCGTGGGCAGCCCCGCGAGCCGTTCCTTCCAGTACGCCAGACCGGCCGCCTCGTCGTCGCGAGGAGCGCGCACGTGGTCGGCGTACTGGAGGGGGAGTTCCGGCAGCGGCGACGGCAGGCCCTCGCGGAAGGCCTCGTACAGCGTGGCCAGCTCGCGGTAGAGCACGGTGAGCGACCATCCGTCGGCCACGATGTGATGGACGACCAGGCAGAGCACGTGTTCCCGGGCGGACAGGCGGATCAGGGAGACCCGCAGCAGCGGCGCCCGGCCGAGGTCGAAGGGCCGGTTCGTCCGCTCGGCCACCAGTTCCCGCGCCCGCCTCTCGCGGTCGGCGGCGGGGAGGGCCGAGAGGTCGAGGTGCTCGACGGGGAGCGGCGTCGCGGGCATCACCTGCTGCACGGGACGCCCCTCGCCGCGAAAGCGGGTGCGAAGCGTGCCGTGCCGGGCGACGATCGCGTCCAGCGCGCGACCGAGGGCGCCGGTGTCCAGCGGGCCGCGCAGGCGCTCGGTGACGAAGATGTTGAAGGACGCGTCGGAGGGGTCGAACCGCTGGAGGAACCACACCCGTTCCTGGCCCGCCGACAGCGGGAACTCGTCGATCGGCGGCGCGGCGTCCTCCGGGCCCGGGGCGTCCTGCAGGGCCGGCGCGCCCTCCGCGAGGGGCGGCCGGTAGGCGAGCCGTCGTGCGAGCAGGGCCCGGCGGCTGGACGACAGTGAGACGCCGTCCCCGGGGCCCTCGGGCGTCGATGGTGCGGGCATGGTGAACCCGTCTTTCACACGGTCCGGTTCCTCGTCGGTGGAGGCGGCTCGGGGGTCGGCGGATATGCGGCTATATCGCCTCGGCGGCTGCGCGAGGAAACGCGCATATAGCGGTCTGATCAATGGACCGTACGCTATGAACGGGAAATAGGAATTGTCAACCGCCGACGCTTATCCGCGAAGTGTCCGGCCGCGGGACGTCCGGTGCGAGAACCCCGTGCCCACAGGGGTTTCCGCCGAAGCGGCCTTGACAGGGCGGCGGCGGGGGAAGCAATATGGCAGCGCTCCCAGCCAGGTTTCTCCGTGACCCGAAAAGACCGCGTGACGCGGTGCGAGCCTCGGGGTCCCACTGGCCGGGCGCTTCGGGGAGCCAAACGTTTTATCCAGGGGAAACAGTCGTCCTTTGACGCAAGGCGCGTCGGCCCGGGCGCCGCCGTCGTTTCGCACGCGCCCATTCCTCGGAGGTGCACAGTGCGTGCCGCACAACCGGGCTCGGCTCGCGGCCGGTCCGCCACGCTGACGGTTCCGGGCCTGCTGTCCGCTCGCGCCACGGCCGACCCCGGCGCGGTCGCGCTGACCGTCCACGGCGTCGGCTCGCTGACGTTCGGAGAATGGGACCGCCGCTCGGACGCCGCGGCACGGGGACTGCTCGAACGGGGGCTGCGGGCGGGTGACCGGGTCGGCCTGGTCTTCGGCGAGAACGAGTGGATCGACTACGCGATCGCCTACTGCGCCGCGCAGAGGGCCGGCGGCGTCGCCGTGCCGCTGTCCGCCGGCCTGCCTCCCGCCGAGCTCCACCGGCTCCTGTCGCACAGCTCCGCCGTGTGCGCCGTCCACGGCTCCGGCAGGAGCGTGCCGCCCTCGGGGCTCTGGACGGTGACCCTCCCAGACCTGGCCGGGCCGGACGGACCGGTCACGCCCCCGGGTGCCGGCGTGCCCGTCCAGCCGGGCGATCCCGCCCAGATCCTCTACACCTCGGGCACGACCGGGGAGCCGAAGGGCGTGGTGGCGAGCCACGCGAACCTCACCTTCGGCTGCTCGCGCGACGCCCGCCGCCGCCCGCTGGCCCACTCGCGCCACTTCCTCCACGCCTTCCCTATCGGCACCAACGCGGCGCAGACCATGCTGATCAACACGCTGGACGCCCGTCCGGGCGCGCTGACCCTGCCGCGCTTCACGGCCGCCCGCTTCGCCCGCCTCATCGAGTCCTACCGGGCCGGCACCGTGTTCCTCGTGCCGTCCATGGCGATCGAGCTGCTCAACGCGAAGGTCGCCGAGAAGTACGACCTGTCGAGCGTGCTGCTGCTTGGATCGACGGCGGCGGCGCTGGCCCCGTCCGTCGCCGTCGCGCTGACGGAGGCGTTCCCTCGGGCGACGATCGTGAACTACTACACCTCGACCGAGGCCGCCCCCGCCCAGACGACCATGGTCTTCGATCCCGAGCGCCCTCACTCGGTGGGCCGCCCGGCGTCCGGCGGTTCGCTCATGATCTCGGGCGGTGAGGGCCCCGTCCCGCCGGGGACGGCCGGGGAGGTCTGGCTGCGCTCACCGGCCGCGCCGCGTGGCTACCACCGGGACCGCGACGCCCCCGGCGCGGTGTTCCGCGACGGATGGGTGCGCATGGGCGACATCGGCTACCTGGACGACGACGGGTACCTCTATCTGCTCGACAGGGAGAGCGACATCGTCAAGTCCGGCGCGTTCAAGATCTCGACCCTGCGCGTCGAGGCCGCGCTGCACGAGCACCCGGCGGTGGTCGAGGCCGCCGTGTTCGGGGTGCCGCATCCGGTGATGGGTTCGGCCGTCGCGGCGGCCCTCGTCTGCCGCCACGACACCACACCCGTCGAGCTGCGCGCCTTCCTCACGGGCCGGCTCGCCAACCACGAACTGCCGACCCGATGGACGGTTCTCCCGTCCCTGCCCAAGAACACCGCGGGGAAGGTACTCAAGCGCGAGCTGCGTACCCTCCTCGCCACCCCGGAAGGCGACGATGCAGCGGACTCCCCTTGACACCCATCTCCCCGCCTCGCCCGCCCAGCACGGGATCTGGATCACCGAGCGGACGGGCGCGGCCGGCTCCGCGTACCGCATGCCCCTGGTCATGACGTTCGAGGGCGGCCTCGACGTGGCGGCGATGCGCGACGCGTGTGAGGCCGTCCTGGCCCGCCACCCCCTGCTCGGCACCGTGCCGGCCGAGGTGGACGGGGACCTTCGCCTCGTCCCCGCCGAGGTCCCCCCGTCCGTCGTGCTCGCCGGCCAGTCCGGTGAGGCCGTACGTGCGCACGTCGAGCGGCCCTTCGACCTCACGCGGGGGCCCCTGGCGGGCTTCGCGATCATCACGCTGAGCCCGGTGCGTCACCAGGTCGTCTTCACCGCCCACCACCTGGTCTTCGACGGCATGTCCAAGGACGTCCTGGTACGCGACCTCGCCGCCTGCTACCGGGAGCGCGTCACCGGAACGCCCGCCGGGCTGCCCGAGCTCGCGCACTCCTACGGCGAGCACGTCGAGAGCGAGCGCGAGGAGGTCGCCGCGCTCCGCGACGAGGCCGCCGCCTTCTGGCGGCAGCGCTGGACGGACCCGCCGCAGCCGATCCTGCCCGGCCCCGCGCGCGCCGTACGGGCGGCGGAGCCGGGGCAGGTGATCGAGGTCGTCCTGGACGACATCGCCCCCGCCGCCACCTCCCTCGGGGTGACCGGCTTCGAGTTCCTGCTCGCCTGCCTGCACGCGCTGCTGCGCCGGTACGGCAACGAGCAGGTCGTCGTCGCGGTCGACGTGTCCACCCGGACCCCGCAGGCCCGCGACCAGGCGGGCCTGTTCGTGAACGAGCTCCCGGTCGTGACCCGGCCCGCGCTCGACATGTCGTTCGCCGAGTTCGCCCGGTCCGTCCGCGATGAGCTGCGGCAGTTGTACCGGTTCCGCCGGGTGCCCCTCACCCAGGCCGTCGGCGGCCTCTCGCCGCGCGCCGCGCTCGCCCCCGTCTCGCTCAGCTACCGCGAACGCGACCCCGACCCTGTCTTCCCCGGCCTGGACGTCACCATCGACTGGACGGTGTTCAGCGGCGCCGCCCGCAACACGCTGCACCTCCAGGCGGTCGACTCCTCCGGCGGGCTCGCCCTGGGCTTCCAGTTCAGCCCGGACGCCGTCGCCCCCGGCACCGTGGAGGCGCTCGCGGGCCACCTCCGCACCCTCGTCGACGGCGTCACCGCCGACGCCGGCCTGCGCCTGGCCGACCTGCCGATCCTCACCCCGGACGAGTGGCGGGCGCTTCCCGGGTGGAACGCCACGGACCGGCCCGTACCGGACGTCACCGTGACCCGGCTGTTCGAGGAGCGCGCCAAGGCGACCCCGGACGCCGTCGCCGTCGTCTGCGGCGAGCGCGAGGTGACCTACGCCGAGCTGGACGCGGCGGCCGACCGGCTGGCCGGGCTGCTGCGCGAGCGCGGGACGGGTCCCGGCACGCTGGTCGCGATCCACCTGGAACGCTCGCCGGAGATGGTCGCCGCCGTGCTCGCCGTGCTCAAGGCGGGCGGCGCCTACCTCCCGCTCGACCCGGGGTACCCCGAGGAGCGGCTCGCCTTCGTCCTGCGGGACGCGGGGGCCGCGCTGGTCCTCGGGCGCGAGCGGCTCACCGACCCGCCCTGCGTCACCGGGATCCCGGACCTCCCCTGGGGGACGGTCCCGGTGCTGGAGCTCGGCGATCTGGCGTCGTGGCCCGTCGCGGCCGTACGGCCCGAGCCCCCTGCGCCCGGCGACCTCGCGTACGTCATCTACACCTCCGGGTCCACCGGCCGCCCCAAGGGCGTCGAGGTGGAGCACCGCTCGCTGACCAACCTGCTGCTGGCGATGCGCGACGAGCTCGGGGCGGGCGACGGCGACGTGTGGCTCGGGCTGACCACCCTGGCGTTCGACATCTCGGCGCTGGAGCTCCTGCTGCCGCTCATCACGGGCGGGCGGGTCGTCGTCGTGCCGGAGGCGAGCACGAGGGACGGCGCCGCGCTGCGCCGTCTGATCAGGGACCGTTCCGTCTCCCACGTCCAGGCGACCCCGTCGAGCTGGCGGCTCCTGCTGGACGCGGGCCTGGACGAGCCGGGCCTCGTTGCCCTCAGCGGAGGCGAACCCCTGCCGCTGCCGCTGGCACGCGAGCTTCGCGGACGGGTGGGCCGCCTGGTGAACGTGTACGGCCCGACCGAGACCACGGTGTGGTCGGCGATCGCCGAGATCCCCGAGGAGCCGGACGAGGTCACGATCGGCGTCCCGCTCGCCAACACCCGCGTCCACCTCCTCGGCGAGCGGCTGGCGCCCGTACCGGCGGGGGTGCCGGGCGAGATCTGCGTCGGGGGAGCGGGGGTGGCACGCGGGTACCTGGACCGCCCGGCGCTGACGGCCGAGCGTTTCGTCGCCGACCCGTACGGGCCGCCGGGCTCGCGCCTCTACCGCACGGGGGACCTCGGCAGGAGGCGGCCGGACGGGCTCATCGAGTTCCTCGGCAGGGCGGACGGCCAGGTCAAGATCCGCGGGCACCGCGTGGAGTTGGGCGAGATCGAGGCCAGGCTGCTCGCGCATCCGCTCGTCGCCGAGGCCGCCGTGGTCCTGCGCCCCGGCGACCAGCGCCTGGTCGCCTACGTCGTGCCGAAGACCGGGCCGGACGCGGGCGTCCCGCCGGAGACGGCGGCCCTGCGGGAGCATCTGGCGCGGGTCCTTCCGGGCGTCATGGTGCCGGGAGTCTTCGTCCACCTCGACCGCCTGCCGCTGACACCGGCGCGGAAGCTCGACCGCGCGGCCCTCCCCGATCCGCCCTCGCGAACCGAGGAGGCGTCCCCGCCACCGGCCGAGGCCGATCCCCTGGTCGCCGACGTCACCCGCATCTGGGAGGAGGTGCTGAGGATCGACGGCATCCGCCCGGACGAGGACCTGTTCGACCTCGGCGGCCACTCGCTGACCGTGACGCAGATCGCCGGCCGCATCCGCAAGCACCTCGGCGTGGACGTCGATCTGGACGTCTTCTTCGACAGCCCCACCATCGACGGCGTGGTCGAGGCGATCAGGCTTCTCCGAGCGGAGGCGACATGACGGACGTGACGCGGAACGACCCCGGTGGCGACATGACGGGCGTGACGCGGGACGACCCCGGAGGCGACGCGATGAGGCGGCGCGTCGCCGGCATGGTGGCGGCCGCCTCCGACGGGGAGATCACCTCGGAGGAGGTCCTCCGGTCGGGCGGATCGTTCACGGCGCTCGGCGTGACCTCGCTGACGACCCTGCGGCTGCTCGACGCGATCGAGGAGGAGCTCGGCGTGGAGATCGACCTCGGTGGCGACGTGGACTTCCTCGACTCCCTGGATTCCCTGGTGGGCCACATCCTCGGCGTCCTGTCCGCGCGGCCGGTGAGCGGATGAGGATGGAGTTCGCGTTCGAGGGCGAGCGTTCGGGGACCGCCCCGCTCACCTGGGGCCAGCGGTCGATCTGGCTCGCCATGTGCCGCACGATGCCGAGCGACCACTACTTCAACTTCGGCCGGGTCGTCGCGATCTCACCGCGCCCGCCACAGGACGTGCTGGACGCGCTGGCGAAGCTCGTCGCCCGCCACGAGTCCCTGCGTACGAGGCTCCGCGACGTCGGCGGCGAAGTGTGGCAGGACGTGGCGGGCTCCGGGGTCCTCGAAGCCGAGGTCGTGGAGTCCTCCGCGCCGGACCTCAAGCGGGCCGCCGACGACCTGCGCGACCGGCTCGCCGGGCCGACCTTCGACTACCGCGCCGAATGGCCGCTGCGGATCGGGCTTGTGACCTGCGAGGGTGACGTCCGCGCCGTGGTGCTCGTCTTCTGCCACCTGGCCGCCGACGGCCACGGCGCCGACGTCGTCGTACGGGACCTGCGGCTGCTCCTGCGCCGGGGAGCCGTTCCCGGACCGCCGCCGCGCCAGCCGCTCGACCTCGCCCGCGAGCAGCACTCGCCCGCCGGCGCGCGCGTCTCCTCCTCGGCGCTGGCCTTCTGGGACCGGGAGTACCGCCGGATCCCGCCCTCCATGTTCGGCACCCCCGCCGGGCCGCCCCTCGCGCCGAGGTTCTGGCGGGTGGCGATGACGTCCAGCGCCATGGACGCCGCCGTACGGGTCATCTCCGGCCGGCACCGCGTGAGCGGGACGACCGCGCTGCTCGCGGGGGCCGCCGCGATGGTGGGCCAGGTGACCGGGCACGAAACGTGCGCCATGCTGCCCGTCGTCGGCAACCGCTTCCACGTGCGCGACCGGGACGTGGTGACGCCGCTCGCGCAGGACGGCCTGTTCGTCCTCGGCCTCGGCGAGGAGACCTTCGAGGGCCTCCTGCGCTCGGCGTGGGCGTCGTCCCTGCGCGCGTACAAGCACACCAGGTTCGACCCGTTGGAGCTGCGGAAGGTCGTCGAGTCCGCGAGCGGCGACCGGGGGACCACGATCCATCCGTACTGCTGCTTCAACGACCAGCGGTTCGCGGAGCAGCCGCGCATCGTGGCCGTCGAGCACGAGGAGGCCGCGACGCGGGCACTGCTGGACGAGACCACCGTGACCTGGCCCGTCAAGCTCGACCAGCTGAACTGCCGGTTCTGCCTGCACGTGACCGACGAGCCCGCCGGGCTCGGGATCTCCCTCACGGCGGACACGGCCTTCCTCCGGCCCGAGGCCATGGAACGTTACCTGCGCGGCCTTGAGCTCCTGCTCGTGGAGGCGGCCTGCCGGGAGGTCCGGCTCGCGGAGCTGCCCGCCCTGATCGGCAAGGTCTCCATCTGACTCCTCGGACGCCGAAGGCCGGGGAGGCGGGCCCGTGCCCGCGCTCCCCGGCCCCCCGCCGCGCCTAGCCCAGCCCGTTCCTCATCGCGGTGATCAGCTCACCGCCGGTGGTGTCCCCGGTGAGCTCCCAGAAGAAGGAGCCGCCGAGGCCCTGGTTCTTGGCGTAGCTCATCTTCCCCGCGATGGTGCTCGGGGTGTCGTAGCTCCACCACTGGTTGCCGCAGTAGGCGTAGGCCGTGCCCGCCACGGTGCCCGTCGCGGGGCACCTGGTCTTCAGGACCTTGTAGTCCTCGATGCCCGCCTCGTAGGTGCCCGGCGCGGCGCCGGTGGCCGTGCCGCCCGGAGCGCTCTGCGTGACGCCGGTCCACCCTCGGCCGTAGAAGCCGATGCCGAGGAGCAGCTTGCTGGAGGGGACGCCCTTGCTCTTGAGCTTCTGGATGGCCGCGTCGGAGTAGAAGCCCGGGGTCGGGATGCCGGTGTAGGAGTTCAGCGGCGAGTGCGGCGCGGTCGGCCCGGCCGCCGCCCATGCCCCGAAGTAGTCGTACGTCATGACGTTGTACCAGTCGACGTACTGCGAGGCGCCTCCGTAGTCGGCGGCGTCGATCTTCCCGCCCGAGGTGCCGTCGGCCGTGATGGCCGCGGTGACCAGGTTGTTCGACCCGAAGCGCGTGCGCAGCGCCGACATCAGGTTCTTGAACGAGGCCGCCCCGCTGGTGTCGCAGCTCAGGCCGCAGGCGTTGGGGTACTCCCAGTCGATGTCGATGCCGTCGAACACGTCGGCCCAGCGCGGGTCCTCGACCAGGTTGTAGCAGGAGTTGGCGAAGGCCGTCGGGTTGGCCGCGGCCTGGCCGAAGCCGCCGGACCAGGTCCAGCCGCCGAAGGACCAGATCACCTTGAGGCCGGGGTGCTTGGCCTTGAGCTTGCGCAACTGGTTGAAGCTGCCGCGCAGCGCGCCGGCGTCCCACGTGTCGGCGACGCCGTCCACACTCTCGGCGGCGCTGTAGGCACGGTCGTAGTCGGCGTAGCTGTCGCCGATCGCGCACTGGCCGTTGGTCACGTTGCCGAAGGCGTAGTTGATGTAGCCGAGCTTGGAGGCCGAGCCGCTCGTCTCGATGTTCTTGACGTGGTAGTTGCGCCCGTAGATGCCCCACTCGACGAAGTAGCCGAGCAGCTTGTTCCCGCCGCCACCGCCTCCGCCGCTCTGGGTGGTGGCGCTGATCTGGTTGCTGTTGGCCGACAGGTTCCCGGCCGCGTCGCGCGCGCGGACGGTGTAGGTGTAGGCGGTGCTCGCCGCCAGGCCGCCGTCTTCGTAGGTGGTGCCGGTGACGGTGGTCACCAGGGTGCCGCCCCGGTAGACGTTGTAGCCGGTGACGCCCACGTTGTCGGTGGAGGCGTTCCACGCCAGCGAGACGCTGGAGGACGTGGTGCCGGTGGACCGCAGGTTGCCGGGCGTGCTGGGCGCCGTCGTGTCGCCGCCTCCGCTGCCCGGGGTGGTGACGCTGAGCGTGTTGCTGGCCGCCGAGAGGTTGCCCGCGGCGTCGCGCGCCTTCACCGTGTACGAGTACGCCGTGTTCGCCGTGAGGCCGCCGTCGGTGTAGGTGGTGCCGGTGACGGTGGTGACCAGGGTGGTGCCCCGGTAGACGTTGTAGCCGGTGACGCCCACGTTGTCGGTGGAGGCGTTCCACGCCAGCGAGACGCTGGTGGAGGTGGTCGCCGTGGACCGCAGGTTGCCGGGCGCGCTCGGAGCGGTGGTGTCACCGCCGCCGGTCACCGGCGTCCAGAGCGCCGGCACGTTCGGCGGCTCCCAGCCGACCAGGGAGGTGTGGCTCTGGACGCACCGGTAGTCCACGCCGTTGTAGGAGACCAGGGTGCCCACGGTGTAGGCCGTGTTCGGAGCCCACGCCGGGGCCGCGAGGGCGACGCGGCTCGTGGTGGTGACCGTGGCCGAGGCGCTGGGGCCGAACGCCACCGCTGTGCTGAGCGGGAGTAGCAGTGCGCCCGCTGCTATCAAGACTTTGGCGAACCTGTGTTTCATGTGTGTGTGCTCCACGTCCATCGGGCGGATGCGAAAGGGGGGTCGATCTGGACGTATCTACTGAGCCGGCGTGCCTCGCGGAAGCGAGGGGCGGCGGTGCCGGCCGATCGCCGGGAGTTTCCTGCCGGGGCGGTCACGAGGGGGGTGGTGGGGATCGCGACACGTCGGCGACCTTCCTACCTCGAAGTTGCGACGTTACTTTTAGGAAGCTTTCCTTTTAATTAGCTAGGAACCTACCCGCAGGTGCTTGCCCCGTCAATGACTTCTGACCAACCGAGTCGAGTCCCGCACGCCCGCCGCCGGCGGCCCCCCGGGACCCGCCGCGCGGACTCTCGGCCGGCGCGGACGCCGCCGCGCCCTCCGGGCGGTCACGGCCCGCCGCACTCCCTCCGGCACGGCCCCGGCAGGAGAAAAGGTCGCGGGGAATCGCGACCGGCCAGTGCCGCGACGGCCACTGTGTACGTAAAGTGAGATCCCACTTTCTGGGGTGCAAAAACGAATCTTGGGTAGTAATGTCAAAAATATCAGTCGATCTGGACGCCTCATGATCGACTGTTTCGGCACGCACGTGGAGCCCTCACCTCTGCGTCGTACGCCTGCGGCGTGACAGCCTCATCGCATGCAAAGGTGTTTCCACGATTCGAAGCTCGCTCGCGGATATTTCCCGGCCCCGAAGCAGAACGGTAAAGGCATGAGGATCTCTGGAGACAGCACCCCAATACTTCCCTCGAAGATCAAGGATCTACAAGATATCCCTCTGGCCGAGGTGGCCGGACTCGAAGCGGTCACGTTGAGGGTCCTGGCAGCGTCGACGGACCTGCGGCGGGTCTCTGTCGCGGCTTTCAACTCCTCTGTCTGATCGGCCGGCCGAGGGATTCTAGGGAGCCCGTCGTGCCGTTCCGGCAGTTCGTGCTCAAGGTTTCGAGCAGGTGTGACCTCGCGTGTGATCATTGCTATGTATATGAACACGCGGACCAGAGCTGGCGCCGCCGCCCCAAAATCATCTCTCGGGAGACCCTGGCGGCGGCGACCGCTCGCATCGCGGAGCACGCGCGGGCACACGCGTTACCCGCCGTCCACGTGGTCCTGCACGGTGGAGAGCCCCTTCTGGCGGGCCACGCTTTTCTCGAAGAAGCGATCATCGGCATTCGCCGTGCGATGCGCGGAATTTGTGAAGTCGATCTGCGCGTCCACACGAACGGCGTGACACTCGACGAGGAGTTCTGCGAGATCTTCGCCGCGAACGACGTCCGTGTGGGCGTCTCCCTGGACGGTGATCGCCCGGCCAACGACCTGCACCGTCGTTACGCCGACGGCCGTGGAAGCTACGACCGGGTGGTGCGCGCGGTCAACCTGCTGCGCGGAAAGTACCGGGGCATCTACGCGGGACTGCTCTGCACGATCGACGTCAGGAACGACCCGGTGGCGGTCTACGAGGCGCTCGTCGCCCTCCAGCCGCCGATGGTCGACTTCCTGCTGCCGCAGGCGACCTGGGACCACCCTCCGATGCGCCCGGATGGGGACGCCACCTCCTACGCCGACTGGCTGATCGGCATCTTCGATCGGTGGGTCAAGGACGGTCAACCGGTTCGTATGCGCATCTTCGAGTCCATCGTCCGTACGAGCCAGGGGGGGAACAGCCTCACGGAGGCCCTGGGGGTGGACGAGTGCGATCTCGTCGTCATCGAGACCGACGGGGAGTACGAGCAGGCCGACTCGCTCAAGACCGCCTTCGACGGGGCTCCGTCCACCGGACGCGACGTCTTCGGCCACAGTCTCGACGAGGCGGCCCGCTCTCCCAGGATGTCGGGCCACCTGGGAGGGCTGGAAGGGCTCTGTGACACCTGCCGGGCGTGCCCCGTGGTCGAGAGCTGCGGCGGCGGCCTGTACGCCCACCGCTACCGGACCGGCAGCGGGTTCCTCAATCCGAGCGTGTACTGCGCGGACCTCATGAAGCTCATCACGCACGTCCGTTCCCGCACCCGGGTGCGGGACGAAGCGGGCGGCGCTCCCGCGACGCACGCGATCCCGCTCGCCGACCTGGACGCCCTGGCGTCGGGCTACGGCGGTGGCGACGCGCTCGCGGTCCTCGCCGAATCGCAGAAGAGCCTCCGCCGCGCGCTGGTCGCGTCGGTGAACGAGATGGCCGGTCCCGCCGTGTCGGAGGCGTGGAAGCTGCTCACCGTGCTCGACCGCGAGCACCCCGGTACGGTCCAGGAGGTGCTGGACCACCCCTATGTACGCGTCTGGTCCGTCGGATGCCTCGAACAGGGCCGCCGGGCGACGGCCGAAACGGGATATCTGGCCAACATCGCCGCGGCCGCCGCCGTCCGGGCGGGTGTGACCACGCGGCTGACGGTCTCGGTACCCGGCGACGCGCTTTACCTGCCGACGCTGGGCTCCGTGGCGACCGGCCAGGTGGGAGAGGCGATCGTCGAGACCCGGCCCGGCGCGTTCACCGTCACGTCCGGCGACCGGCACTGGGACATCCGTCCCGGCGAGCCCGTCGCGACGTACGGGTGGCATCCGCATCGCCTGCTGACCGCCGGCGGGATGGCCGTGGTGCTGGACGACGTCGACCCCTTCAGGGACTGCTACGACCTGCGGGTCTCGTCACGCCTTTCCGCAGGGCGCCTGGCCGGGTGGCGGGAGATGTTCGCCGGCGCCTGGGAGCTGATCCAGCGGGACCACCCCGCCTATCTGCCCGCGCTGACCGCGGGACTGCGGGTGCTGACCCCGCTGGAGGCCTCGCGCGACGGCAGCCAGGTCAGCGCGACCGCGAGGCAGGCTTTCGGCGCGATCGGCGTCGCGCTGCCCGCCGGTCCCGAGCAACTCGCCCTGCTGATGATCCACGAATTCCAGCACGTCAAGCTCGGGGCGATTTTCGATCTTCTTGATCTGTACGACGAGAACGACGTCACGCTCTATCGAGCGGCCTGGCGAAAGGATCCACGGCCGCTCGACGGTCTCTTGCAGGGGGCCTACGCGCATATGGCCGTCACCGATTTCTGGAGGGTGCGCAGACATGCCCTGACCGGGGCTTCCGCCGAGTCGGCGACGGCGCGATTCCTGCACTGGCGCGAGGCCACGGCGGACGCCATCCAAACGCTCGCCACGTCGGGATCTTTGACCGCCCTGGGCGAGCGATTCGTCGGGGGAATGCGAGCTACGGTGCAATTGTGGGCTGGTGACTGATTCAGATGATCACCCAGGCCCGTGTGATTCCCGGCTCATGCTGCGCGGCCACGCTGAACTGTTTATCGTGGCCTACACATGAGCACTTCCGCGCCCGGCTTCCTATGATGTGGGGTGGACCGCCGCGAGGGTCTGGAGAGCCCTATGTCAGACGGATCGTTGTCCGGTGACGGAGCCGACGGGCCGTACTTCTTCCTGAGCTACCGTCATATCGGCCACATCGGGATGGAGACGCCCGATCGCTACGTCGTCGAGTTCTACCATGATCTATGCAGCCACATCATGCAGTTGACAGATCATCCCGATGGGGTGGCGGTCGGCTTCATGGACCGTGAAATACGGGGTGGCAACCGCTGGAACGACGACATCATGCGAGCACTCGCCACCTGTCGCGTCTTCGTACCGCTCTACCAGCCGAAATATTTCAAGAGTGACTTCTGCGGCAAGGAATGGGATGCGTTCTCCCGCCGCGAGGAGCTTCACCGGTCGAGAAGTTACAGCCCGTTCACCGCCATCCTGCCCGTGCTCTGGGCTCCCGTGGATCTGCAGCGGATCCCCAAAGTCGCCAGCGAGCTTCAGGTGCGACACCCTCCTCCGAGCAAGGACGCCATGAAGGACTGCCTCTACTGGCTGGCCGTCATGAAGGACTTCCACAACGGTTACATCAGCGCCACTCTGGAAATAGCGGCAGCCATCGTCGACATCGCGACCAGCACGCGATTGGAGCCCTGCGAACCGACCGTTTTCGTCGATCTTAGGAACGTCTTCGATGAGTGATCTTGGGCAGCGCGAGAGCGGGCGGGAATCGGCGCCGGGAGCCGACGGCCGGAACCCGTATTTCTTCCTCAGCTATGAGCCCACACCGAAGTACGGCCCCGACGACATGGGCGACCCGGACATGTGGGTGGTGTCGTTCTTCGAGAAGCTCTGCGCGGTGGTGAGCGAGTCGGTCGGTCTTCCGCTCGCCGCAGTCGGTCACCTCGACAGGGAGCGTCCGCGCACCGGCTGGTCGGCCCGCACGGCCACGGCCCTTGAGACCTGCAAGGTCTTCGTCCCGCTCTACACCCCGCGCTATTTCGCCAGCGAGCGGTGCGGCCGGGAGTGGTCGGTGTTCGCACGGAGGATCGAGCGGTCGGTCGGCGAGTTCGAGCCGATGAACGCGATCGTTCCCGTCTTGTGGGTCCCGACCCCGCTGCCGAAGCTGCCCACCGCCACGGAGCCGGTGAAGTTCGAGTCCTCGGCGCTCGGAGAGACCTACCAGAGGCTCGGCCTCTACGGGATCATGCGGACCGGTCTGCGCGACGAGTACGAGATCTCCCTCCGCAGGCTGGCGCAGCGCATCGTCGAGGTGGCGGAATCGGCGCGGGTCCTGCCCGGGAGCGAGGCGAACTACCACTTGGCGCAGAACGCGTTCACGGGATACCCCCGCCGTAAGCTCCAGATCATCCTGGCGCCCGCACCGGCCTCGTCGCCCGATGACCGGAGCGACGCGTATTACGGCGGTGGGGACAGCGAATGGAATCCGTATTATCCCCACACCAGTACCTCGCTTGCGGAGTACGCGACCGATCTGGTCCGGAACCTTGAGTACGCGCCCGAAGTCCTCACATTTCGCGAAAGCTCTGACCAGGTGCTCGGCACGGTCGTTCCCACGGCTCCGGCGGTGCTGATTGTCGATCCCTGGGCGGCGGGGGATCCCGAACTGCTCGACCAGCTCCGGCAGCTCGATGACCTGGAAAAACCGTGGATCGACGTCATCGTCCCCTGGAATCGCGACGATGAGCGAACAAATGATGCGGAAGCGGAGCTGGTGGGAAAACTGGAGAATGTTCTGCGCCGCAGGCTTCTCGAAGGGCGGATGAGCTCTAGGATCTCCGCACGGGACACCTCCACGATCGAGGAGTTCGGGCGAACCCTGCGTGCCGTGGTGCATCGCGTCGGCAATCAGTATCTGAAGCATGCGACCGCCCATCCCCCCGCTGGTCTCCATGCCAAGCGTCTGAGGTTGAGGGGTCCCGATGGAGCGGACGATCTGATAAATGGTGAGGATTGAGATGAGTGGCGTCCAAGAGGGACAAATCATCACCTTCTACTCTTACAAGGGTGGAACCGGACGCACTATGGCGCTGGCGAACACCGCCTGGATCCTCGCGAGCACCGGACGGAAAGTCCTGACCATCGACTGGGACCTGGAGTCTCCGGGTCTGCACAAGTTCTTCCACCCCTTCCTGACCGCCGGCATCAGCGACATGCCGGGGGTCATCGAGATGATCCAGGAATACGCCTGGGCCGCCGTGCTGGACGAGCCGCGATCCGACGACTGGCACAAGGAATACGCCCAGGTCTCGCCTTACGTCACCACGCTCAAATGGAGCGAGTTCCCCGGTGAGGGCCGGCTTGATTTCATGTCGGCCGGGCGCCAGAACCGTGACTACTCATCCCTGATCGGCTCGTTCGACTGGGACCACTTCTGGGAGCAGCTCGGCGGGGGCCTGTTCTTCAACGCCCTCCGCGCCGACGTGAAACAGAATTACGACTACGTCCTCATCGACAGCCGCACCGGCCTCAGCGACATCGCCGAGATCTGCACGATGCACCTGCCCGACGCGCTGGTCGACTGTTTCACGCTGAGCGACCAGAGCATCGAGGGAGCCGCCAACGTCGCCCGTGACGTGAGCAGGGCGGACACCAGGAACATCGAGATCTTCCCTGTGCCCATGCGGATCGAGGAGGGGGAGAAGGAGAAACTCGACGCGGGGCGGGCGTACGCATGGAGCAAGTTCGACAAGTTCCTCTCCGGCGCCGGCAAGCCGATCCTGATCGCTACTGGGCGGCCGTGGAGATCCCCTACAAGCAGTTCTACGCCTTCGAGGAGACCCTCGCCGCCTTCGGCGACCTTCCCGGATCGCCGCGGTCGATGCTCAAGGCCTACGAGAGCCTCACGGAAGTCGTCACCAAGAGCAAGATCAGTGCTTCGCCGATCGACGAGAAGCTCCGATCGCGCTACAGAGGTCTGTTCACCCGGGTCAGGCCGGTCGCCCCCGGTGACGTCGTCCTGAGCTACGTGCCCGAAGACCGCTTGTGGGCCGACTGGTTGCACTCGCTGCTCACCCGGGCGGAGTTCCGGGTCCACATGCGGCCGGAGACGGCCGTGGAGCCGTCCGGCTCCGGTCCGGACCCGAGACCGTCGACCACTTCGTCGCGGTCGTCTCACCCGCCTACGTACGCGCGCCGCACATCCGCGAGCTGTGGAGAAGCCTGTCGAGCGGGCACAACCCCGGTCCGCATCCCATCATCGTGCCGGTGCGGGTCGCGGACATCCCGCACCTGGCGTCTCCCTTCAGCGACCCGCCCTCTGTCGACCTCGTGCGCGCCGACGAGGACCAGGCGACCATGGCGCTCATGCGGATCCTCGGCCAGTCGCGGCGGGACGTCCAGAGCCTCACCGCGACCTCGGCCGCAGGGCCGCGCTTCCCGAGGACCAAGCCGGTGACGACCAACCTGCCGGCCCGCAATCCCCTGTTCACGGGACGGGGGTCGCTGCTGGAGAAGCTGCGTGACCAGCTGATCGGAGGGAGCACCACCGCGGTTCTGCCTCAGGCGCTCCACGGGCTGGGAGGCATCGGCAAGAGCCAGGTCGCGCTTGAGTACGCTCACCGTTTCCTGGCCGACTACGACGTGGTGTGGTACGTCCCGTCCGCCCAGCCGGCTCTGGCCATTCCCGCCCTGGTCGAGCTGGCCAAGGAGCTCCACATTCCGGTGGGAGAGAACCTCGACGACGTGCTGCAGGCGCTACGCCGCCAGCTGCGGCGGAGCGAGACCCAGCTGCGCTGGCTCCTGATCTTCGACAACGCCCACGAGCCGGCGGACATCGAGAACCTCATCCCCGGCGGCTCGGGGCACGTCATCGTCACGTCCAGGAGCCAGGTGTGGTCACAGGTCGCCACGCCCCTGGAGGTGGACATCTTCACCCGCGAGGAAAGCGTGCAGCATCTCATCCAGCGGGTGCGCAAGCTGAGTCGTGAGGACGCGGACACGGTGGCCGAGTCCCTGGGCGATCTTCCGCTCGCGATCGAGCAGGCGGCCGCCTGGCTGCAGGAGACGGGGATGTCCCCTGCCGAGTACGTCGCGCAGCTCAAGACCAAGATGTCGCAGGTGCTGTCGCTCAACAAGCCGGCCAACTACCCCACGCCCGTCGCGGCGGCCTGGGAGGTGTCCTTCGAGGAGCTGCGGCAACGCTCCCGGGCGGGGACCAGGCTCCTGCAGCTGTGCGCGTTCTTCGCGCCGGAGGCCATCTCCATCGACATGCTGTACAGCGACGAGACGGTGCGCGCGCTGGTGCCCTACGACCCGGCGCTTCGCGAGAAGCTCGTCATGGGCCGGGTCATCCAGGAGGTCAGCCGGTTCGGGCTGGCCCGGCTCGACCAGGCCACCAAGTCCGTGGTGGTCCACCGGCTCGTCCAGGGCATGGTCCGCCACCGGATGACCGACCTGGAGAAGATCGAGGCGTCCCGGGAGATCCACAACATCCTCGTGGGCGCGCGCCCCCGGCCCGCGGAGGTCGACGACCCCGAGAAGTGGCACCAGTACGACGCGATCTGGCCCCACCTCGACCCTTCGGGGGCGATCGAGTGGGGAGAGGAGGCGACCCGCAACCTGCTGATCGAGCGCGTCCGCTACCTCTGGCTCCGTGGCCAGTTCGAAGCGGCCATCGAGCTGGGCATGAAGCTCGAATCGGTGTGGACCGAGCGGTTCCCGGCTCTGCGGGACCGATTGAACGGCAGGGCCACCTCGTCCGACGACCTCGAGTTGGAGACGGTGGAGCGGCAGATTCTCCACCTGCGCTTCCAGATGGCGAACGTCCTGCGGTCCCAGGGAAGCTACCTTGAGGCGCGGCGAATCGACACCGAGGTCCTGGCGCGGCAGCGGGCCGTGCTCGGGGAGAACCACCCCCACACGCTGATGACCGCGGGCGGGCTTGGCGCCGACCTTCGCGCCCTCGGGGAGTATCCCGCCGCGCTGGAGATGGCGAGGGACACCTTCGACCGCCTGAAGGAGTGGTTCGGGGAGGACCACCCGCGCACCCTGTCGGCGGCCAACAACATGGCCGTGTCGTTGCGGCTGGTGGGCCGGTTCGCCGACGCGAGCGACATGGACGACGACACCTACGAGCGCCGTGTCACCGTCCTAGGGCAGAAGCATCCGAACACGCTGTTCTCCGGAGCGAACCTCGGCGGTGACCTGCGCGACGCCGGCCAGTTCGCCAAGTCGGTAGAAATGCTGAAAGAGATGTACGAGCAGCACCGTACGGTTCTCGGCGAGGACTATCCGTACACGCTCCGCGCCGCCAAGAGCCTCGGCGTCTCGCTGCGGAAGGCCGGGATGTACCAGGAAGCCTTCCAGGTCACGCAGCAGACCAGCAAGCTGTTCGAGAAGGTGTACGGGCCGGACAGCCCGGACACCCTGGTGTGCCTTGTCAATCTGGCGTCCGACGTGGCCGCGCTCGGCGACAAGGCCAGGGCCCGGGAGATCGTCAAGAACGTGTGGCAGGAGTTCCGGCAACTGCTCGGAGTCGACCACCCTTACACGCTGGTCGCCGCGAACAACCTGTCGATCTACGTCCGGGAGGCCGACTCACCGGCGGAGGCCGCGGAACTGGCCTCGGCCACGTTCCGTCGCATGAGCGTCAAGCTGGGCGAGACCCATCCCTACACCCTGTGCTGCGCGATCAACCAGGCGAACTGCATGGCGGACCTTGAGGACTGGCAGGGAGCGCTCGACCTGGAGCGCTCGACGCTCGACAAGCTGCGCGAGACCCTGGGTGAATCGCATCCGGACACCCTCGCCTGCTCGGCGAACCTCGCGGCGACGTTGTTCTCGATCGGGCTGGGGAAGGAAGCTCAGCAGGTACGCGCGGACACGCTGAAAGCCTTCCGTGAGGTTCTCGGCGAAAGCCATCCGCTCCTGGGCTTCCTTGAGAGCGGCCGGAGGATGACCCTGGACCTGGAGGCTCTGCCCGTCTGATTCAGCGGCCGTCAGATTCAGTCGCCCTATGATTCAGCGGCCGTCAGATTCAGAGGAAAGAGGCCCTGTCCGCGGTCAACCAGGCGAGAATGCTCGGCAACGCATAGAGAGCCGAGAAATGTCCCACGGCGGGTTGGATGAGGGCCTCTGCCTTGGGTATCCGCTTGGCCAGCCACTCCGTATGCCGCACGGGAGAGAAGACGTCTTCTTCCCCGTGCCAGAGCCGGACGGGGATCGAGATGTCCGCAGGGTCGAATCCCCACGCCGACCGGAATGCGACTCCGTCGTCGATCCACCCACCTGCCGAGATCTTCAGTGCCTCCACGTAGCCCTCGGACAGCGATTTGCGGACCACCGAGTTCGCGACGATGCGCCGATCGGACTGCGGCAGCTCATGGAAGAAGCCGCGGATCAGGCGGGTGGGTAGCTGCTCAAGCTCCTCGGTGACCGGTTCGAGATAGTCGGCCAGGTGTGACGCCCCCAACTCGGCGGCTTTGTACTCCTGGATATTGGACTCCGCCATATCGCCGAACCAGTCGAGGTCTTCAGCGTCCGGCGGGGCCAGCGTCACCAGGGCGGCGGCCCTCGTGACCCGATCTGGCAGCAGCGCGGCACACGCCAGCGCGTGCGGCCCCCCGCCCGACCTGCCCACGACGGCGAAACGCTTGAGCCCCAGTTCGTCGGCGACCGCCTTGACCTGGAACGCGCCATCACTCACGCGGCGGTCCTCGGCGCGGCTGGAGTCGCCGTACCCCGGCCTGTCGAAGCAGATCAAGCGGATCCGCTGGCGGAACAGTGACGCCGTCTTGGGCAATGGGCCGATGCGGCATCCGGGAGTGCCGTGGAGAAAGAAGACGGGTGTGCCTGACGGATCGCCCAGCTGCGTCACCGCCAGCTTGCCACCACGCGAGTCGTCGATGAGAGTCGTTGGCACACCGTGCCGCGTCGGCACACTGCCCATCGTGGGCATCTTGTGCGTGGTCGGCACGTCTCTCCCTAACTGAAAGCGTTGTCACGCCGAGAGAACCGCACACGGTCGGTGAGAACTCACCGAGGCGCTTCCCGGCATGTAACCGCACAACGCACGTGGTCTGATGCAGGCGTGGCACGACAATAGAACGTGCCACATGGGCCTGTTCGGCACCGTGAGGACGTTCTGGTGACGACCCCGCTGAACTACAAAGCAAAGGTCCCCTCGACCTTACGCGGCCTGGGTAACGGTTACGATACCGCCCGCGCGGTCAAGGGGACCCCTATTCAAGTTCCCACTTCTCCTCATGGTCGCTTTGGGGGACAGTGCGTGAGGATTTTCCGTTCAGGCGTTCCCATAGCGGAGTGGATCCGATTCCGTCTCCGCCACCTCTCCACTGTTTCACGTGACCGCTGAAGTGTCCGTATCTGGAGTGCCAGGCTCTGGTGACCCGGGCATTCCCGTTCGGTATCGCGGGCGCGGGCGATCAGGCGGCGTCGTCATCGTCACCGGAGGGCAGGCGGGCGGTCTACGCTCGCGGGTATGAGCGTGGAGATCGAAGGTCGCTGGTCGCACGAAGACCACTGCTCGGCGTTTGAGGCCGAGCTCGGCCGGTTCGCCGGTGTCGTGGAGAACGCCGACCCGGCGGCGAAGGTGCCCACCTGTCCGGGCTGGACCATCGCCAAACTCCTCAAGCATGTCGGGATCACGCACCGATGGGCCGAGCACCTCGTGCGTCATCCTGTCCACGAGCCGTTGCCGACCCGGGACGTGCCGGTCACCCTGCCGGACGACGACACGGGCTATCCGGGCTGGCTGGCGGCGGGGGGCGCGTCCCTGGTGCGCACGCTGCGGGAGGCCGATGGCGACACCCCGGTCTGGGCGTGGGGAATCGACCAGCACGTCCGCTTCTGGTCCAGGCGGATGCTGCACGAGGGCACCGTCCACAGGGCCGACGTCGAGATCGCCCTCGGGCGCGAGCCTGCGATCGATTCCAGGGTCGCCACGGACGGCGTGGACGAGCTCCTCGGTAACCTGTCTGTGGCCACGTGGGTGGCCGCCAGCCTGAAGGAACTGGGGGGAGACGGCGAGGTCCTGCACTTCCACGCCACGGACACCGCTGACGGGGAGTGGATGGTCACGCTGGGACCCGAGGGCTTCTCCGCCCGGCACGGTCACGGCAAGGGCGACGTCGCCGTGCGCGGAACCGCGAGTGACCTGCTGCTTCTCCTCTACGGCCGCCTCGCGCCCGAAGGCGGCCGCTTCGAGGTGTTCGGCGACCGGGAGCTGCTCGGCCGCTGGCTGGAGAAGACGGCCCTCTGATCGTGCAGCTCGTGATCTACGCGCCGGGGCGGGCCGTGGGCGGCTGTGCGCGGGACGGTTGACCATGGCTCCCGGACCCTTCCCCGCGGCGGCCGGGGAGCCGCCCGAGTCCTTCCTCGCCGTGGCCGGGGAACTGCTCGCCGTGCCCTCGACCGCCGACCGTCCCGACGAGCTGCGCCGCGCGCTCGACCTCGTGATCGACTTCGTCGGACCGGGTTTCACGGTGGAGCGGTTCGAGTCCAATGGCAAGCCCAGCGCGCTGCTGTACCCGGGCACGGCACGACAGCGCTTCAGGGTCATCCTCAACGCCCACCTCGACGTCGTGCCCGCTCCGCCGCACCAGTTCCTGCCCCGCCGCGAGGGCACCCGCCTTTACGCCAGGGGCGCCCAGGACATGAAGGTGTCGGCGCTGGTGGAGGCACAGGTCTTCCGCGACCTCGCCGGCGGCCTGCCGTACCCGATCGCGTTGCAACTGGTCACCGACGAGGAGGTCGGCGGGCGCGACGGCACGCGGTACCAGCTGGAACAGGGCGTCACCGGCGACTTCGTGGTCATCGGTGAGGGCAGCGGACTGCGCATCGTCACCGACTCGAAAGGGATGCTGGCCGTGAACCTCACGGCCGTCGGCCTGAACGCCCACGGCGCCTACCCCTGGCTCGGCGACAACGCCCTGATCAAGCTGCACCGGAGCCTGGACAACCTGCTGACCCGGTATCCCGTCGCGACCGAGGAGATCTGGCGTACGACCGTCAACGTCGCCGCGATCGAGACGCCGGGCGCGGTCCGCAACCAGGTGCCGGCCCTGGCGGAGGCGTGCCTGGACATCCGCTTCCCTCCGGAGGACGCCGACCTGAACGGCAGGAGCGTCCAGGAGATCACCGCGTACCTGGCGACCTTCTGCGAGCCCGGCGTCACACCCGTCGTCGACCACGTCGACGTGCCCCACCACGCCGATCGTGACCGCCCGGAGGTGCGCATGCTCCAGCGGGCCACGCTGGAGCAGGACCACCAAGCCGAGCTTCTCCGCAAGCACGGCGCCGCCGACGGCCGCTTCTACTACCAGCGGGGCATCGACGCGGTCATCTTCGGCGCGGGCGGCGACGGCCAGCACGGCCCGGAGGAGTACGCCGACCTCACCACGATCACGCCGTACTACCGGGCGCTGGTGCGATTCCTCCGGGGTTTAGAGGGCATCGGGTGAAGCGATGATGCGCTTCCAGCCGGGCCCGAGGGCGCCGGCGTACGCCGCGCGCTCGTGGGCGAGCTCGGCCCAGCTCTCCGGTCTCTCGGCGACCGCCAGGCAGTCGCTGCCATGCAGGCCCCACACCTCCGCCTCCACCCAGCACAGCCGTCTGTACTTGCGCGGGGACACGACCTGTGAGCCGAAGTCCCATCCAACGGCCGAGACCGGCCTTCCGGAGAACTGCCTCGCGGCCCGGTCGACGTACGCCTGCCGGGTTACCGTCTCCGGATGCAGGAACGAGAGGTCGAACCCGTTGAGACCGAGGCCGAAGGCGGCCAGGCCGTAGAGGAAGGTCGAGCGTATGCCCCTTTTCGCGCAGAAGGCGGCGATCCTCTCCGCTCCTCCCATGGTCCCGGCGTACGACAGGACGTACAGCCGTTTCAGCGTGTGGGACTCCAGGTAGCGGCCGACCGCCGCGACGACCGTCGCCCCGGAGGCGACGGTGTCTCCGATCAGCAGCGTCTGCGCGGGCGCCTCGATCTGGGCGTAGGAGACCTCGACCCGTGCGGACTCCGCGGACACGGCCACGCGCGAGGTGGCGACCAGGTTCAGCGGCAGGTTGTGACCGCACTGCTGGGCCACGGCGTCGCCGAGCTGGTAGACCAGCCCCTTGCTCAGGATCATCAGCTCGGCCGTGTCGTCAGGGTGATACTCGTCGGCCAGATGGCGGACGAATTGGCGGCTCGACTCCAGGCACGCCCGCCGGAAGTCCGTTCCGACGAGGTTCCGGTCGAAGAGCATGCGTTCCAGAGCGCTGTTGCGCACCACGTACAACCGGGACGCGTCCGTTCCCGCCTTGATGAGCTCCGCGGTGCTGTCCTCAGCATCGAGGATCACCTGGTCCTCCTTATCCGGTCATCCAGGGATTCGGTCGAGCTGTCGCAACGCCTCCAGCATGGGGATGTCGGCTCCGAGGACGTTGTCGCGATATTCGTCGATCGCCCTTCCGAGCCAGCCGGGCACGTGCGCCAGCCGGGGGAGGGCGTTGGCGTCCACGATGCGCGCCAGCTCCTCGCCGGCGGCGAGGAAGTCGTCGGCGATGGCCGCGGAGAGGGCGGCGACATGCGGATGGACGTAGTCGTGAACCGTGACCCCGCGGTATTCGAGCGTGTCGGCCCGGTATTTGGAGTTCGGCGGCGCCACGACGATGACGGGCGTGCCGAAGGTGCCGGCCGCCGCCATCTCGACGCCGATGCCGAGGCCGCGCCTCTCGCGCGCGTCCACGATGACCGCCGTCGCGACCATGACCTGGTACATGTCTCGACCAAACTGCCCAAGGGTGTTGTTCGGGTCGGTGATGGGGTCGTCGGGATTCAGGAAGACGACCTCGTGGGGTGCGGCTCCTTTGGCGACCTCCGTCCTCTCCGTGTCGGACCAGGTGAGCTTCCTGCTGTCGGAAGCCCCCTTCGCGATGGACCCGGAGCAGTACACCGAAAGCTTCATTGGTGTTCCCTCGCCGTTCGTTCCGCCCGCGACGGACCTCGCGCGGGGTGAGCGGAACGGTCAGCCGGGCATTCGGGCCAGCTGGTCGGCCACGACCGCCACGTTGGACAGTGCGTCCCCACAGGTGACGGCCGGACCGAAGTGTCGAGACCTACTGGCGCCGATGATCGCGAGCCTGAATGCGTTCGCCGAGCCGCTCCCATACAGCAACGACGTAATCATGCCGAACTCGGCGCTGGATCTCAGAAGAACGAGCTCCTTCCAGCTTGCCCCACGGTGAACGAAGTGATCGACGCGCAGCCAGTGCAGCGCGAGGTCGAGGCGGCGGGACGACAGGACCCGCCCCTTCATGTCCTCCATCGAGTCGTCCAGCTCACACGAGAGCCGCCCGATCGGCAGGTCGGTGAGGATCGCGGTGTCCAGGTCGCGTACGTAGGAGCGCAGGTAGGCGGCCGACAGGAACAGGCCGAGGAGGCTGTCGGCGTCGTCCGGCACCGGTCCGGGCAGCGTCCGCTCGACGAAGCGCTTGACGAACGCCTGCCCTTCCAGCCGCTCGGGTGACTTGGCCATGATGCGTGCCACGCGCCCGTACGGGCGGTGCCACGCGCGCGCGACCGCGTGGACGACACCCGACAGACCGCCCTCCGGGGCCAGCGCCGCGCTCCACTGGTCGGCGATGCCCGCGGACGTCGGTTTCCCGAAGTGCGGGTACCACGCCAGATCGGGCTCGATGTGGACCCGGTGCGACGTCGAATAGGGATTCCTCTCGTCCCGGCGATACTCCCGGACTTTTGTGTCCTGGTACGCCGTCAGTTCCGGGGTGCGGGATGTATGGCGTATCAGGCCCTCGTGGATCAGCGGTTCTATACCGGCGAGGAAAACGTCGAACCACGGCAGCTCGAACATGTACGACGAGGGGAAAATGAGATAGGCGTCCGTCAGGAGCACCGCCAGCCGGGTGGCCCTCAGCGCCTGTGTCAGAATTTGGCCGACGTCGCCTCTGGTCACGTCCTTTCCGTAACAGGCGAGGATCTCGGGGTTGACGTACTGGATGAACAGCGACCGCTCCCGCCGGTAGGAGCCCTCGTCGGCCGTGGCCGGCCTGTCCATCAGGATGTTCACCGACAGGTCGCGCGCCGCGGTGAAGGCGTCGCGCCGTGCCAGGACGCGCTGGACCACCTGTCCGGGGGGCTCCCGCTCAACCTTCATCGTCGTCGTCCACCTCCGGGAAGACGACGTGCTGGTCGCGGCCGGCGGTGTAGGAGTCGCGGCCCGCGGTGATGTGCTGCACCACGTTGAAGGAGTCCCGTGCGGTGAGTTGCCGCACGTCACGGACGAACTCATGCAGTTCGGGGGCGGCTTCTCCGTGCTGGGAGAGGAAGGCGGCCAGGAGCGTCGCCCAGCGCCGGCGCTCCTCGTCGACGGCCGGCTCCAGCGGGCCGGAGGACGATCGCAGGCGCTGCGCCGTCTCGTCGAGCTCGCGTGCCAGCTCCGCCTGGTCGACTTCACCGTGGCGGCTGAAGATCATTGAGAAGCGCGCCTTGACCGCTTCCCAGGTGTCCTTGGTCATGGCCTGGACCAGTGCTGTGCCCGCGGCGGCGGCGAGGCTGACCAGGGCGGGGTCCATCGCGGATACTCCTTCGTTGCGATGCGTTCCCCACCGGACGGCTTGATTGTCAGGCTAGTATGCCGCGCTCCGTGACGCTTTTCCAGGCCTTTGTAAACCGCGTTTGTCAGCGCCACGGCAACGACGCCCGCACCAACGACCTCCCAGCATGAGGCATCGCAGAAGATCTTCCAGGAGCGCAAGGAACTGATCCCTCGCGTCTTCCAGAAGGTGCTGCACGTCACCCGGTACCCGGCAGTCAGTGGTCCGGGTGGGTGGTGCGGGTGAGGAGGAGGGCCACGTCGTCGTACTGCTTGGGGAGGGCGGCGATGATGGCGTCACAGGTGGACTCCAGCGTGTCGCGGGGGGAGCTTAGCGCCTCCTTCAGGGCCGCGATGCCGCTGTCGATGTCCTGCTCGCGGCTCTCCACGAGCCCGTCGGTGTAGAGAGCGAGCGTGCTCCCGACGGGGATCCGCACCTCCGTCGTGGTGAAGGCCCGGGAGAACGTGGGGTCGCCGAGGCCGAGGGCCAGCCCCGACGGCAGGGCGAGCACGGAGGCGGTGCCGTCGGGATGGACCAGGATCGGCGGCGGATGGCCGGCGCGCGAGAGGGCGCAGGTGCGGGTGGCGAGGTCGACGGTGGCGTAGAGGCAGGTGGCGCACTGGATGGAGTCCATGTCCTCGGCCATGCGGTCGAGTCGGCGCAGCACCTGGTCGGGCGGCAGGTCGAAGCCGGCGAACGCCCGTACGGCCGCGCGGAGCTGGCCCATCGCGCCGGCGGCCACCGCGCCGTGTCCCATGGCGTCCCCGATCACCAGGGCGATGCGGGTCTCGGACAGCGAGATCACGTCGTACCAGTCGCCGCCCACCGTCATGGCGCTCGCGGGCAGGTAGCGGTGGGCGACCTCCAGGCCGGGCGGGACGGTGAGCGTGCGGGGCGCCAGGTCCTGCTGGATCGCCTGCCCGGTGCGGCGCTCGCGGCAGTAGAGCCGGGCGTTGTCGATGCAGATGGCCGCCCGGGTGGCGAGGTCCTCGGCCAGGGTCCTGTCGTGGTCGTCGAAGCGGGGACGGTCGGCGGTGCGGCTGAAGGCGATGAAGCCCAGCACGATGCCCCGGGCCGTCAGCGGCGCCGCGAGGAACGAGGTCTTCTCAAGAACGCTGATCGCCGGCCCGCCCAGCATGCCCGTGATCCGGTCGAGCTCCTTGATCTCCAGATCGGCCATGGTGTAGACGATGGCGGTGTCGCCGATCATGCACCGGTTGGCCGGGTGCCGCGCGCCGTAGTGGACGATCTCGTTGGCCGGGAAGACGGCACGCCAGTCGCACTCGCCGGAGAGGGCCTCGCCGCCGCGGCCGGGGCCGAGGCGGATGGCCAGCCGCCGGACCCTGACCGACCCGTCGGCCGCGAGGTCGGGGTAGAGCTCGTCCCTCAGCAGGCCCTCGACGATGTAGAGGCTGGCCGCGTCGGCGAACCTGGGCACGGCGATGTCCATGAAGTCCTCGGCGGCCTGCCGAGGTTCGAGCGAGGCGCCGACGTGGGCGCTCAGCTCGTTCAGCAGGGCGAGGCGGTCACCGGCCGCGTCGCCGGCGTCGGAGCGCGGGGAGGTGTCCATGGCGGTGACCATCACCGCGCCCCACGCGCCGGGACGGGCCAGCGGCTCCCAGCTGAACGCCACGTCGTGGACCCGGCCGTCGGCGCACGCGACGGAGAGGATCTCGCTCCACCGCGCGCCGGCGCCCACCTGGGCGAGGACCCGCCTGACGGTGTCACGACGGGTGGCACCGAGCAGCAGATCGCAGATGTCATGGCCCAAGGCCCTCGCGGGAGCGTGGCCGAACAGCCGGGTGGCGCCGCCGCCCCACTCGGTGACGCACCCCCGCCCGTCGAGAACCAGAGCGGCGAACCCCGCCAGCTGCGCCATGCCGGGGCGTGAACCCCACGGGTCGTCGACCGGCGACCCCGATCTCGCCGCACCCGCCACCAGACCCCCCTGGGAAAAAGATGGACATCACGTCCGGGCCGCTTGAAGGCGGGGGCTCCTTCCCCAGCCAGGTCTGCGCCCATCTGCGGCTACCGTCAGTAAAGTAGCATCTACTCTTAGCTGTCCTTCGCGAAAACTCCTCAAAGCCGGCCGCCGGGCGCCCCGGCGACGGTCTCCGCGCCGGAGAAAGGCCTCCGCGCGTCCCGAACCGGGCGGTGGTCCTGATCGCACGTCCGATCGGCATGGTGAGAACGCGAGCCGCCGTTGCCCTCCGCGTGACGCTTGCCCGCCTTTGGCCTGGTCATTGCCCGGCCGACCGGTCGATCAGCGGGCGTCGCCGCCGTCTCTGAAGCGGAAATCCTCCTTCGTCGGCGGTCCCGCCAACCGGATATTTCGGATATAACCTACCTGTGATACATGTTTCTCGCCTGCGCAAGGTCTACAGCACCGGAGTCGTCGCGATCGACGAGGTCGATCTCGACGTACGGGATGGTGAGGTCTTCGGTGTGCTCGGGCAGAGCGGCGCCGGCAAGAGCACGCTCCTGCGCTGCGTCAACCTGCTGGAACGTCCGACGAACGGCACCGTGACGGTCGCGGGCCAGGAGCTCACCTCGCTCGATCTCGCAGGGCTCCGCCGCGCCAGGCAGCGGATCGGCATGATCCACCAGCACTTCGCCCTGCTGTCCTCACGCACGGTCGCGGGCAACGTCGCGTTCCCGCTGGAGGTCGCCGGAGTGCCGCGCAGGGAGCGTGGCACGCGGGTGGCCGAGCTCCTGGAGCTGGTGGGGCTCCAGGGCAAGGCCTCGGCCTACCCCGCCCAGCTCTCCGGCGGCCAGAAGCAGCGCGTCGGCATAGCCCGCGCCCTCGCCGCGCGTCCCAAGGTGCTCCTGTCGGACGAGGCGACCAGCGCGCTGGACCCGGGGACCACGCAGTCGATCCTCGCCCTGCTCAAGCGCCTCAACGCGGAGCTCGGCCTGACGATCCTGCTCATCACCCACGAGATGCAGGTCATCAAGAGCGTCTGCGACTCGGTGGCGATCATGCGCGACGGCCGAGTCGAGGAGTCCGGCACGGTAGCGGAGCTGATCGCGCGGCCGGGGTCGCTCCTCACCCGCGAGATCTTCCCGCTGCCCGAGCCGGCCCCGCCCGGCAGCGTCACGGTGACCTTCGCCGGGCAGGCGGGCGAGCCGGTCGTGTCGAGCCTGGTACGGAGGTTCGACGTGGACGTCGACATCCTCGGCGGCTCGCTGGAAGAACTCGGAGGCGTGCCGGTCGGGCGCCTGCGGGTCAGGCTCGAAGGAAGGAACAGCGCCGACGCCCTGGCCTACCTGCGCGAACGCGGCCTGGTCATGGAGGAGGCCCGATGATCGGCGACGATCTGGCACAGGCGCTCGCGCAGGCCACCGGCGAGACGGCGCAGATGGTGTTCTGGTCGGCGCTGCTCACGCTGGTGCTCGGCCTGCCGCTCGGCGTGCTGCTGGTCGCCACCGACCGAGGCGGCCTCGTCCCCGCCCCCGCCGTCAAGGCCGTGCTCGGGGCGGTCGTCAACGTGGGGCGCTCGCTGCCGTTCATCGTGCTGATGGTCGCGATCCTCCCGTTCACGCGCCTGGTCACGGGCACCACGATCGGGACGGTCGCCGCGATCGTCCCTCTGACGCTCGGAGCCGTCCCCTTCTACGCCCGGCTGGTGGAGACCGCGCTGCGCGGGGTGGAGCGCGAGGTCGTCGAGGCGGCCCAGGCGATGGGCGCGAGCCGTACGAGGGTGGTGGCCAGGGTCCTGCTCCCCGAGGCCCTGCCCGGGCTCGTCGCCGGGCTGACCGTGACGATCGTGGCGCTGATCGGCTACTCGGCGATGGCCGGGGCGATCGGTGGCGGTGGCCTCGGCGACCTCGCGATCAGGTACGGCTACCAGCGCTTCGACACCACGGTGATGATCGTCACGGTCGTGCTGCTCATCGTGGTCGTGCAACTCGTGCAGAGCCTCGGCGACCTCGCCGCTCGCAGGCTCTCCCACAGGTAGCCGCTGACCCCCTATGAGATTTCCCAGTAACAGCAATAGGCGAATAGAAGGAGATATAACGCGCGTAAGTTGATCAGCGCCGTGGCCGTGGCCACGCTGGCACTGGTGCTCGCCGGCTGCGGAGGCTCGGGTTCGGAGCCGGCCGCCGCCAAGGACGACGTGCTGAAGGTCGGTGTCAGCCCGGTGCCGCACGGGGAGATCCTGAAGTTCGTCAAGGACAAGCTGGCGCCCGCCGCCGGGCTCGAACTGGACATCGTCGAGTTCACCGACTACGTGCAGCCCAACGTCCAGCTTCAGGAAGGCCAGCTCGGCGCGAACTACTTCCAGCACCGCCCCTACCTGGCGGACTTCCTCAAGTCCAAGGGAGGCAAGGAGATGACCTTCGTCCAGGCGGTCCACCTTGAGCCCCTTGGCCTGTATTCGAAGAAGGTCAAGAGCGTCGGCGAGCTGGCCGACGGCGCGACCGTGGCCGTGCCGAACGACGCCACCAACCTCGGACGCGGCCTGAAGCTGCTGGAGGACAACGGCGTGATCAAGCTCAAGCCGGGCGTCGGCACCGCCGCCACCGAGCGCGACGTGGCGGAGAACCCCAAGAACCTCCAGTTCAAGCCGCTGGAGGCCGCCCAGCTCCCGCGCTCGCTGGAAGACGTGGACGCCGCGGTCATCAACGGCAACTACGCGCTGGAGGCCGAGCTCAAGCCCGCCTCCGACGCCCTGGTGCTGGAGAAGGCCGCGGACAACCCCTACGCCAACGGCCTGGTGGTGCTCAAGGGCCAGGAGGGCGACCCCCGGGTCAAGAAGCTGGCCGAACTGCTGGCCGGGCCCGAGGTGAAGAAGTTCATCGAGGACACCTACCAGGGCTCCGTGATCTCCGCGACGTCCTAGCCGGTCTCGCCTTCGGAGGTCTGCCGGCGGAGGCCGTCGAAGGCGATCTTGCAGACGGTGTCCGCGAGGGCGTCTGCCCCCATGCCGCCGCGCGGCCGGTACCACTCGGTCAGCGAGTTGACCAGCCCGAACACCAGGCGGCTCGCGACGGCGGGATCCACGTCGGGCCGTACGTCCCCCTCGGCCTCGGCCCGCTGGACCAGCTCGGCCACCAGGTGGTCGAACCGGCGCCGGCGGGCCAGGGCCTGGCGCTCCACCTTGGTGTTGCCGCGCACCCGCAGCAGGAGCGTGACGAAGGGGAGCCGCTCGACCAGCACGTGCACGCTGCGCCGTACGAGATGCTCCAGCTTGTCGATCGCGCGGCCGTCCATCGCGGCGACCTCGTCCGCCGCCTCGAACAGGCCGTCGAGGGCACGGTCGACGGCCAGGCGGAGCAGCTCGTCCTTGCTCGCGATGTGGTGGTAGATCGCCGACTTGGTGATGCCGAGCCTGCGGGAGAGGTCCTCCATGCTGGTGGCCTCGTATCCCCGCTCGTTGAACACCTTGACCGCGACGGCCAGCAGCGACTCCAGGTCGTAGCCGGGGCGGCCTCGTCGCGGAGGGGTGACACTCACCGCTGATGTCCCCATCGGTGTCACCGCCTTGCATACTGACCGAATGGACGGTTAGAAATGATTTGTCGTCAGTTAAGGGTTGTGGTTCCGCCGCTGTCAAGGGACCCCTCGAAGCTGGGGAGAACGGGTAGGAGCGGAGTGGCGCCCGATGGCGCCTGTCCGATCTTTACGGCCGACTTGATGGGGAGGTCAGCATGGCCCCGCTCAGCAGCTATGTCACCGGTTCCTGGCATGTCCCGGGTGACGAGGGAGCCCCGCTGCACGACGCGGTCACGGGGGAGGAGGTCGCCAGGATCTCCTCCGCGGGGGTCGACTTCAGGGCGGCGCTCGCGTACGGGCGCCGCGCCGGCGGGGCCGAGCTCCGCGCCCTCACCTTCCCGCAGCGGGCCGGGCTGCTGAAGGCGCTGGCCTCCCACCTGCGTGAGCACCGCGAGGAGCTGTACGAGCTGTCGCTGCGCACGGGGGCCACGCTGGGCGACTCGAAGTTCGACGTCGACGGCGGCATCGGGGTGCTGTTCTCGTACTCCAGCAAGGGCAGGCGCGAGCTGCCCGGCGACACGGTCTACCTCGACGGCGGCGTGGAGCCGCTCGGTAGGGGCGGGTCGTTCGCCGGCCGGCACCTCTACACGTCCATGCGCGGCGTCGCCGTGCAGATCAACGCGTTCAACTTCCCCGTCTGGGGTCCGCTGGAGAAGCTCGCGCCCGCGTTCCTGGCCGGGATGCCGTCGCTGGTCAAGCCGGCGGGCCAGACCGCCTACGTGACCGCGCGGCTCGTCGAGCTGATCATCGCCTCCGGCATCCTGCCGGAGGGCACCCTGCAACTGGTCTGCGGGAGCGCGGGCGACCTGTTCGAGCACCTGACCGAGCAGGATCTCGTGGCGTTCACCGGCTCGGCGTCCACGGCCCAGAAGCTCCGCACCCATCCCGTCGTCGTGGGACGCTCGGTGCGCTTCAACGCCGAGGCCGACTCGCTGAACTGCTCCATCCTCGGCCCGGACGCCGTTCCCGGCACCCCGGAGTTCGAGCTGTTCGTCAAGCAGCTCGTGACCGAGATGACGGTCAAGGCGGGGCAGAAGTGCACGGCGATCCGGCGCGCGTTCGTCCCGGCCGGCCTGCTCGGCGAGGTGGCCGAGGCCGCCGCCGCCCGGCTGGCGAAGGTCACCGTCGGCCACCCGGCCGACCCGTCCGTACGGATGGGGGCGCTGGCCGGGCTCGGGCAGCGCGAGGAGGTCCGCCGCGCGCTGAAGGCCCTGATCCCGGCGGGCTCGGTGGTGTACGGAGACCCGGACCGGGTCGAGGTCGTCGGGGCCGACGCCGAGCGGGGGGCGTTCATCTCGCCGGTGCTCCTGCGCGTGGACGACCCCGATCGGCCGGAGCCGCACGAGGTGGAGGCGTTCGGCCCGTTCAGCGCGCTCATGCCGTACACCTCGGCCGAGCAGGTGATCGGGCTGGCCGCCCGGGGCCAGGGCAGCCTGGTCGGGTCGGTCGTGACAGGGGACGCCGCCTTCGCCCGTGAGGTGGTGCTCGGAACCGCTCCCTGGCACGGCCGCCTGCTGGTGCTGGACGCGGAGGCCGCCAAGGAGTCCACCGGGCACGGCTCCCCGCTGCCCGTGCTCGTGCACGGAGGTCCGGGGCGGGCAGGGGGCGGGGAGGAGATGGGCGGCATCCGGGGCGTGCTGCACCACATGAACCGCACCGCCGTCCAGGGGAGTCCGGCGATGCTCTCGGCGATCACCGGCCAGTGGGTTCCGGGCAGCGAGCGCACGGTGACCGAGGTCCATCCCTTCCGCAAGCACCTGGAGGACCTCAGGCCCGGCGACACCGTGATCGCCGGCCCCCGGCGGGTCGGTCTGGAGGACATCGAGCACTTCGCGGAGTTCACCGGCGACACCTTCTACGCCCACATGGACGAGGAGGCGGCCAGGGCCAACCCGTTCTTCGACGGCAGGGTGGCCCACGGCTACCTGATCGTCTCGCTGGCGGCGGGGCTGTTCGTCGACCCCGACCCGGGGCCGGTGCTGGCCAACTACGGGCTGGAGAACCTCCGCTTCCTCACGCCGGTCTACCCGGGGGACGAGCTGACGGTCACGCTCACCGCCAAGCAGATCGACCCGCGTGAGGGCGCCCCGTACGGGGAGGTTCGCTGGGACGCCGACGTGACCAAGCAGGACGGGTCCTCGGTGGCGAAGTACGACGTGCTGACCCTGGTGGCCAGGCGCGAAACCTGAGTTCAGGCGGCCTGTACAGCCCTGCGGGCTTGCGTTGCGGACGGTCGCTGAGCGAGACTAATAACTGACCGAATGTTCGGTAAAGGGTGGCGGAGTATGGCTGACCTCGAAGGGCACTTCGACCGCACGATCGAGAGGGACCAGCGCGTCGAGCCGCGCGACTGGATGCCCGACGGCTACCGCGCGACGATGGTGCGGCAGATCGCCCAGCACGCCCACTCGGAGATCATCGGGATGCAGCCCGAGGGCGAGTGGATCACCAGGGCGCCCTCGCTGCGCCGCAAGGCGATCCTGCTCGCCAAGGTGCAGGACGAGGCCGGGCACGGGCTCTACCTCTACTCCGCCGCCGAGACGCTGGGCGCCGACCGCGCCGAGCTGACCACGATGCTCATCGAGGGGCGGCAGAAGTACTCGTCGATCTTCAACTACCCGACCCTGACGTACGCCGACGTGGGCGTGATCGGCTGGCTGGTCGACGGCGCCGCCATCTGCAACCAGGTGCCGCTCTGCCGCAGCTCCTACGGGCCGTACGCGCGCGCGATGATCCGCATCTGCAAGGAGGAGTCCTTCCACCAGCGGCAGGGGTACGAGCTGCTGATGACCATGATGAGGGGCACCGAGGCGCAGCGCGCGATGGTGCAGGACGCCGTGGACCGCTGGTGGTGGCCGTCGCTCATGATGTTCGGCCCGCCCGACGACGCCTCGCCGAACACCGCCCGGTCGATGGCGTGGAAGATCAAGCGGCACACCAACGACGAGCTGCGGCAGCGGTTCGTCGACATGAGCGTGCCCCAGGCCGAGGCGCTCGGCGTGACGCTTCCCGATCCCGGCCTGCGCTGGAACGCCGAGCGTGGTCACCACGACTTCGGCGAGATCGACTGGTCGGAGCTGAAGCGGGTGATCAGCGGTGACGGTCCCTGCAACGCCCGGCGGATCGCCGTACGCCGGGCCGCGCACGACAACGGCGACTGGGTCCGTGAGGCGGCGTCCGCCCACGCGCGCAAGGCCGCGCACCGTGACGCGGGCACCGTCGCGGCGGGCGCGGGGGCGGGAGGGGCCGCATGAGCGCCTGGCCGCTGTACGAGGTGTTCGTCCGGAGCAAGCGGGGGCTCAACCACGTTCACGTGGGCTCGCTCCACGCCGCCGACGACGAGACGGCGCTGCGTCACGCCCGCGACCTCTACACGCGCCGCAACGAGGGCGTGAGCATCTGGGTGGTGCGCTCCGACCAGATCGCCGCCACCAGCCCCGACGAGAAGGACGCGTTCTTCGCGCCCAGCGGCGACAAGGTCTACCGGCACCCGACCTTCTACTCCATCCCCGACGACGTCCCGCACATGTGAGGCCGCGATGCCTTCCACGGACGACCTTCACGAGCCGGACTCGGGGAATCCTCACGAGCCGGACTCGGGCAACGCTTACGAGGCGCTCAACGAGGCCGACGACCCCCGCTGGGCCTACGGCACCGGGTTCGCCGACCCACTGGACGGGGTCGGCACGCGGCTGCCCGACGGCGTGGACGGCGCCGACCTGGCGGCGTACTGCCTGATGCTCGGCGACGACGCGCTGATCATGTCCCACCGCCTGCAGGAGTGGTGCACGCGCGCGCCGGAGCTGGAGGAGGAGGTCGCGCTGGCCAACATCGCGCTCGACCTGCTCGGGCAGGCGCGGCTGCTGCTCTCGCGCGCGGGGGCGGCGGAGGGGACGGGCCGCGACGAGGACGCCCTCGCGTTCCTCCGCGAGGAGGGCGAGTTCCGCAACGTACGGCTGGCCGAGGCCGAGAACGGCGACTTCGGCCAGGCCGTGGCCCGCCTGCTGATCTTCTCGACCTGGCGGCTGGCGCTGCTCGACAGGCTGACAGGGTCACGTGACCCGGTGCTGGCCGCGGTGGCGGTCAAGGGCCTGAAGGAGGTCGCCTACCACCGCGACTACGCCGCCGGATGGGTCGTACGGCTCGGCGACGGGACGCCGTACTCGCGCGAGCGCGTGGTCGCGGGGCTGGAGTCGGTGTGGCCGCTCGTGGCGGAGCTGTTCACCCCGCACGAGGTGGAGCTGCGGCTGGCGGCGGCGGGCGCCGGGGTCGACCCGGCCGATCTCCGGGAGGAGTTCGACGCCGTCCTCGACCAGGTCCTGTCCGCCGCCACCCTCGCCCGCCCACCGGACCCCGCTGAGCCAACTGACCTCGCTGGGTCGCCGGATCTCGCTGGGCCGCCGGACCCCGCTCGGTCCCGAGACGCCGTGGCACCGGCGGCCGGGGGGAGGTCCGGCGTTCACACCGGCGCGCTGACCGGGTTGCTGGCCGAGATGCAGAGCGTCGCCCGCGCGCACCCGGAGGCGACATGGTGAGCGCGCGCGAGGTCGCGGAGCGGGTGGCGGATCCCGAGCTGCCCATGCTGACCCTCGCCGACCTGGGCATCCTGCGTGACGTCTCGGAGGTCGCGGGGGGAGGCGTGATCGTCACGATCACCCCCACCTACAGCGGGTGCCCGGCGATGGCGGCCATCCGCGCCGACCTGTCCACGGCCCTTCGCTCGGCCGGATACGCCGACGTGCGGGTCCGTACCGTCCTGTCGCCGGCGTGGACGACCGACTGGATCAGCGAGAAGGGCCGGCGGAAGCTGGCCGAGGCGGGCATCGCCCCGCCGGGCGCGGCTCCCGTACGGGCGCGCGGGCCGGTGCCTGTGACGCTCGGCCCGAGCCGCAGGCGGCTGAGCTGCCCGCGCTGCGGGTCGGACGACACCGAGGAGACGTCCCGGTTCGGCCCCACCGCGTGCAGGGCCCTGTGGCGCTGCCGCGCCTGCCGCGAACCGTTCGAGCACGTCAAGGAGCTGTGACACGCCATGGGCGAAGGCGGGAGGTCGTGGTCATGACCGTGGCCGGGGTACGGGCGCGGCGGCGTGCCCGGTTCGCCACGCTGCGCGTGGCGCGGGTGGACCGGCTGTGCGAGGACGCCACCGCGATCACCTTCGAGGTGCCGGACGAGCTGGCGGAGGAGTTCGCCTTCCTGCCCGGCCAGTCGCTCACGCTCCGGGCGATCGTGGACGGCCGCGACGAGCGGCGGTCCTATTCCATCTGCGCTCCGGCGGGCGGACCCCTGCGCATCGGGGTCCGCGAGATCCCAGGAGGCATGTTCTCGACGTGGCTGGTCCACCAGCTGAGGCCCGGGGACCGCGTCGCGGTGCTGCCGCCCAGCGGGACCTTCACCGCCGACCTCGGCACGCCCGCCCACCACGTGTTCGTCGCGGCCGGATCGGGCATCACCCCCGTCCTGTCGATCGCCTCCTCGGTGCTCGCGGCGACCCCGGGAAGCGGCGTGACGCTGTTCTACGGCAACCGCGGCGCCCGCACCATCATGTTCGCCGAGGAACTGGCCGACCTGAAGGACACCGCGCCCGCCCGCGTCGAGCTGGTCCACGTGCTCTCCAGGGAACCGCGGGAACCCGAGCTGTTCACCGGCCGGCTCGACGCGGCCAAGCTGCGCGTGCTGCTCCCCGCCCTGACGTCCGTGCCCGATGTCGGCCACTGGTGGCTGTGCGGGCCGCACGGGATGGTGCTGGACGCGCGCAAGGTGCTCGCCGAGCTGGGGGTGCCGGAGGAGCGCGTCCACCACGAGCTGTTCTACGTGGACGAGCCGCCGCCCGAGCCCGTTCGCCGTGAGGAGGGGCCCGGGGAGGGCGCCACCGCCGAGGTGACGGTGATCCTCGACGGCCGGGCCACCTCCACCGTGCTCTCGCGCGCGGTCACCGTCCTTGAGGGCGCGCAGCGCGTACGGCCCGACCTGCCCTTCGCCTGCAAGGGCGGGGTCTGCGGCACCTGCCGCGCGCGTGTGGTCGATGGGGAGGTGCGGATGCGGCGCAACTTCGCCCTGGAACCCGCCGAGGTGAGCGCCGGATACGTGCTGACCTGCCAGTCGGTGCCGGTCTCCGGCCACGTCACCGTCGACTTCGACACGTGAGGCATGCGGCCGATCGCCCCAGGTCAGGTGAGGGCTTGGGCCGCACGGCTCACGTGTCCGGCTGTGGGCCGACCGCTCAGATCGAGATGCGCTCACCCGCCAGGAGCGCGCCGAGCCGCTCGACCGTCGGGCGGGACTCGATGTGGAGGCGCGCGACGTCGAGCCCCTCGTCGGCCAGCACCACGAGCAGGGCCTCCTGCCCCACGGCGTACACGACGATGTAGCCGCCGCGGCAGCGGATCACGACCTCGCGCAACTCGCCCATGCCCACTTCGTGGCCCGTACGCTTGCCGAGGCCCAGAGCCGCCGCGGAGAGGGCGGCGAGCACCTCCGGTCGCGCGCCCTCGGTGTCCGCACTGACGAGCAACCCGTCGACCGAGGCGACGGCGGTCTCCAACACCCCCGTCGTCCGCTCGCGAAGTGCCCGCAATTCCGCCAGCACAGCTTCATGGCTCATGGTCTGACCTTTCCTGGTTACGTCACTGCAGGTCCTACGTCCTCGCCGCCCGCCTAGTCCTCTTCGCCTGCCATGGGTTCTTGGACGTTCCGGATGCCGAGCAATCGCCGGGGCAGGGACGGCCTGCTCGCCGCCGTGGCCGGCGGCACTTCGCTGACCTTGTTCGTCCCGCGATGGCGCTGGGGGAGTGACGCGGCCTTCGAGCTGTCCCCGCTCGCGTCCTGCCGCGTGGCCCGCCGGCCGGCAGGGGGGCCCGCGGAGCCCGGCGCGTCCACTTCGAGCAGTCCCTCGCCGGCCATGCGGGCGATCTCGCTCATGATCGCGAAGACTCCGCGCCCGAGAGAGAAGGCGATGTCCCGTGGTGTGCGGCGACCGTTGGCCTTGAGCAGGACGGCGTGGCGCGACTCCTCCGCCTGGAGCAGAGGCGGCGTGGACGGTGGTACGGCCAGCGGCCGGGTACGGGTGGACACTCCGAGGTCCAGCCAGGCGGTGGCGGCGGCCAGTCTGCGGGCCGTCTCGCGGGCCAGCCGCTCCGGGGGGATGCCCGGCGTCACGGGAAGCGAGGGAAGGAGGTCGTCGGGGCGGGCGGGTTCGGTCTCGCACGCCTCGACGCCGCACAGGGCCATGGCGAACACCGCGTCGAAGACGGCCGTCAGGCAGACCGTCTCCAGCCCGGCGACGCCGATGATCCCGCGCTCGACCAGCTCGGCGGCGAGCCGTCCCGAGGGGGCGCCCGCGGCGTAGGCCGTCGTCCAGTCGGCCTCGCTCACCCGGCCCGAGCGGAGCAGCAGGGATTCCGGCCCGGGGGACGCCGCTGTGGTCGCGGCGATCACCAGGCCCTGCCGGAGACAGATGGTGCCGCCCGGACTGCCTTCGACCCGAAGCAGCCCCGAGAACCTCTCCTGCCCGCAGCGGAGCAGCGCCGGGCCGATCGGGTCCGCGCCCGCCGTCGGCGCCGGTCCGGTGGGGGTGGGTCCAGAGGAGTCGAGGTTCTGCCCGTTCACGTGATCCCGTCCGGTACGAGGCGGCTGCCCGCTGGGTCACATGCGTCGACGAAAGGATGGGGTGCCGCAGGTCCCGTCGGTCGCCGGAAGGCGGTGATTATGTCCGAAACTCCACTTTTCACCGTCAGGCCGGTCATGCCTTCGGTCATGAGGGAGGGGCTGTCGGTGTGCGCCTGTATGGATCGAACATTCAGGCCGGCCACCGGGATTCCCTTCACTATGGGGGGATCGTAAGGGTACTTTTAGGCTGCAACAATCACAAACGGGTGAGTCTAGGCACGCCTGGGTCATCAATCCGGTTGACCGGAAATGCGGAGTCACTCGCCGATCCGAAAGAAGTCCATGAACATCGAAACCGCCCTCAAAGAAGCCTTGGCCATCGACGGGGCGCTCGGCGCGGCACTCGTGGACTACGAGAGCGGCATGTGCCTCGGCACGATCGGAGGAGGTCGTGACCTCGACATGGAGGTCGCGGCGGCGGGGAACACCGAGGTCGTCCGGGCCAAGGTCCGCACCCTGGCCTCGCTCGGGATCGACGACTCGGTCGAGGACATTCTGATCACGCTGAACCAGCAGTACCACATCATCCGGCTGGTGAACGGCAGCGGAATCAACATGTTCATGTACGTCGCCCTCGACCGGGAGCGTGCCAACCTGGCGCTCGCGCGGCACAACCTCAAGCGCATCGAGCGCGACCTCGCCCTCTGAGCGCGACCGGGGTGCGCCGGAGGCCGGTGGCCTGAGCCCGCGCCTGTGCCCTCGGTCCATCGCGGAGCGGCGGGTCAGCGAAGCGGGGACAGGCGGAGACGCCGGCTCCGGCCCCGCGCGGTCAGCGAGACGTGGGAGAGAGGCTCCGCGTCGATCTTCCAGAACGTCTCCGGCGGAGCGCCAAGGACACCGACCACGGCCGCCCTGAGCACGGCCGGGTGGGTGACGGCCACCCGCGCGCCTCCCGCTTCGTCCTGTGACCCGAGCCACGCGGCGACGCGATCGACAAGGCCGAGCACCGACTCGCCGCCATGCGGGGCGGCGGCGGGGTCGGTGAGCCATGCCCGCACGCCCTCAGGGTCCTCCGCGCCGACCTCCGCCAGGGTACGGCCCGCCCACCGGCCGAAGTCGCAGTCTCGAAGGCCGTCGTCGGTCTCGGCCGTCAGACCCAGCCCGGCCGCGGTCTGGCGGCAGCGCAGCGACGGCCCGCAGACGACCCTTCCCGCACCCATCGCACCGCTTTCGGCGTGCTCCGTGGCCGGAATCGTCGTCGAGAACACGGGGGCCGCCTCGGCGGCCTGCCGCAGGCCCCGCGCGTCCAGTCCCTCGTCAAGGGGAAACGCGGACCGCTGGAGTGCTTCGGTAGAACCATGACATATCAGGATAATTCGGACGGTCATCCGTGCCCCTTTGGGAGATGGGAGGGGCAATTGTCTCCCCTCGACCCCATTGACGCATCCGAGGTGCGCACCGTAACGTCCAAGCGACATTGTTGACGGTGTGGGGAATCCAGCGAGACTCTGGTACGGCCGCGCCACTGTGACCGGTTCCTTCGGGCCCGGGAGTCAGACCCTCCGTCGTCACCGCCACCCACCATGGGACGCGTGATCCCGAGGAGGCAACACCCATGGCCCAAGCCGCCGTTCCCCATTCCCAGCCCGCTCCCATCAGCATTCCCGTTCGCGAACTGCTGCCCTGGGCGGTGTTCGCCGGCGTTCTGGCTCTCATCCTCGTCTACTTCGTGGGTGCGGAGCAGGGCGCCACCTCGCTGATCTCCGGGAACCTCGTGCACGAGTTCGTGCACGACGGACGTCACCTGCTCGGCTTCCCCTGCCACTGAGCCGGGGGACTGTCACAGCATGGTGAGAAACCTGCTGGTCCGCGGCATGCTCGCGGGCCTCGTCGCCGCCGCCCTCGCCCTGGTGTTCGCCTGGATCTTCGGCGAGCCCCAGGTGGGAGCGGCCATCACGCTCGAAGAACACGCCGGGCACGCGGCACACGCCACAGAGGCCGTCGCGGAGGCCGCCGCGGCGGAACCCGAGCCGGTCAGCCGCGGCGTGCAGTCGACCGTGGGCCTCGCCACGGCCCTGGGCGTCTACGGCGTCGCGGTCGGCGGCGTCTTCGCGCTCGTGTTCGCCTTCGCCTACGGGCGGCTCGGAGCCTTCGGGGCACGGGCCACCTCGGGCCTGATCGCCCTGGGCGCGTTCGTCACGGTCGAACTGGTGCCGTTCCTGAAGTACCCGGCCAACCCGCCCGCGGTGGGCGACCCCGGCACCATCAGCCGCCGGACGGTCCTGTACTTCGCGTTCGTCCTGATCTCGGTCCTCCTCGCGGTCGCGGCGGTGTACGCCGGCCGCCGGCTCGCCCCCCGTTACGGGAACTGGAACGCGACGTCGCTCGCGATCGCCGGGTTCCTCGTCGCGGTGGTCGTGGTGTGCCTGCTGATGCCCACGGTCGACGAGGTGCCTCCCGGCTTCCCCGCCGCACTGCTGTGGAAGTTCAGGCTCGCCTCACTGGGCACACAGGCCGCCGTGTGGAGCGGCATCGGGCTGACGTTCGGCGCGCTGGCGGGGCGTGCGCTGTCCCCGTACCGCGCACCGGTGTCCTCATCCGCCATCTGAGCAGGTCACCCGTGGTCACGAGCCACGGCGAAAGGACATCGCGACATGCTTGACCGGCCTTCGAGGGCCGCACGCCACTACCCGTTCACCGCCGTCGTGGGGCTCGACAGCCTCAAGCTGGCGCTGATACTCAACGCGGTCTCCCCGCGCACCGGTGGCGTGCTCATCCGCGGGGAGAAGGGCACGGCGAAGTCGACGGTCGTCCGGGCGCTGGCGGCGCTGCTGCCGCCGGTCGCCGTCGTCCCCGGATGCCGGTTCTCCTGCGATCCGGCCGCTCCCGATCCCGGATGCCCCGATGGGCCGCACGGCGCGGAACCCCTCGCGGCCGTACGGCCGGCGAGGCTGGCCGAACTGCCCGTCGGAGCGTCCGAGGACCGGCTGACCGGCTCGCTGGACCTGGAACGCGCGCTGACCGAGGGGGTGAGGGCCTTCGACCCCGGCCTGCTCGCCGCCGCGCACCGGGGCGTGCTGTACGTGGACGAGGTCAACCTGCTGCACGACCACCTCGTGGACCTGCTGCTCGACGCCGCCGCGCTCGGCATGTGCTACGTCGAGCGCGACGCCGTGTCCGTGCGGCACGCGGCGCGGTTCATCCTGGTCGGCACGATGAACCCCGAGGAGGGCGAGCTGCGGCCCCAGTTGCTCGACCGCTTCGGCCTGACCGTGGAGGTCACGGCCTCGCGCGACCCCGAGGAGCGTGCCGAGGTGGTACGCCGGAGGTTGTCCTTCGAGGACGACCCCGAGGGGTTCGCCGACCGCTGGGCGGGCGAGGAGAAGGATCTCGCCGCCCGCGTCGCCGAGGCGCGCGGGCGCCTGCGCGAGGTGACCCTGTCCGACGCCGCGCTGCGGAAGATCGCCACGGTCTGCGCCGCGTTCGGGGTGGACGGGATGCGCGCGGACCTCATCACCGCGCACGCCGCCGTGGCGCACGCCGCCTGGCGGGGCGGTGATGAGGTCACGGCCGAGGACATCCGCGCGGCCGTACGGCTCGCCCTGCCGCACCGCCGCAGGCGTGACCCCTTCGACGCGCCCGGCCTGGACGAGTCCGAACTCGACGACCTTCTCGGCGGCCAGGACACCGACCCCGATCCCGACGGCGACGGTGACGGCGGCCCGGACCCAGACCCCGACGGCGATCCCGGCGGCGGCCCTGACCAAGACCCGGGCCCCGGCTCTGCCCCGGATACCGGTTCCGGCGCGGATGCCGGTTCCGGCCCGGATCACGGTGCCGGCCCGGAGCACGATTCCGGTGGGGGAAGCCGGCTGGCGGGTCCGGGGGCGTCGGCCGGGAAGCGGCCGGCACAGCCGGGCGAGCCCTACCGGGTGCGCACGCTGGCCGTACCCGGCCTCGGCACGGGAAGTCCGGGACGGCGGTCGCGCGCCCGCACGTCGTACGGCCGGATCTCGGGCTCGCGGGTGCCGCTCGGGCGGCTCACCTCGCCCCACCTGACGGCCACGCTCCGCGCGGCGGCCTCGTACCAGCGGGAACGCGGCAGGACCGGGCCCGGTCTGGTCGTACGGGCCGGCGACCTGCGCGAGGCCGTACGCGAGGGGCGGGAGGGCAACCTCGTCCTGTTCGTCGTCGACGCGAGCGGCTCCATGGCGGCACGGCAGCGCATGGGCGCGGTGAAGGGCGCCGTGCTGAGCCTGCTCCTCGACGCCTACCAGCGCCGTGACAAGGTCGGCCTGGTCACCTTCCGGGGCGCCGGCGCGGAGCTCGTGCTTCCGCCGACCTCGTCGGTGGAGGCCGGGGCGGCGCGGCTGCGGGCCCTGCCCACGGGCGGGCGCACCCCTCTCGCCCAGGGGCTGCGGCGGGCGGCCGAGGTGGTGCGCGTGGAACGGCTCCGCGACCCCTCCCGCAGGCCGCTGCTGGTCGTGGTCACCGACGGGCACGCCACCTCGGGCACGGACGCCGACGTGCTCAGGGCCGCCGCGCTGCTCAGGGACGTCGCCGCCGTGGTGGTCGACTGCGAGAACGGTCCGGTGCGGCTCGGCCTCGCCGTACGCCTGGCGGCCCGTCTTGGCGGCGAGGCCGTACGGCTGGACCGGCTGGCCGCCGGCGGCCTCCGCGACCTGGTCCGCGAACGCGGAAAGGCGGCCTAGACGTGCCTCGGGAAACGGACATCGTTCAGGAAATGGGAAGGGCGGTCTAGACGTGCCTCAGGGGAAGCCGGCGGAGGTGCCGGACGACGGCCTGACCACCCGGCAGCGGCGTACCCGGCCTCTGGTGCTCGTCCACACCGGGCCGGGCAAGGGCAAGTCCACCGCCGCGTTCGGGCTGGCCCTGCGGGCGTGGAACCAGGGCTGGCCGATCGGGGTGTTCCAGTTCGTCAAGTCGGCCAAATGGCGCGTGGGCGAGGAACGGGCCCTGGCGGTGCTCGGGGAGTCCGGCGAGGGCGGCGCGGTGACCTGGCACAAGATGGGCGAGGGCTGGTCCTGGATCAAGAAGCAGGGGACCGAGGACGACCACGCGGCCGATGCCCGCGAGGGCTGGGAGCAGATCAGGCGCGACCTCGCGGCGGAGACCTACCGGCTGTACGTGCTGGACGAGTTCACCTATCCCCTCAAGTGGGGGTGGATCGACGTCGAGGACGTGGTCGCGGCCCTCGCCGCCCGTCCGGGCACGCAGCACGTCGTGATCACCGGCAGGGACGCCCACCCGCGCCTGCTGGAGGCCGCGGACCTGGTCACCGAGATGACCAAGGTCAGGCACCCCATGGACACGGGCCAGAAGGGCCAGAAAGGCATCGAATGGTGATCGCCCACGACTCGTGGCCAGGCGGGGCGGGCGACCGGTGAGTGAGATCTCGCGCCTGGTCATCGCGGCCCCCTCCTCGGGCTCGGGCAAGACCACGGTGGCCACCGGGCTCATGGCGGCGCTGACCGCCAAGGGCTTCGTCGTGTCCCCGCACAAGGTCGGCCCCGACTACATCGACCCGGGCTACCACGCGCTCGCCTCCGGCCGTCCAGGACGCAACCTCGATCCCTGGCTGGTCGGGGACGATCTGATCGTCCCCCTGCTCGCCCACGGAGCCGCCGGGGCCGACATCGCCGTCATCGAGGGAGTGATGGGCCTCTTCGACGGCGCCGCCTCCCCGCACGGTTCATCCGGCGCGGGGGATTCCCGTGGTGGCGACCTCGCTTCGACCGCTCATGTCGCCCGGCTGCTGGACGCTCCGGTCGTCCTGGTCGTCGACGTCTCGGGTCAGGGGAGATCGGTCGCGGCGCTGGTCCACGGGTTCATGTCGTACGACACTCGCGTGCGCGTCGGCGGGGTGATCCTCAACCGGGTGGGCTCTCCGCGACACGAGCGGATCTGCCGCGAGGCGCTCGACGAGATGGGGATCGCCGTGTTCGGCGCCATCCCGCGCAGCGAGGTGGCCGCGACGCCGTCCCGCCACCTCGGCCTGATCCCGCCCGCGGAGCGCGGCGCGCGAGCGGTGGACGCGGTGGCCGGGATGGGAGAACTGGTGGCCGCCACCTGTGACCTGGAGTCCCTCGTCCGGCTGGCCCGCAGCGCGTCCACCCTCCCCGGTCGAACCTGGACGGCCCGTGAGGCGGTCGGCGATCTCACCGGGGCAGGCGCCGGTACGGACGTCGTGGTGGCGGTCGCCGGGGGAAAGGCGTTCACCTTCGGCTACGCGGAGCAGGCGGAGCTGATCGAGGCGGCGGGCGGCACGGTGGCCCTCTTCGACCCGTTGAGCGAGCAGAGCCTGCCCGCCGGGACGCGTGCCCTGGTGCTCCCCGGAGGCTTCCCCGAGGTGTACGCGGCGGAGCTGTCGGCCAACGAACCCCTCCGCCGGCAGGTCGCGGCCTTCGGCGGCCCCATCGTCGCCGAATGCGCGGGCCTGCTCTACCTGTGCCGGGAGCTGGACGGACGTCCGATGTGCGGGGTCGTCGCCGCGACCGCCGCGATGACCGGCACGCTCACACTCGGCTACCGGAGCGCCGTGGCCGTACGCGACTCGGTGCTGACCCGCGAGGGAGAGCGGTACCACGGGCACGAGTTCCACCGCACGCGCGTCACTCCGTCCGGCGACGCCGAGCCGCTCTACCGCTGGCGCGGCGGCGCCGACGGATACGGCGGACCGTCGCTCGCCGCGTCGTACCTGCACCTCCACTGGGCCGGTGCTCCCCACCTGGCCGCGAGGCTGGTGTCCCGTGCCCGGCACTAGCGGCCCCGGGCGCGCGTTCCCGGCACGGCCGGACACGAGCGGGCCGGTTGTCGTCGTCGGGGTGGGCGCCGACGGCTGGGACGGGCTGTCCGCCTCCGCGCGGCGGGAGATCGGCGCCGCCGAGGTGCTCATGGGCGGTTCCCGGCAGCTCGCCCTGGTGCCGGACACGGGCGCCGAACGGGTCGCGTGGCCCTCGCCGATGATCCCTGCCCTCCCCGGCCTCCTCGCCGAACGCGCGGACAGGGCCGTATGCGTCCTGGCCAGCGGCGACCCCATGTTCCACGGCATCGGAACGACGCTCGTCAGGCTTCTCGGCCCGGGCCGGGTCCGCGTGCTGCCGCATCCGTCGTCGGTCTCGCTGGCCTGCGCCCGGATGGGCTGGCCGGTCGAGGACACGACCGTCGTCAGCATGGTCGGCCGTCCGGTCGAGCTGCTTAACCGCGTCCTGCGACCGGGAAGCCGCGTGCTGGCGCTCAGCGCGGACGCCACCACGCCGGGTTCGATCGCCGGGCTCGCGACCTCAAGGGGTTACGGCGGTAGCGCGATGACCGTGCTGGAACAGCTCGGCGGCCCGCACGAGCGCCTGGTGAGGTCCACGGCCGCTCGATGGGAGGCGGAGGTGGATCCGCTGAACATCGTGGCCCTGGAGTGCCGGGCCGATCCGGACACGGCGGCTCTGGGGTCGGTCCCCGGCCTGCCGGACGACGCGTTCGAGCACGACGGGCAGCTGACGAAACGCGAGGTCCGCGCCGTGACGCTGTCCCGGCTGGCGCCCGTGCCCGGTGAGCTGCTCTGGGACGTGGGCGCGGGGGCGGGAAGCGTGGCGATCGAGTGGATGCGTACCCATCCGGCCTGCCGGGCGGTCGCCGTGGAGAGCCGTCCCGAGCGGGCCGCCCGCGTCGGGCGCAACGCGTCGGCGCTCGGCGTACCCGGGCTGCGGGTGGTGACCGGAACGGCCCCCGCGGCTCTCGCGGGCCTCGAACCACCCGACGCGGTCTTCGTCGGAGGCGGGAGCACCGCGCCGGGCACCGTCGAGACCTGCTGGAACGCCCTGCGCCCTGGCGGACGGCTGGTGGTCAACGCGGTGACCGTGGAGTCCGAGGCGGTGGTCGCGGCCTGGCACGCCAAGGTCGGCGGCGACCTCCTGCGAATCGCGGTCCAACGGGCCGGCCCGGTAGGAGGCTTCACCGCGTGGCGCCCGTCGATGCCGGTGACGGTGTGGACGGCGGTCAGCGGATGACACCGGGGCCGGGAACGGGCGACGCGGACGGCGGTCCGCGGATGACACACGGGGCGGGAACAGGCGTGAGGCAAGGGGAGGCATGACGTGGCGGTGCACTTCATCGGGGCGGGGCCGGGAGCGGCCGATCTCATCACCGTGCGGGGACGCGACCTGATCGCCTCCTCGCCGGTCTGCCTGTACGCCGGTTCGCTGGTGCCGAAGGAACTGCTCGACTTCGCGCCGGCGGGCGCGCGACTGGTGGACACGGCGCGGATGACGCTGGACGAGATAGTGGAAGAGATGCTCTCCGCGCACGCGGCCGGGCACGATGTCGCGCGGTTGCAGTCGGGTGACCCGTCCATCTTCAGCGCCATGGCCGAGCAGATGCGCCGCCTGGAGGCCGCCGGGATCCCGTACGACGTGACCCCTGGCGTTCCCGCGTTCGCGGCGGCGGCCGCCTCGCTGGGCCGCGAGCTGACGGTGCCGGGAGTGGGACAGACGGTGGTGCTGACCCGCACGTCCGCCCGCGCCACCGCCATGCCCGACGGCGAGGACCTCGGGACGCTCGGCCTCAGCCGTTCGACGATGGTGCTGCACCTGGCCGTCCAGCGGATCGACGCCCTGGTGGAGGAGCTGACGCCGAACTACGGCGCCGGCTGCCCGGTGGCGGTGGTGGCACGGGCGAGCCGTGACGACGAGGTCGTCCTGCGGGGGACCCTGGCCGACATCGCCGAGCGGGTGCACGAGGCGGGCGTGGTACGCACCGCCGTGGTCATCGTCGGCGGCGTGCTCACGGCCTCGGAGTTCCCCGACAGCCACCTCTACTCCACCGCACGCGAACGCGACTAGCGGTGCGCGGAGATCAGAAGGAGATCGTGATCGACTACATCCGAGACGGGGCGGAGATCTACCGCCGGTCTTTCGCCACCATCCGCGCGGAGGCCGAACTCACGGGTCTGCCGGACGACGTCGCGCGAGTGGCCGTCCGGATGATCCACGCCTGCGGCATGGTGGACCTGACCACCGACCTCGCCTGGTCGCCCGGCGTGGTGTCCGCCGCCCGTACGGCCCTGCGTGCCGGGGCGCCGGTGCTGTGCGACGCGAACATGGTGGCGTCCGGCGTGACGCGCGCCCGCCTTCCCGCCGGGAACGACGTGCTCTGCACGCTGGGAGACGCCCGGGTGCCGGACCTGGCGCGCCGGCTCGGCACCACGCGCAGCGCGGCGGCGCTGGAGCTGTGGCGGGACCGGCTGGACGGCGCCGTGGTGGCCGTCGGCAACGCGCCCACCGCGCTGTTCCGGCTGCTGGAGCTGGTCCGGCAGGGGGCGGGCAGGCCGGCCGCCGTGCTCGGCGTCCCGGTCGGGTTCATCGGCGCCGCCGAGTCCAAGCAGGCCCTCGCCGCGTACGGCGACGGCCTCGACTACCTGGTGGTAAACGGCCGCCGGGGTGGGAGCGCGCTGGCCGCCGCGGCCGTCAACGCGATCGCGAGCGAGGAGGAATGAGCGACAGCATGGACGACGATGCCGGGGGCACGGGGCGTGCCGAGGGGTCCGGGGGAGCTCAGGGTGGGGAGCGGGCTCTCGGACGTTTGTGGGGGGTGGGGCTCGGGCCCGGTGATCCGGAGCTGGTGACGGTGAAGGCCGCGCGCCTGGTCCGCCAGGCCGACGTGATCGCCTACCACAGCGCCCGGCACGGGCGGAGCATCGCCCGCACGGTGGCCGAGCCCTACCTTCGCGGCGACCAGATCGAGGAGGCGCTGGTCTACCCCGTCACCACCGAGACCACCGACCACCCGGGCGGCTACCGGGGCGCGATCGACGCGTTCTACGTGACCTGCGCCGAGCGCCTGGCCGCGCATCTCGACGCCGGGCGCGACGTGGTCGTGCTGTGCGAGGGCGACCCGCTCTTCTACGGCTCCTACATGCACCTCCACAAGCGGCTCGCGCACCGCTACCCGACCGAGGTGGTCCCCGGAGTGACCTCGGTGAGCGCCGCGTCGGCCGTACTGGGCCGTCCGCTGGTCGAGCGCGAGGAGACCCTGACCATCCTCCCGGGCACGCTGCCATCGGAGGAGCTCGCGGCACGGCTGGCCACCGCCGACTCGGCGGCGATCCTCAAGCTGGGCCGCACCTTCACCTCCGTACGCGAGGCGCTCGCGCGGGCCGGCCGCCTGGACGAGGCCTGGTACGTCGAGCGGGCGACCACCGGCGGGCAGCGGATAGCCCCGCTCGCGCGGGTCGACCCCGGTGAGGTGCCGTACTTCTCCCTGGCCATCCTGCCCAGCCGGATGGACACCCCGTCGCCGGTGCCCGCCGGTCCGGGCGCGGGCCGCACGGACACGCTGTCCCCGATGCCCAGGACGGCCGGGCCGGGGGGCGGCCTCGGGGAAGTCGTCGTGGTGGGGCTCGGCCCTGCGGGCCGCCACTGGCTGACTCCGGAGGCCCAGGACGCTCTGGCGACCGCCGACGAGCTCGTCGGTTACGGCCCCTACCTGGACCGGGTGGCTCCCAACCCCCGCCAGCGCCGGCACCCGACCGACAACCGCGTCGAGGCCGAGCGGGCGGCGCACGCGCTGGAGCTGGCGAAGGCGGGCTCCCGCGTCGCGGTGGTCTCCTCGGGTGACCCCGGAGTGTTCGCGATGGCAGCCGCCGTGCTGGAGGTGGCGTGCGAGCCGAGGTTCGCCGGGGTGCCGGTGCGCGTGGTGCCGGGCCTGACGGCCGCGCACGCGGTGGCCGCTCGGGCCGGTGCTCCACTCGGTCACGACTACTGCGTGCTCTCCCTGTCCGACCAGCTCAAGCCGTGGGACGTCATCGCCGGGCGCGTCACGGCCGCGGCACGCGCCGACCTGGTGCTGGCGATCTACAACCCGGCGTCGCGCAGCCGTACGTGGCAGGTGGCCGCGGCGCGGGACCTCCTGCTGGAGCACCGCGCCCCGGACACGCCCGTGGTCGTCGGGCGGGACGTCGGCGGCCCTGCGGAGAGCCTGCGCGTCACCACCCTCGCCAAGCTGGACCCGGCCGGCGTCGACATGCGCTGCCTGCTGGTCATCGGCTCCTCGACGACCCGCACGGTGTACCGGAACGGCCGCCCCGTCGTCTTCACCCCCCGCCGCTACCCCGCCTGAACGGCGCGGCCCGCCCCGGAGCCCAGCGACTCACGAGGCCATGGAGCCAGGTGAGGGCCTCTTCCGTGGTCTCCACAGCGGGGATCCGGGGGAGGGGCGGGCGGCGTACGACGACGACGGGGAGGCCGAGTTCGCGTGCGGCCGACAGCTTGGCCATGGTCATCGTTCCGCCGCTGTCCTTGGTGACCAGCACGTCGACGCGGTGCCGGCGCATCAGCGCCCGCTCGCCGTCCAGCGTGTACGGACCCCGGTCGCGCAGGAGGCGGCAGTGGCGAGGAAGCGGCGGATCGGGTGGGTCGACCGTGCGGATCAGGAACCACAGGTCGTCCAGGCCGGCGAAGACCGGCAGGCCCTGGCGTCCGGTGGTGAGGAAGACCCGCCTTCCGAGCCCTGGCAGCGACGCGGCGGCTTCCGGCAGGGACGACGTCCAGTGCCAGTCGTCTGCGGCCTCCTGCCGCCATCCTGGCCGACGCAGCACGAGCAGGGGGACCTCCGCCGCCGCGGTTGCGCGTACGGCCGAGGCGGTGATCCGTTCGGCGAACGGGTGGGTGGCGTCAACCACGGCCCTGATGCCCTGCTCGCGCAGCCAGTCGGCCAGGCGTTCTGGCCCGCCGAACCCCCCGACGCGCACCTCGCCCTCAGGAAGGCGGGGATCGGTCACACGGCCCGCGAGCGAGGAGATCACGCGGACCTCGGGACGGGCCGCCAGCGCCGCCGCCAGCGCCCGCGCCTCACCCGTCCCCCCGAGAACGAGCACGCCTGACCTCACCAGACGCCCCTGTCCACGGACACGAACCCGGATCCCTCCATCACGCCCCGGACCGTCTGGACGTGCCGGCCACCTGGCGGGCCGCGGTGACCGCGGCCGTCGTCTCCTCGATGTCCTCGCAGTGCAGGCTCCGGCCGCCGGCGTCGACACGGTAGCCGTCGCCGGTGGCCACCACGAGTACGGCCTGCCCGGCGGGCCGTCCGCACCGGCGCTCGCACCCGGCCCAGTGCACGCGAAGCACACCGGCGCCCGGCGCGCGGGCGGTGGTCGCCTGGATGTGCGCGATCGACGCGGCGTCCGCCTGGACATCGGAGAGTGACTTCGCGCAGCCGGGTCGTCCGGTGCAGGCCGTGACCCCGGTCCACGGGGAGGCGGGATCGGTGACCAGGCCGGTGGCCGCGAGCCTGGACAGCCATGACTCCGCGTCCGCTCCGCTGACGCCGGGCACGACGGCGCCACGCCATGGCGTCAGCCGGATCTCGCCGTCGCCCGCCTGCGCCGCCGTCGCCAGTGCTCGCGCCTGGGCGCCGGTCAGCCGGCCGAGCGGCGGCATGACGACGAGCGCGACCCGGGGGACGGCCCTCTCCCCGGGCCCGGGTACGGCCCCCCGCGCGGGCCGGTGTACCAGGCCGAGCGGCGGCGATGACGGCACGTCCGGGGAGACCACCGGCACGGGGTCGTGCTCCCCGGACCCGGTGGGGCCGTCGGCGTGGGCGGGCGTCCCGACGCGGGCGGAGCCGCCGAGGTGGGTGGCGATCCTCGCCGGGCCGTCGTCGAGTTCGGCCATGCGCCAGGCCGTCGAGTTCTGGGCGGTTCGTTCGGCGAGGAAGGCCTCGGCCGCCGCCATCATCGCGGATACCGCCTGTGTCGGGGCGAGGCGTACTCCGTGGTCCTCTCCCGCCAGGAGGAGCGCCCCCTCGACCGGCTCTCCGCCGGCCGGCGCGGGGATCGGGACGAAGGTGAGGTCGGCCTTGAGGGCGGGCAGGTCGCCTCTGCCGTCGTCCAGGGCGAACAGGAACCGGCCGGGCAGTCCCGCGAGGGCCGGGCGGGAGCACAGCGCCTCGTCCAGTTCGCGTACGAGCGGTGCCACCTCGATCAGGCCGCGACCGTCGAGCCCGGCCATGGGGGAGGCCAGGATGTTCCGCACACGTTCATGGGTCGCGGAGGGGAGCAGCCCCGCGGCGGCCATCCTCGCGGCGAACGCGGTCTCCCCCTCGGCGTTCAGCCCTCGTACCTGCACGTTGGCACGGGAGGTCAGCTCGACCACCCCGGAGCCGAGGGACGTGGCGGCGGCGCCCAGCTCGCGCAACTGGGCGGCGGTGAGGACGCCACCCGGCACCCGGATACGGGCGACGGCACCGTCCGCGGCCGGATGCGTCTGCAACGCACCGGGACAGGCGTCCACCCGCGACCTGTCCGGGGGTTTCCGGACGTGGAATCGCGACGAGGACTCCGGAAAGTCGACGACAGACACGTTGAGGATGTTAACCCGACTTCTCGCAATAAGTCGGACTCCGTGATCTGATAGGGGAGCGACGGCACAAGGAGGAAGCCGGTGTGAATCCGGCGCGGTCCCGCCACTGTCACCGGGGAGCGAACCCCATCCAAGGCCACGGCCCGGCAACGGGCGGGAAGGCCGGGGTGAGCGTCGATCCGGAAGCCAGGAGACTCCAGGCCGTGTGGACCCACGACCCGGGGCGCGGACCCCGAGTGAGGATGTGCCGTGCGCCATCTCCCCGTACTTCTGCTGTCGACCTCCGACACCGACCTGCTGAGCGCACGCGCGAGCGGCGCCCCGTACCGCCTGGACAACCCGGCGCGGCTCGCCGTCGAGGACCTCTCCCCGCTGCTCGACGACGTGGAGCTGGTCGTCGTCCGCCTGCTCGGCGGGCGGCGGGTATGGGAGGAGGGGCTGGACATGCTGCTGGCGGGGCCCCGCCCCGTCATCGTGCTCGGAGGCGAGCAGGCTCCCGACGCCGAGTTGATGGAGCTGTCCACCGTCCCCGGTGGAGTGTGCGCCGAGGCGCACGCCTATCTGGCGCACGGTGGCCCGGCCAACCTGGCCGAGCTGTACAGGTTCGTGTCCGACACCGTGCTGCTCACCGGGCACGGCTTCGCGGCCCCCGCGCCCACGCCAAGCTGGGGCGTCCTTGAGAGGACCGACGGCGCCGAAGGTGAGGGGCGGCCGGTCGTGGGGGTTCTGTACTACCGGGCTCATCATGTCGCGGGGAACACCGGGTTCGTCGAGGCGTTGTGCGGCGCGATCGAGGACGCCGGAGGCCGGGCGCTGCCCGTGTACTGCGCGTCGTTGCGCACCGCGGAGCCCGGCCTGATGGAGGTTCTCGGCGGCGTGGACGCGCTGGTCGTCACCGTGCTGGCGGCGGGCGGCACCCGTCCGGCCACCGCCTCGGCGGGCGGCGACGACGAGGCCTGGGACGTGGGGGCGCTCGCCCGGCTCGACGTTCCGATCATCCAGGGCCTGTGCCTGACGGGAGACCGGGAGACCTGGGCGGCGAGCGACGACGGGCTGTCCCCGCTGGACGCCGCCTCGCAGGTGGCCATCCCGGAGTTCGACGGGCGGATCATCACCGTGCCGTTCTCCTTCAAGGAGGTCGACGAGGAGGGCCTGACCGTCTACGTGGCGGACCCCGAGCGCGCGGCCCGGGTCGCCGGCATCGCCGTACGGCACGCCGCGCTGCGGCACGTGCCCCCGGGGGACAGGCGGATCGCGGTCATGCTGTCGGCCTACCCCACCAAGCACGCGCGGATCGGCAACGCCGTGGGCCTGGACACACCCGCCAGCGTGGTCCGCCTGCTGGCCGCCATGCGCGCGAGCGGGTACGACATCGGGCCCGAGGGCGAGGGCGGCCTGCCGGGCGTGGACGGGCAGGACGGCGACGCGCTCGTCCACGCGCTCATCGCCGCGGGCGGCCAGGACCAGGACTGGCTCACCGAGGAGCAGCTCTCCGGCAACCCCGTGCGCGTCTCCGCCGCGCGTTACCGGGCCTGGTACGCCACGCTTCCCGAGGACCTCCGCGCGGGGATGGAGCGGCACTGGGGACCGCCGCCCGGCGAGCTGTTCGTCGACCGTTCGCGCGACCCCGAGGGGGAGATCGTGCTGGCGGCCCTGCGCGCCGGCAACGTCGTGGTGATGGTCCAGCCGCCGCGTGGGTTCGGCGAGAACCCCATCGCGATCTACCACGACCCCGACCTGCCGCCCAGCCACCACTACCTGGCCGCCTACCGCTGGCTCCAGGACGGGTTCGGCGCGCACGCGGTGGTACACGTCGGCAAGCACGGCAACCTGGAGTGGCTGCCGGGCAAGTCCGCCGGGATGTCCGCCTCCTGCGGGCCGGACGCCGCGCTCGGCGACCTGCCGCTGATCTACCCGTTCCTCGTGAACGACCCCGGCGAGGGGACCCAGGCCAAGCGCCGCGCCCACGCCACCCTGGTCGACCACCTGGTGCCGCCCATGGCCCGCGCCGACACCTACGGCGACATGGCGCGTCTGGAGCAGCTCCTCGACGAGCACGCCTCCATCGCCGCGATGGACCCCGCCAAGCTCCCCGCGATCCGCGCCCAGATCTGGACCCTCATCCAGGCCGCCCGGCTCGACCACGATCTCGGGCTGGACGACAGGCCGCACGACGCGGAGTTCGACGACTTCCTGCTGCACGTCGACGGCTGGCTGTGCGAGGTCAAGGACGTGCAGATCCGCGACGGCCTGCACGTGCTGGGTCAGGCGCCCGTGGGCCGGGCCCGCGAGGACCTCGTGCTGGCGATGCTGCGCGCCCGGCAGATGTGGGCCGGGGCCGAGGCGCTACCCGGGCTGCGCGAGGCCCTCGGCCTGGCGGAGGACGGCAGCGCCGCGCGGGCCGACACCGACCGGGCCGAGACGGTCGCGGCGGCGCTCGTCCACGGCATGGAGGAGCGCGGCTGGGATCCCGGCGCGGTGGAGGAGGTCTGCGCGGCCGTACCGCCGGTGGCCGGGGAGGCGGCGGGGGTGGCCGTACCGCCGATGGCCGGGCGGATCCTGCGCTTCGCGGCCACCGAGATCGTTCCGCGGCTGGCGAGGACCAGCGACGAGATCGGCGCCGTGCTGCACGCGCTCGACGGAGGGTACGTGCCGGCGGGGCCGAGCGGGTCGCCGCTGCGCGGGCTGATCAACGTGCTGCCCACCGGCCGGAACTTCTACTCGGTCGACCCCAAGGCCGTGCCGAGCCGCCTTGCCTGGGAGACGGGGCAGGCCATGGCCGACTCGCTGCTCGCACGCTACCGCGCCGACACCGGCGACTGGCCGCGCTCGGTGGGCCTGTCGATCTGGGGGACCAGCGCCATGCGCACCTCCGGTGACGACGTGGCCGAGGTGCTCGCGCTCCTCGGCGTACGACCGGTGTGGGACGAGGCGTCCCGCCGGGTCACCGGCCTCGCGCCGATCCCCCACGAGGAGCTGGGCCGCCCCCGCGTGGACGTCACCGTCAGGATCAGCGGCTTCTTCCGCGACGCGTTCCCCCACGTCGTCGTGATGCTGGACGACGCGGTGCGGCTGGTCGCCGGGCTGGAGGAGCCGGAGGAGGTCAACTTCGTACGGGCGCACGTGGTGGCCGACCGCGCGGAACACGGCGACGAGCGCCGGGCCACCACCCGCGTCTTCGGGTCGAGGCCGGGCGCCTACGGGGCGGGGCTGCTGCCGCTGATCGACAGCCGCAACTGGCGCGACGACGCCGACCTCGCCGAGGTGTACGCGGTGTGGGGCGGCTTCGCCTACGGCAGGGACATGGACGGCACGCCCGCGAGAAAGGACATGGAGACCGCCTACCGGCGCATCGCCGTGGCCGCCAAGAACGTCGACACCCGCGAGCACGACATCGCCGACTCCGACGACTACTTCCAGTACCACGGCGGCATGATCGCCACCGTGCGCGCCCTGACCGGCAAGGCGCCCGCCGCCTACATCGGCGACAGCACCCGTCCGGACGCGGTGCGCACCCGGACGCTCTCGGAGGAGACGGCGCGGATCTTCCGCGCCCGGGTCGTCAACCCGCGCTGGGTGGCGGCGATGCGGCGGCACGGGTACAAGGGGGCGTTCGAGCTGGCGGCGACCGTCGACTACCTGTTCGGGTACGACGCGACCACCGGCGTGGTGGCCGACTGGATGTACGACAGGCTCGCCGCCACCTACGTCCTGGATCCGGAGAACCAGCGGTTCCTCGCCGAGTCCAACCCGTGGGCCCTGCACGGCATGGCGGAACGCCTGCTGGAGGCGGCCGGGCGCGGCATGTGGGAGCACCCGGACCCCGAGATCCTCAACGACCTTCAGGAGGTCTACCTCAAGGTCGAGGGCGACATCGAAGGCGGCGCGGACGAATCCGCCTGAACGTGGACCGCGCCTTCGCCCGGGATCGACGGCGGCCGATTCTCAAAGATCCATACAAGGATGGTGATCAAGCGCGAAGATGGCGGGCATGATCCGCCGGGAGACGCCGTGGGGAACCTGGGATCCCGCGCCGCTTTCTGACGTCGCCGCGCTCTTGTCGATCCTGCCGGGCCCCTGGTGGATCGCGGGCGGCTACGCCATCGAGCTGGCGCTGGGCCGTTCGTTCCGGGAGCACGGGGACATCGACATCCTGCTGCTCCGTTGTGATCAGCTCGCCGTGCAGCGGGCGCTGCCGCACTGGGAGTGGTGGGCCGCGGATCCCCCGGGGGTCCTGCGACGCTGGGCGCCGGGCGAGATCCTGCCCGAGACCGTCGACGACATCTGGTGCCGCCCCGGGCCTGAGAAGCCGTGGCGCATCCAGGTGATGCTCGACGAGTCCGACGGCGACGAGTGGGTCTCGCGGCGCGACAGCCGGGTGCGGCGCCCCATCGGCGAGCTGGGCCTGGTCTCGCCGGAAGGCATCCCGTACCTGGCGCCCGAGGTCCAGCTGTTCTACAAGGCCAAGCGCCCCCGCGCCAAGGACGAGCAGGACTTCACCGAGACGCTGCCCGCGCTCGACGGCTCCCAGCGCCGCTGGCTGGCACGCGCCATCGCGGAGGTGTACGGCGAGCATCCGTGGACGGACCGTCTGTGCGGCTGATCACCGCGCGGCCGGGTCGAAGCGCCAGGCCAGCAGCACGAGCACGCCGGCGCCCCCGGTGAGCGCGGCCGAGACGGCGATCACGCTGAGCCAGCCGCCGGTCTGCCACTGGTGGGTGGCGATCGCCCCGAACGCCGAGCTGCCGAGGTAGTAGACCAGCAGGTAGAGCCCGGACGCCTGCCCGACCCCGACGCCGACCCGGTGGGCCCGGCCCGCCACCCACCCGCTCGCCAGCGAGTGGGTGCCGAGGAACGCGAAGGTCAGCACGCCGAGCCCGGCGACGACCACCGCGAGCTGGGCCGGGATGGTCAGCAGGACCCCGGCGAGCAGGAGGCCGACGCCGATCAGCGCGGCGGGTCCGCGCCCGAGCCGGGCCGCGACCCGTCCCGCGGCGTGCGGCGCGAACAGGCCCACGGGGTAGGCGAGGAACACCAGCACCGCCGCGCTGCCCAGCAGGTAGGGCGCGACCTCCAGGCGGAACGCCATCGCGTTGTACAGGCCGACGAACGCGCCCATGATCGCCGCTCCCACCAGGCACAGCATGACGAGGGCCGGATCCCGCAGGGTGAGCCAGGTGGTGCGCAAGATGCTCATCGGCCGGGGGCTCGACCGTACGAAGCGCCGCGACGGCGGGACCAGGGCCCACAGCCCGGCGGTCGCGGCCGCGGTCAGCAGCCCGACGGCCAGCGCGGCGCCCTGCCAGCCCCACAGGGCGTCGAACGGCCCGGGGAGCAGCCGGCCCGCGGCCCCGCCCACCGCCGTGCCCGTGATGTACGCGGCGTTGGCGCGCAGGTGCGCCCCGCTGTGGATCTCCTCGCCGAGGTAGGCCATCGCCACGGCGGGCAGCCCGGCCAGCGCGACGCCTTCGAGGCCCCGGATGACCAGCAGGCCGTGCCAGGTGGGCGCGAAGGCGGCGGCGATCCCGAGCGCCGCCGACCCCGCCAGGGAGATCCGCATGATGGCCACGCGCCCGACGACGTCCGAGATCGGCCCGACGAACAGCAGCGTGCCCGCCATGGTGATCGTGGTCAGGGACAGCACCGCCGACGACGACGACGCCGACACCTGGAAGTGCCTGGCGACGCTCGGGAGCAGCGGCTGGACGTAGTACAGGGCCATGAAGTTCGCGAACCCGCCCAGCATCAGCCCGTACATGATCCGCCGGTAGGCGCGCTCGCCCGGCCGGTACCCGTCGTGGGCGGCGGGGCGGGTGAGGCGTCCGGACAGGGCGGGGAGGGTCGTCGTCACCAGGCCGATGCTGCCCCTCCGACCCTGATGCTCAAAATGCGGATTTTGACACTGCTGATGCGCATAACGCATCATCGCTGGATGGACCTGCAAACGCTGCGCTGGTTCCTGTCTCTTTGTGACACAGAGAACATGCGGGACACGGCCGCCGCCGAGAGGGTCAACCAGTCCACGGTGTCACGGTCGCTCGCCCGGCTGGAGGCCGATCTGGGGGTCGAGCTGTTCCACCGGCACGGGCGCAGGCTGACCGTCAACCGGTTCGGCGCGCTGTTCCGCGACCACGCCCGCCGGGCGGTCGGCGACCTGGACGCGGCCCGCCGGCGCATCGGCGCCCTGGCCAACCCCGACACCGGGCTGATCCGGCTCGGCTTCCTGCACTCCGTGGGCCGCTGGCTGGTGCCGGAACTCCTTCGCGACTACCGCGCCGTCACACCGGGAATCCGGTTCGAGCTCCACCAGGGCTTGGCGCGCGAACTGTACGCCTGGCTGCGCCACGGGGACATCGACGCCGCACTGGTCACCCCGCCCCGCGACGGCGGCGACCCGCTCTGGCACGGGCTGCGGGACCAGCAGCTCTGCATCGCCCTGGCCGCCGACCACCCGCTCGCCGGCGTGCCGGGGCTCGCGCTCAGGGACGTACGCGACGAGCCGTTCATCGCCTTCGCCCAGACCACGGACCTGCGCCGGGTGATCGACAGACTGTGCCAGGACGCCGGGTTCGCGCCCGTGATCGCGTTCGAGAGCGAGGAGATCGCCACGGTGCGGGGGCTCGTCAGCGCCGGGCTCGGCGTGGGGATCCTGCCGCGCCCCGCGGTGCTCGAACACGACGACCCCGTGTACCGCCCGCTCGCACCGGAGCGGCGGCGGCCGATCGGCCTCGCCTGGCACCCGAGTCCGGCCCCCACGGCCGCGACCGCGGGGTTCATCGAGCACCTGCGCCGGGGCGGCGCCGGCGACCGGGAAACCCAGACCGCGAAGGGACGCGGGCGACCGGCCTGACCCCCGGGCCCGTACCGGGTCAGGAGCGCAGGGGGACGGTCCTCGTGCCCGCGTAGGTCGAGTGGGAGGTGACGGCCGACGGGGTGCGCAGACCGGGGTTGGCGAGGAACAGGTTCCTCAGCAGGGAGAACGGGCCGCCGTCGCTCTCGGCGTCCGCGACCGTGTCCAGCAGCCTCAGCTCGGAGTCCTGGAGGTCCTTGTGGAACCGCTCGGCGAGGTCCCAGCCGTCCCATGGCAGCACCTCCACCTTGTTCAGGGCCGCCAGGTCGCGCACGACGCTGCTCTGGACGAAGTCCATGCCCGACAGGTTGAGGAACGGCATCCCGAACTTCTCCGGGTCGGAGCGGCCCGCCCGGCAGGCCCGCCAGGCGTCGCCCGCCACGAGGAACCCGTCCCTCGGCACGTCCATGGGGTCGAACGAGATCTTGAACTCCTCCATCAACTCCGGGGCCGGAAGCTGGGCGTCGGCCAGGGTCCATCCGCGCTCGGGGCTCCAGTACTCGGCGACCCAGTGGTCCTTGTAAGACCCGGCGAAGAAGTACGAGGCGAAGCCGCAGCGGATCCGGGCGGGCGTGCCCGTGCTCCTCAGCAGCGAGCACAGCAGGAGCGCGAAGTCGCGGCAGGTTCCGGCGAACCGCTTCTCGGGCGGGCGGGCGACCGTCAGGGGCCGGCCGTCCCGCTCGCTGATGATGCTGAGGATGGCGGAGACGTAGCGCGTCTCGGCCTCGTTCTTACGGTGGTCCGGCAGCGTGAAGCCGAAGTAGGTGGTCTCCTCCCGGTGGATCAGGAGGTTTCGGACCATCAGGGCGAGCTCGGACGGGTCGCTCGGAACGCCTTCCAGCCTGCCGAGATCCCCGGGGTCGCTGAAAACGCTGTGGGCGAGATAGAAGGCCTGCTCTTCGGCTTCAAGAGTGTGAGGTGCGTCGGTCATTGTCGCCTTCCCTCGCTGTAGACCGGAACCGCGCGGCCTTAGCTTGACGGGCGCTAATGGCAAATGTCCACAATATCGTTTGTAAATTCGGCGGTACCAGAACATGGACCGGCCGCGTCCCCTTCACATCACCCGCCCCACCGGCCCAGCGGAGCGACCTCCGGAGCGTGGTCAGCGCCGGTTCGGAGGGAGCGGGACGGGAGAATCGGCCCGATGCGTGGGGCCGTGCGGATCCGCGCAGTGCGCGTCGGCCTGGCCGATGGCGAGGAGCTCGGGCGTCGCGTGGTCGACCTGCAAGGTGGTGTGCCCGATGCCGTACTCGTCGCGGACCAGGCGCTCGGCGGCCACCCGTACGGCGTGGCAGTGGGCGCCCGGTGTCACCAGGATGTGCGCGGACAGCGCCGCGTAGCCGGAGGTGACCTCCCAGATGTGCAGGTCGTGTACCTCCACGACGTGCTCAAGCGCGGCCGTCTTCCTGCCGATCTCGGCGGGGTTCATCCCGGCGGGCGCGGCCTCCATGAAGACCCTGGCCGAGTCGCGCACGAGGCCCCACCCGGCCCTGAGCATCAGCGCGGCGACCACCAGCGCGGCGATCGCGTCGGCCCGGCCCCAGCCGGTGAGCCAGATCACCAGTCCTGCGACCGTCGTGGCCACGAAGGCGTACAGGTCGTTGAGTATGTGCTGGAAGGCGCCCTCGACGTTGAGGCTGGACCGGTTGGCCCTGCTGAGCATCCAGGTGGCGGCGATGTTGACCGCGATCCCGGTCAGGCCGGTGAAGACGACGTACGCTCCCTCGACCACGGGGGGCGTGATGAGGCGTCCGATGCCCTCGTACACGAAGTAGGCGCTCAGCAGGAGCAGGGTGATGCCGTTGATCTGCGCGGAGATGATCTCAGCGCGTTTGAGCCCGTAGGTGAAGCCGCCCTGCGGCGGACGCTGGGCGATGCGCATCGCGACCAGCGCGAAGACGATGGCGATGGCGTCGGTCAGCATGTGGCCCGCATCCGAGATCAGCGCCAGCGACTGCGCGATGAAGCCGATGACCACCTCGACGGCCATGAAGCCCACGATGAGCGTGAGCGCCCCGGTCAGGTAGCGCCGGTCGGCCTCGGCGCTGACCCCGTGCCCGTGCCCGTGGCCATGGCCGTGTCCCCGCTCGGCGCCGGATGTGTCACCCATCGCCCAGTTCCCCTTCCGTGTGTCTGGCATGGGTGATGGCGAGGTCGAACAGCATGCGCACGTGGGAGTCGGCGAGCTGGTAGTAGGCCATCCGCCCGGACCGGCGCACCTTGACCACCCGGCGCATCCGGAGCAGTCTCAGCGCGTGGGAGGCCCCCGACATGCTCTGGCCGGTCGCGGCGGCGAGGTCGCACACGCACATCTCGCCGCCCTCCAGCAGGGCTGCCATCATCCGCAGCCGGCCGGGATCCGCGAGCAGGCCGAACACCTGGGCGAGGTCCTGCACCGTCTCCTCGCCAGGGAGCGCCCGGCGTACCGACGACACCCGCTCCGCGTCCACCACCGGTACCGAGCACGCGTCGGGCTCCATCGCTACAACGCTTGAACGATCCTTCATATATCGAAGTGTAGGAAACGGGGGCTCCACCTGTCGACTCCGGGAGTGGTGCCGTGGGAGGAGCGCTGTGCCGTACCGGAGCCGGGCCGGTACGGCACAGCCTGGGGGGATCCAGGATCAGACGGTCGTGGCCTGACGGAGGGTCACAGGGGCGTGAAGGCCCCGGTCTCCGGCTGGTAGTTGGAGACCACGCCGGTGTGCACTTCGTAGAACCAGCCGTGCAGGCGCAGCCGCCCGCCGGCGATGCGCCGGGCCACCCGGGGGTAGCGGCGCAGCTTGTCGAGCTGGGCGATGAGATGGGCGCGCCCGGGCTCCTCGTCCCCTGTCACCCGCGCCTCCCGCCAGCGGTGGGTCTGGAGCAGCCACCACCGCGTGGTCGGGGCCGAGCGGAGCGTCCAGGAGCGGATCCGGCCCTGTACGGCGCCGCAGTGGGTGTGGCCGCACACGATCAGGTCCTCCACGCCGAGGATGTTGACCGCGTACTCGATGGTGGCGGCCTCGGCGGTGAGGCGGCCGAGGCGGTAGGGCGGGATGACGTTCCCCGCCGTGCGCAACTCGAACAGCTCGCCGGGCCGGGCTCCGGTGATCAGCGACGGGATGACCTGCGCGTCGGAGCAGGTGATGAACATCGCCTGGGGCGAGACGCCTTCTCTGAGGGTGGCCGCCTGTTCTCGGCCCCCGCTGACCTTCTGGTGGAACGTCCGGGCATGGTCGATCAACGACTGCATGGGAGTGGACTCCTTCGTGCTGATGACGGGCATGGAAGACCGGCCGGACGCGCGCGAGCGCGCCCGGTCCCCGCGTTCGCGCGCGGAGAGCCCGTCGATCAGCAGCGGAAGATCGGCAGTCGCGGCCCCGACGCCCGCGTCCATCGCAGGGCGGAGACGCCCGCGCCGTAGGGCCTCGCCGGGCGGGCCGATCTCCCGAGCGCTCTCGCGGGGCGCCCGTGACGTGACGGCGGCTGGGGAGGCTTGGCCCATCCGGCGGAGCAGGGATGCCCCCCCGGCTTCGGGCAGCCGTCGTGGTCGATGTCCTCGGGAGCCTGCGGAGGGGCGGGGTCCGGCGGTGACGCGGCCGTGGGAACGACCGGACCCGCCTGGGCGACCGGAAGGCCGCCGAAGTGACCGCCGTGCGGAGCGATGCCGTGGACGAGCAGGATGACGGCCGCCACGGCCACGAAGGTGCGAAGAGCCGCCCGCACCTCAGATCGTCGCTCCGTCAACGCATCGCTCCACTACTTATAGCATGCAGTTGACTACTGATAGTAGTCGAAGGCTCGTGTTCCGTACATCGGCTGTTTGGCAAAGGCGCTGGTCACGGTGGGGGGCAGGGCCGAAAACCCCTTATTGCACGGGATTTCGTGAGCACGGGCTCCTCGATCACGACACGGCACCTGCGGGCCATCCGGCGTTGTGCCGCCGGTCACGAGGCATCCCTAACGTGACGGCCATGAAGAGAACCATGATCGGCCTGAGCGCCGCCGTACTGGCGCTGAGCCTTTCCGCTCCGGCCTTCGCCGCGGACCACGGGCACGACGGCCACGGCGGCCGCCCGGGTCACGGCGACGGCAAGTTCGGCCGCGCGACGCTGACCGGCTTCGCGTCCCTCCCCGCCGAGACCTACGTTCCCGGCAGCGAGCCGTCGGGCTCCGCGCTCGGCACGACCCCGGTCAACGGGATCGCCGCGCCGTTCCCCGGCCAGCCCGTTCAGGGCTTCAGCGGCGTGCTCCGCCGTGACGACGGCAGCTTCGACGTGCTGTCCGACAACGGGTACGGCAACAAGGCCAACAGCGGCGACTTCCTCCTGCGGATCCAGCGGATCAAGCCCGACTTCCGGTCCGGCGCCGTCAAGGTCATCGGGGGTGTCAACCTGAGCGACCCCGACCGCCGCGTCCCCTTCCCGCTGACCCGAGCGGACCGCACGCTCACGGGTTCCGACTTCGACGTCGAGTCGATCGTCAGGGACGCGGACGGCACCTACTGGATCGGCGACGAGTTCGGCCCGTTCCTGCTGCACTTCTCGGCCAAGGGCAAGATGCTCGAAGCCCCGATCACCCTGCCGGGCGTGCAGGCTCCCGAGAACCCCTACCTCAACGGCGCCCAGCCCAACCTCGGCGGCAGCAAGGGCTTCGAGGGCATGGCGCGCTCGGTCGACGGCCGCAAGCTCTACCCGATGCTCGAAGGCACCGTGGCCGGCGACCCTGCGGGCTCGCTCCGGATCAACGAGTTCGACCTGCGCAAGCGTTCCTACACCGGCCGCAAGTGGATCTACCAGCTTGAGGCGCCGAGCAACGCCATCGGCGACATGATCACGGTGGACGAGAACCGTTTCCTGGTCATCGAGCGGGACGGCGCGCAGGGCGACGCCGCGGCGCTGAAGAAGATCTACCTGATCGACGTCCGCGACCGCGACCGTGACGGCAAGGTCGACAAGACCCAGGTGGTCGACCTCCTCGACCTGGCCAACCCCAAGGGCCTCGGCGGTTTCGGGACGACCTTCCGCTTCCCGTTCGTGACCATCGAGGACGTCGTCATCCTCGACGACTCGACGCTCGGCGTGCTGAACGACAACAACTTCCCCGGCTCGTCCGGCCGCACGCCCGGCAAGGCCGACAACAACGAGTTCATCACCGTACGGTTGTCGCGCCCGCTGGGCGCCGACCCCCGCGCCACCCGCTGCTGACGGCGCCCTTCCCCGCCGGCTCGGTCAGCCGGCGGGGAAGGTGGCGGTGACGCGGGTCCACTCGATGCGGGCCTCGGCCGCGTTGCCGTGCGAGGTGCCCGTCACCCAGTGCGTCACCTGCGGGTTCTCGCGGCTGCTCTGCACCGCCCAGGTGGCGCCGGTGTCGGCGCCGTCGCGGTGGAGCCTGGCCGTCCCCGCGCTGTCGACCGTGACCTTCCAGGTCGACGGCGCCGGGGAGGTGGCCGAGGAGTAGACCTTCTCCCACACAGAGGAGCCCTTCCTGATCGTCCAGACCCCGCTCTTCTGTACCGCCAGCATCAGCCGCACGTAGCCGTTGGCGACCTTGGTCCCGAGGCTGACGCCCTCGCCGGTGACGGGGTCCAGGGCGCTGTCGTCGTCCACCCGGCCCCGGAACTCAAGCGTGAAGTCGCAGCCCCTGGTGACGTCGAGCCCGATGGACGCCTTCGACGCCTTCTGGCCGGCGCTGCGCAACCGCAGGGCGCCGTCCTTCACCTCGGCCGTACCTCCGGAGGGGTCGAGGGTCCAGTCGCCGAACGTGTCCCACGTGCTGCTCGCGACGTTGTCGGCCACCTCGACGAAGTCGACCAGGGCCCCGGCGGGGGCGGCGGCGGTCCCCGAGCACCACACCGACACCTGCGGGGCCTCGCCGGAGGCGGAGACGGCCCAGCGGGCCGCCGTCTCGGCGCCGTCGCGGTACAGGGCGGCGTTCCCCCGCGCGTCGACGGCCACCTGCCACAGGTGCGGGGCCGCGGTGTCGCCGGCCGCCGCGTACACGCGGCTCCACCCCGGCGTGCCCTGGACGAACGCGTACACGCCGTCGGGCTGGAGGGACAGCATCAGCCTCCTGACGCCGGTGGCGACCTTCAGCGCGAGGCCGGCCCCGGCCCCGGTCGCGGGGTCCAGCCGGGAGTACGCGGTGACCTGGGCCTTGATCGCCGCCACGAACCCGCTGGACGGGCCGTACCGCTGGGTGATCCCGGAGAACCCCGCCCCGCCGGCCGAGGCGTCGGCCAGGCGCAGGCGGCCGGACCCGTCGAGCTCGACAGTCCCCCCGCCGCCCCCGCCGCTCGTCACCGTCCAGCCGGCGAGGTCGTTCCAGCCGGGGCCGACTCCGGTGAACGCCCCGGAGACGTCGAGCCTCGCCACCTTGATGTTGGTCTGGTTGTGCTCCCAGACGACGAAGAACCGGCCGGGCTCGTACTCGTCCGCGCTCGCGTACACGTCCCAGCCCCGGGCCGCGCCCCTGGTCAGCCGCGCGCCGTCGGCGAAGAGCCGCCCCGGGCCCCACGGGGCGTGCGGCCGCTTGACCTTGTAGCAGAGGACCTCGCGGTACTGATCGGGCTTGTCGGCCCCCGCGCCCGTGAACGGCCCGGCGAGCGTGGTGTAGATGGTGAGGTACTGGTCGTTCGCGTCCTTGGCGAAGAACCCTTTGACGTAATAATTCGGGATATTGGGGTCGAGGGTCATCGGGGACCACGTGAGCCCGCCATCCGTGCTGGTCGCGGTCGCGGCGTACGAGGTGTGGGTGCGGTAGAAGGCGTCCCTGGCTGCCGCGGACGTGCCGCCCGTGAGGTTCAACGTGCGCGCCACCATCAGCAGCGTGCCAGGGTCGTCATGGGAGACGGCGAGCTGCGGCTCCTCGACGCCGACGCCGGGAGGGTTCGCGGCGAGTGCGCCCGAGGTCCAGGTCGTCAGGTCGGACGAGCGGAGCACGCCCGCCCGCGTGGCGCCCTCGGACTCCCGCCAGTAGGGGACGAGCCAGGTTCCCTCGTGCCTGATCGGCTTGCCCGCCACCACCACGCCCCTGCCGTTGGCCGGGACGTCCACGGTGACGGGGAAGCCGGCCCAGGTACGGCCCCCGTCGGTGCTCTTCTTCGCCACCATGGCCACCGGGAAGCCGTCCGCCTCGCCCCGCGCGTCCCGGTCGGCGGCCGTGGTGATCCGGCCGAGGAGCGCGTACAGCGTGCCGCCGTCGTTCAGGAAGATCACGTAGTGGTAGCGGTGGGTGGAGGTCGCCGCCGCGAGCGTGCCGGTCGTCCAGGTGAGGCCCCCGTCGGCGGACCGGGCGTACAGGATGGAGCCCTGGTCGGTCGGGGACGGGTCCCGCGGGTCGCGCGCCCCCGCCCGCCAGGCGGCCACGACGCGCCGGGCGTCGAGCGCGACGACGTCGGGGACGCGGTTCCCCTCGTGGGCCAGCTCACCGTGGGAGTCGGTCTCGACCGTCCGGTAGACGGTGACGGGGGCGCTGACCGCCTGGCCGACGACGTCGGCGTCCGGCCAGGCGGGGGCGCGGTTCCGGTCCGGGGGGACGGTCGGGCTCATGGATCACAGCGAACATGACCCGGCTCGCGCGGCGCAGGAAGTCCACCGCGCTTTCACCGGGTGTTCACCGGCGCCCGCCGCCCCCTCACCGGGTTCCTCCTATGGGCTGGTGCAGGTGAGCGCCGGAGTCCCGGCGGTCCCCGACGCCACGTACCCGAAGGTGGTGGTGCCGTTACCCGCGATGGTGCGGTTGTAGTCGGCGTTCTTGACCGTGATGGCCGATCCGCTGACGGTGTACGTGCCGTTCCACAGGCTGTTGATCGTCGTACCGCTGGGCAGGGTCCACTTGACCGTCCAGCCGTTGATCGAGGCGCTGCCGTTGTTCTTGACCGTGACCTCGGCCTGGTAGCCGCCGGACCAGGTGCTGGTGGTCTTGAAGGTGGCCGAGCACGCGCCGGTGCCGCCGGTCGGGGTGGGGGTGGGCGTCGGCGTCGGAGTGACGGTGGGCGTGGGGGTGGGCGTGACGGTCGGGGTCACCGTGGGGGTGGGGGTGGGCGTCGGGGAGGGCCCGCCGCCGCCGGGGCCGACGCCGGTGACCTGCCCGTTACCGCCGTCGAAGACCACGTCCGAGCAGCCGTAGAAGGTCTCCTGGCTGTCCGAGCGCTGCCACACCGAGTAGATGATGTGACGCCCGCTCTTGCCGGACGGAAGCGTCGCGTTCCAGTAGTAGTAGGAGTCCGCGTTCCCCGGCGATCCCACGCTCGGCGGGTCGGGGGCGGTGTAGAACGGCGTGCTCTCCAGGTCGCTCCACGCCAGCGGGCGGGTGGGGCTCCAGCTGTCCTTGGTGATGTAGGTGCGGAAGGACCCCGGGTGCGCGGCCCACTTGTTGTAGCGGAACTGGATGTTGGCACCCGAGGTCAGGTGGGTCACCGGCCAGTCGTTGCGGGCGAGGTCGAAGCCGTTGAAGTCGTACACGACCGCGCCGCCGCTGCACAGCTTGCCGTCGGGGATGAAGCCGCTCATACGGCCTCCGCCGTCGGAGCGCAGCACGGCGAACCAGTTGTACAGGGAGTTGGTACCACTCTGCGCGACCGCCGCCGCGCAGGCCGGGTTGTTGGGCACGATGGCGCCGTTGGAGGTCAGCCCGTCCTTCCAGCAAAGGTACGTCCGGCTGCCGGGCATCATCATCGCCCCGTGCGCCGACGCCGTGCCCGGGAACAACACCACCACGAGCAGGGTCGTGACGATCGCGGCGGCGCCGGCGAGCGTGATCTTTCGTCGCTTTCTCATGGAACACCTTTCGAGGGTTACGACGCAGGCCCCCGGCGCACACCTTCGACGTCCATGGCGGCAGCACGTCCGGCACGCTTGAGCACGTCACGGACATCAAGCACGTCAAGGAGTCACCGAGGACCTGGTGAAGTAACCGGTCGTCGCCGTGGGGCGAACAAGCCGTCGACTGCGGACCAGCATGCGAAAGCGCTCACGCGTAACGAACTGTAGGCCGCCGCCGCTGGGGTGGGAATCGGCCCGCGGCACGGCCGGCCGTACCCTCGGGGGGACGGCGGTCCCGTCGCAGCTAGGACCCGTGATCCGCGCCGGGGCGTGCCGTACGCCGGATGAAACAGCGTGAAATTTTCGCGAATCCCGGAGATCGGTCAGGATGATGGGGTGGACGTACGCCCCATCTCGCCCTCGGCGCTGGCCGAGGAACTCGCCGATCGCATAGCCGACGCTCCCGAGGACGCCTGGGTGAGGGTCGCGCTCGACGGAGCCCCCGCGGCACGGCCGGGAGAGCTGGCCGGGGCGCTGGTCGCGCCGCTGCGCCTGCGTGGTCGCGAGGTCCTCCGCGTCTCGGCCGCCGACTTCCTGCGCCCGGCGTCGCTCCGCTTCGAGTACGGCCGCACGGACCCCGACGCGTTCTACGACGACTGGCTCGACCACGGCGGCCTGTCGCGTGAGGTCCTGAACCCGCTCGAACCCGGCGGTTCGGGCAAGGTGCTCCCGACGCTGTGGGATACCAAGATCGACCGGGCCACACGGGCGTCCTACGTGACCATGCCGCGGGGCGGCGTCCTGGTCGTGGACGGGGCGCTGCTGCTCGGCCGCTGGCTGCCGTTCGACGTGACCGTTCACCTGTGGCTCTCGCCCGGCGCGCTGGCCCGGCGGACCGCCGAGGACCAGCGGTGGACCCTGCCCGCCTACGCGAGGTACGAGGAGGAGGCCGCTCCTCTGGACACCGCCGACGTGGTGGTCCGCGTCGACGACCCCCGGCACCCCGCGATCGTCACCCGGCCTCGTTAGCCGCCCTCGCCGGCCGCCCTTGTCGGCGGTCCTTGCCGGCCGGCCTGGTGGCGGAACGGTCAGGGTTGCCGCGGTCCTGTACAGGGCAGGGGGCCTATTAGGGGCTTGACCAGGTACGACTTGCTCTTCCGACGAAACGTGGGGTCGTCGAGATGTGCGGAATCTGTGGGTGGGTGGACTTCGAGGGCGATCTTCAGGAGTCACGGGACACCCTGCGCGACATGACGGAGACCATGGCCTGCCGTGGGCCGGACGACGAGGGGATGTGGCTCTCTCCACATGGGGCGCTGGGCCACCGGCGGCTCGCGATCATCGACATCGAGGGCGGACGCCAGCCGATGGTCGCCGAGGAGGACGGCGAGGTCCTGGCCGTCCTCACCTACAGCGGCGAGGTCTACAACTTCCAGGAACTGCGCGCCGAACTGGCCGCGCGCGGTCACCGGTTCCGCACCCGCAGCGACACCGAGGTCGTCCTGCGCGCCTACCTCGAATGGGGAGCCGATCTCGGCAGCCGCCTCAACGGCATGTACGCCTTCGGGATCTGGGACGCCCGCGAGGACCGGTTGGTGCTCGTCCGCGACCGGCTCGGGATCAAGCCGCTCTACTACTACCCGACCCGGGCGGGCGTGCTGTTCGGCTCCGAGCCCAAGGCGATCCTCGCCAACCCGCTGTCCCAGCCGCCCAGGGTGGACGCCGATGGGCTCAGAGAGCTGCTCTCGTTCGTCAAGACTCCGGAATGCGCGATCTACCAGGGAATGTACGAAGTGCGCCCAGGCGGGGTCGTCACGGTCAGCCGGCAGGGGGTGGCCAAGGACCGCTACTGGCGGCTGGAGGCCCGCGAGCACACCGACGACGTGCGGACCACCGTCCACACCATTCGCGGGCTGCTGGACGACATCATCGAACGGCAGCTGATCTCCGATGTGCCGTTGTGCACGCTGCTGTCCGGTGGCCTGGACTCCAGTGCCGTCACCGCGCTCGCCGCGAAGGGCCTCCGGGCCCACGGCAAGGGCAAGCTCCGCTCGTTCTCCGTCGACTTCGTCGGCTACACCGAGAACTTCAGCCCCGACGAGATGCGCGACACCCCGGACACGCCGTACGTCCACGACCTCGTCCGGCACCTGGAGGATCTCGGCGTCGAGCACACCGACATCGTCCTCGACTCCGCCGAGCTCATGGACCCGAAGATACGGGCCGCCGTGCTGCGGGCACGCGATCTGCCCGTGGGCATCGGCGACATGGACACCTCGCTCTACCTGCTGTTCAGGGCGATCAGGGCCTACTCGACGGTCGCGCTGTCGGGGGAGTCGGCCGACGAGGTCTTCGGCGGCTACCGCTGGTTCCACGACCCGGAGGCGGTCAACGCGGGCACGTTCCCCTGGCTGGCGGCCCACGGGGGCGCGCGGTTCACCGCCCTGGAGGACGTCCTCGACCCCGGTCTGCTGGCCAAGCTGGACATCCCCGGCTACCGCGCCCAGCGTTACCGCCAGGCGCTCGACGAGGTGCCGCGCCTGCCGGGGGAGAGCGGGTCGCAGGAGCGCATGCGGGAGATCAGCTACCTGCACCTGTCCCGGTTCGTGCAGATCCTGCTCGACCGCAAGGACAGGATGAGCATGGCCGTCGGCCTGGAGGTGCGGGTGCCGTTCTGCGACCACCGGCTGGTGGAGTACGTCTTCAACACGCCCTGGTCGATGAAGACCTTCGACGGGCACGAGAAGAGCCTGCTGCGTGCCGCCGTGACCGACGTGCTGCCGCGTTCGGTCCTGGAGCGCCGCAAGAGCCCCTACCCCTCGACGCAGGACCCCGCGTACGAGAAGGCCCTGCGGGAGGAGGCGGCCCGCCTGCTCGCCGGCGGGCGGCTCGCCGCGGAGCCGATGATCGACGTCAACAGGGTGCGGGCCATGCTGGAGCAGCCGCAGGGCACGGTCAGCCGCCACGATGTGCGGGCCGCCCTTGAGGGCCTTCTGCAGTTCAACGCCTGGCTGGAACAGTACAAGGTGCGAATCAACGTGTGACCGCACCCGCCCGGACACCCGTGTCTCCGGCGCGCGTCCGCGCCCGCCGAGATGAGCGACCCGCGTCCTGACGAGTCAGGCATGGGCACCGTGCCCGGCACATGCACCGCCACCGCCGGGTCGAGCGGCGCGCGGGCCCGTGTTGCGGCCGGCACTGCGGCCGGGGTCAGCTCACGCGTTCGAGGCCGTCGGCGATGCCCTGCCTTAGCATGTCGCCGTAGGGGCCTCTGGGGAGGTCACCTGCGTGGTCGGCCGCGAGGCGGAAGTAGCGCGCGGCCTCGGTGGGGTCGCCCATGAGCTCGTGCGAGGCGCCCATGTTGAGGTACAGCGAGGGGTAGAACTCCAGAACGCGCTCATCTGCCGTGGCGTTCGCGTGGTGCAGCGAGACGGCGTTCCACAGGAGGGTCTCCTCCGGGGAATCCTGCTGCCGGGCGACGTAGTGCGCGGCCACGCAGGCGTCGAAGTCGTCGCCCCGCTCGGACCACGCCTGGTCGAACAACCGGCGGGCGTCCTCCGGCTTGCCCTCGGACTCGGCCCGCATGCCGTCGGCGCACAGCCGGACGACCGCATTGTCGAGATCGAGTTCCACGGCTACCTCCCCTTGTCGTTCGTCCCCAGCAGCCTAAGCCGTGGCACCGACATTTCCAGGGACTAGCTGGGGCGGAGTTCGGGGATCCCGAGGGCGGCGCGGGCTCGCGGCGTTCCAGTGCCGGGGGTACGCGCGGCCGGGCCGATCATCCGAAGACCTGGGCCACACGGTGCTCGTAGGCGCGCTGCCAGAAAAGCCGGTAGAGCAGCCGCAGGATGAAGGGCCCGGTCCTGAAGATGTGCTCGCCGCCCTCGGGGCCCGCGGCGTCGATGGTCCAGGCGATGATCATCGGAAGGTCCCGGCCGTGGCCCCTGCTGGACGCCTTGCTCGTCTTCTCCCACCAGGCCGCGCTGACGTGCTCGGTGATCAGCGGCACGACCTCCGCCTCCTCCAGATCGAGGTGAGTCCTCAGCATCTCGTGGAACCTGCGCAGATCTTCGGCCTGTTCCCCGGCGGGCCTGCCGGCGACCGCCAGCCGCTCGACCACCGCGTCCAATTCCTGGTGGTCGGCCGCCAGCCGGTCGAGGACCGGGCCCGCCTCGGGGACGAGCCCGCGAATCAGCGGCCACAGGTGGGTGTCCTCGCAGGTGTGATGGTGGTGCAGGCCACGCAGCATCAGCGCGGTGTGCTCGTCGATCAGGGCGCGCCTGAGCACGTCACCGGGAGGGCACCTGTCGAGGGCGTCGGCCAGGCGCAGGAAGTCGCGGCGCAGGCCGGCGTGGAACGCCAGTGCCGTGACGAGGTCGGGGGCGGGCTCACCCGCACAGCGCCGGGGGGCGTTGGTCGCGGTTGTCATACTCCACACCCTGCGCGCCACTACTTCACGCCGACTTAACGCGAACTTGGAAGCCACTACCACCGAGGCTTCAAGGGCCTTGTCGCCCTTGCCGGGGCCCCGCGCCGGAGGGGCCGGAGAGATCGCGCGGTCAGGGAGAGGAGGCGCCGGATGCGCAGCCGGGGCACACGCCGAAGATCTCCACGGTGTGGTCGACGTCGACGAAGCCCGCCTCGGCCGCGACGCGGGCGGCCCAGCGTTCGACGGCCTTGCCCTCGACCTCGACGCTGCGCCCGCATGAGCGGCAGGTCACGTGGTGGTGGTGACCGCCGGTCGCGCAGCGGCGGTAGAGCGTCTCGCCGCTCTCGTCGCGGATGGCGTCGACGACCTCGTCCTCACTGAGGACCTGCAGGTGACGGTAGACGGTGGTCAGGCCGACGCGCTCACCCCGGCGGCGCAGCTCGGCGTGGATCTCCTGGGCGCTGTGGAACCCCGACAGCTTGCCGAGGACCGACACCAGCGCCTCGGCCTGCCGGGTGCCCCTGACCCGGGTGCCCCGTGTGGGCGGCCTGTCGAGATGTGGCGCCGGTTGGGTCGATTGCGACGTCATGCTGAGCCCTCCCACCCGTCGGCGAGTGCCTTCCGCGTACGGCTTCCGTCGCTGTGAACACTACCAACCGGGCCGCTCTTCCCAGCGCTCCACAGCGCGCTCTCCCTGGGCGCCGCGACGGCCCGGCGCCCGCTCACCGTACGTCGTGTGGGGCTCGGGCCGTAGGTCGTGTGGGGTTCGGGCGGCCGACGTGAGGCCGTCCCGCCGTGGACTACTCGCCGGGGGGGGGGGACACCGTGGCATGCTGGCCTGCCGAGCCCGACGGAGGAGCCGATGAGCGTGTCCTGGCGTCACTTGCCCAAGCCCGCGCGGGTCGTCGCCGAGACGGCCGCCGACGCCGTGGCGGCGGCGCGGTCGCGTGACGCGGAGACGTTCCAGCGGGAGGCGGCACGGCTCGGCGCGCTCGACTCCGAGCACGCGGGCCTCGTGCTGGGCGCCGTGGTGAGAATGTCGCTGGAGGAACTGCACCCCGACGGGCTGACCGCTGACGACGTCCAGGAGATGGTCGCGCGCTGCGCGCGGTCGGCGGCCGGCTGGTTCCCGGGCCTCGACCCCCATGTGCTGGTGCTGCTGGTCGCCGGGGCCCTCGGCGTGCACCAGGCCGACACGGAGGACTTCAGGCTCGACGCGATGGAAGTCGCCCGGCACGCGCCGCTGCTCGTCGCCGACCTGCTAGCGCTCTCAGGCCGTTCGCTGGACGCCTGCCTGGAGGCCGCCTTCGCCGACATCCAGCGGACACAGGCGTCGGAGATGCCTTGACGTGCTCCCGTGCCGTGTGGGCCGCCCCGTAGGCCGCGGGGAACGCCCACCGGCCGTGGGGCCGCGGGGAACGCCCGCGCGGCCTGTGGGGCCGCGGGGAACGCTCGCTCAGTACAGGCGGGCGGCGGAACCCGTGAGCGCCCGCCTGGTCAGGTGCCCCGAGGTCACCCGTACGCCGGTGGCGCGCTCGGCGAGGGCCATGGCGGCGAACACGGGATCGTCCTCGCCTTCGCCGGGTTCGCAGGGTTCCCCATCGTCGCTGGGGTCGCGGGGCTCGTCATCGGGATCTTCGCCCGCGTGTTCCCCAATGGGCAAGCCCAGTTCACGCATGTGCGCCAGGAGCAGGCCGGGGCTCGCGCCCCAGCGCGCGCCGGAGCCGTCCGGGTCGAAGCCGGTGATCAGGCGGCCGTCGGCGGCGTACAGGAACCGCCGTTCCAGGCCGAGGCCGCCGGAGACGGCCGCCATCACCGTGCCCGCCGAGAGCCGTCGTGTCACCTCGGCCAGCGTCCCGGCGAAGCCGTTCCGTTCGAGGAGCACGGTGCCGCCGAAGGCTTCGTACGCGGTGATGGGCCGGTCGGCGGAGAGCCCGCCGGGGCCGTCCGTCCGCCCGGGGCCGTCAGTCCTCCGGGGGGTCGCGCCGATGCGCTCGGGCGTGACGCTGATGTGCTCGGGGGTGAGATCGATCGGCTCGGGGGTGACGCCGATGCGGCGGAACGCCTCTTCGGGCGAGACGTCACGCACGAAGGTGACGCAGAAGCCGGAGTCGCATAAGTAGTCGTCATCGGACTCGCCCAACCAGGCGTAGTCCGCCGCGGTCGCACCGCTCATCGCCGAATCCTTTCGCCATGGCTCTAAGGCATCATGATCCTTTCAAGGACGACCGACAGAATCGGCGGCGTCATAGGACTTTCCGGCAAGACCGCGCCACGGTTGCACGGGCCACTTCGGCGGTCCGGGAGAATGGAGGCGTCAGGCTTTCCTAGGAAGGATGTGCCCATCGTGGCTATGAGCGCCGAGGCCGACTGGGTCTCACGGTTCGCGGACGAGGTCATTGCCGAGGCGGAGCGCCGCGCTCCCGGCAAACCCATCGTCTGCGCCTCGGGCCTCAGCCCCTCTGGCCCCATCCACCTCGGCAACCTCCGCGAGGTCATGACGCCCCACCTGGTCGCCGACGAGATCCGGCGCCGGGGCCACGAGGTCGTCCACATCATCTCCTGGGACGACTACGACCGGTTCCGCAAGGTCCCCGTGGGCATCGACTCGTCCTGGTCGGAGCACATCGGCAAGCCGCTGACCTCGGTGCCCGCGCCGCCCGGCAGCGCCTACCCCAACTGGGCCGAGCACTTCAAGGCGCCGATGATCGCGGCGCTGGCCGAGATGGGCGTGGAGTTCCACGGCATCGACCAGACCGCGCAGTACACCTCCGGCGCCTACCGCGAGCAGATCCTTTTCGCCATGCGCGAGCGCGAGCGCATCGACGCGATCCTCGACCGCTACCGCACCAAGGACAAGCCGGCCGCGCCCAAGAAGCCGCAGCAGAAGCTCGACGAGGCCGACGCCGCCGCGGCCGAGGCGGCGGCCGAGGGCTCGGGCGCCGCCGAGGAGGACGACGGCACGGCGGCGGCGGGCTACTTCCCGTACAAGCCCTACTGCTCGGTCTGCGAGCGCGACCTGACCACGGTCACCGCGTACGACGATGAGACGACCGAGCTGTCCTACACCTGCGCCTGCGGGCACGCCGAGACCGTGCTGCTGTCGGAGCACAACCGGGGCAAGCTCGTGTGGAAGGTCGACTGGCCGATGCGCTGGGCGTACGAGGGCGTCGTCTTCGAGCCCTCCGGGGTCGACCACAGCTCGCCGGGGTCGTCGTTCGTGGTCGGCGGGCAGATCGTCAAGGAGATCTTCGGCGGCGAGCAGCCGATCGGGCCGATGTACGCCTTCGTCGGCATCAGCGGCATGGCCAAGATGAGCAGCTCCAAGGGCGGCGTCCCCACCCCGGCCGACGCCTTGGAGATCATGGAGGCCCCGCTGCTGCGCTGGCTGTACGCGCGGCGCAAGCCGAACCAGTCGTTCAAGATCGCCTTCGACCAGGAGATCCAGCGGCTGTACGACGAGTGGGACGCCCTGGAGCGCAAGATCAGTGACGGCTCCGCGCTGCCCGCCGACGTGGCCGCGTACAGCCGTGCCACCGGCACCGCCGCCGGACCGCTGCCGGTCACGCCGAGGCCGCTGCCCTACCGCACGCTCGCCTCGATCGTCGACATCACCACCGGCCACAGCGAGCAGACCCTTCGTATCCTGCGCGACCTCGACCCCGAGCACCCGATCACGTCCCTCGACGAGACCCGGCCCCGGCTCGACCGCGCGGAGCGGTGGATCACCACCCAGGTCCGGGCCGAGCAGCGCACCCGCGTGCGCGACGAGCCCGACGCCCCGTTGCTCGCGTCCCTCGGCGACACCGAGCGCGAGTCGCTGCGGCTGCTGCTCGACGGGCTCGACGAGCACTGGTCACTCGACGGGCTCACGACGCTCGTGTACGGCGTGCCGAAGGTCCAGGCGGGCCTGGCCCCCGACACCAAGCCCACCCCGGAGCTCAAGGTCGCCCAGCGCGAGTTCTTCGCCCTGCTCTACAGACTTCTGGTCGGCCGCGACACTGGCCCGCGCCTCCCGACGCTCCTGCTCGCGGTCGGCGCCGACCGCGTACGCAAGCTCCTGGGCGGCTGACTCGGCCCGTACGAGAGATCTGTGTTCTTGCTCTGAACGCGAGAGAGCCCTCGCCGTAGCGAGGGCTCCCCGGGCCTGACGTCTGCCAGGTTGACGGTCAGCAGTGGGCTCAGGCGTCGAATTCGCCGGTCCTGACGCCGCTCACGAACGCCGACCATTCGCCAGGGGTGAAGATCAGTGCTGGTCCGGCCGGGTCCTTGCTGTCCCTGACTCCGATGACGCCAGGCAGATTCGATGCGACCTCGACACAGTTGCCGCCGTTGTTGCTATAGCTGCTTTTGCGCCATAGAAAGAGAGACAGGTGAGCCTCCGTCCCTGCGCCGTCAATGTTCACGATCATCACGCTTCCTTCGACGCCTGAGCAAATAGGCTCCGGGTCTGATCCGGATCGAGGGCCTTCGCTCGCAGGTGGTTGAAGACCAGGTTATACCGATCAACCCCTGTAGGTTCCTCCAGATAAAGGCTACCTACCTGGTTCTCCAGGTAGACCACGTCAGGGTCTGGGGCTTCCGGAAAACCGAGGATGACGAACCCGCCGTCCATCGCCGGGTGCGGTCCTGCGGCGAACGGGAGTACTTGCAGGGTGACGTTCGGTCGTTCGGACGCTTCCGTCAGGTGGAGAAGCTGTGCCCGCATAGTCGTCGTACCGCCGACAGGGCGACGGATGACGGCCTCGTTCATGACCGCCCAAAGCTGCAACGGGTTGGCGTCGGTGATCCGTGCCTGTCTGGCTTGGCGGAAATCGATCTTTCGGTCGATCTCCTCGGGGCTCGACGCCATGGGTGCCGTTCTGATGTAGCCCCGGTAGTAGTCGGGCGTCTGGAGCAAGCCGGGCACGAGTTCGGTGTCGTAGCTGCGTAGTTCCGACGCCTCGGCCTCCAGGCCGACGAAGACCTGAAACCATTCCGGGATCACATCGCCGAAGGAATGCCACCAACCTCGTTGCCGGGCCTGGCGAGCGAGAACGAGAAGCTCCTCCCGGGCAGTGCCGTGAATGTTGTAGACGTCCAGGAGCGCACGGAGATCGATCGCGCGGATACCGCGCCGTCCGGTCTCGACACGGCTGACCCATGACGGATCAAGTTCCAGTCTTTCAGCGACCGCTTCGGCCGTGAGGCCGGCCTCTTTGCGGATGCGGCGTAGTTCGCTGGCAAGTCGTCTGCGCCTCACGGTGGGACTGCTCCCGATGGCCAACGGATACCTCTCCTCAGAAGGCGGTTCGACCCGTTGAGAGTCCCCGCATGGGACAGGCACGGGCAAACCGGAAACTTGTATTTGGCATCTTGCCAACAACAGCATGCTGGCTGCACCATGATATCGGCAAGGAGGTATGACCGGTCGTAGTCGGCCGAGACCGACGCTAGGAAGAGAGGCCAGAGATGGCGGCGCGTACCCGGCAGGAAGAGCAGTTCATTCACTTGGTCCGGTTGGCGTGGGATCTGCACAAACGGGGCCTGAGCGCGGCGGTCGACCTTCCGAGTCGTGAGGAGCCGATCCTGCTGGTTCCTCGGACATCGGGGCCGTTGAAGGTCATGGCGATGTCGCGTAAGGGCACGTGGTTCTTCACGTGGGGTCGGGGCGAGGGCCAGAGGGTACGCGCGCTGTCGGGTGACGCGGCGGACCGTATCTGGGACCTGGCCCAATGAGGACCGTGGGGCTCCTGGGGGCGATCGATCTCCCGGGTACGGTCACGGCGGCCTCGGTCGCACGCGCGTGTATGCGCGAACTGCTGACCGCGGCCGGCCACCAGGGCGTGGACGAAGTCGAACTGTTGGTCAGCGAACTGGTCACGAACGCCGTGCGGCACACCGACAGCGGACGTACGACCTGCGGGGTGGTAAGGCTCGTGGCGAGGGACACCGGTCACGCCGTGCGTATCGAAGTGATCGACCAGGGCTCGACCGGCGCCATTCCGCAGATCCCCGCACAGGTCGACCCGCTCAGTGAGAGCGGCCGTGGGCTGTGGCTCGTACGCGAGCTGTCGTCGGCCTGGGGCTGGGAACAGGACACGACAGGCCGGACCATCTGGTTCGAGGTGACGGGATGATCGGGTCCTCGGCCTACGTCGGGGAACGGGCGTCAGATCTATCAGAGAATTCGCCGTTCGGCCGATCAAAGCAAGGCCAATGGTCATTACCACCGAGACTCCCGCCGGGAGGAAGCCGCGATGAGCTCCTTCACCCGGTCCGACCGGCATCCGGCCAACTCCTCGACCCTGATGAGCGGGATTGGGACAACGACGGTCTTTAAGCGGTCCGGGACTGGCTGGTGCCGGTCAAGCTGCGGGTTCTCGGCGCCGTGAGACGATGAGGCCGCCTGCCATGATCAAAGCGTAGGCCAGCAGCGGCCACCCCCACGGGCGGCGGGGCGACCACGAGTCGAGAAGGATGGCGGCGCCGCAGATGAACGTCGCGGCGGTGAGCAGCCATCCGGCGACGAGCCCTGGCCGGCGGCGATGACGCGTCAACAGGACCGCCAAGACGATCACCATGGCGATCCCGGGCCAGCCAAGGGCGATGAAGTCCAAGATGCCGCTCGAGGTGCCGGCCGGGCCACCGCGCAGCGCGTTGAAGACCATGTCGCCCACCAGCCAGTCGACGATCGACACAGGTAAGGCCAGGAGGACCATGAGGAGGCGCCCGTAGATCTGATCACCCAGAAGGTTGCCGACCGTAGCCCAGGTCACGGTCACGACCGCCGCCCCATAGGCGATGACCGTTATGGCCCGTGCAATTCGCGTCGACATGCCGAAGTTTCTGCTCATCGCGTAATTCCTCATTTCCTCTTCGCCGCAACCGCAGGCGTGGATTGTGGCGGACCTGGTGGGCGCGAGACAGCGCGCCCACCAGGAAACCGTACTAATGAAGCCAGGGTCGTTTACAGGAAACCCGTCCCGGTCAGCTTCCCGCAGATGCGGGTCTTGAGGATGGTCTGGAAGGCCGCGTCTACAGGCGGGCGCCAGGTTTGAGCGAGGGGCGAAAAGGGGAAAGTGAAAAGTTTTTGACTCTTTATCATTAGCAACCGGCCATCGTGGAAACCACGCACATCGCGCCGTTTGGCTACGTCAGGTATGGGCGGGCACGGTGCTGAACGCGGACGTGAACGGCGGGGGCACCACCTCCTAATGGAGGCCGAGGGGCCCGGGATCGGTTCGGAACCCCGAGAAGATGGGCAGCGACGATGCCCAAGTGCACGCCGCAGAGTCGTGAAACAGCGATGCATATGCATGCGCAGCGAGATCTGTGTCAATGAGTCACCGCTGGCCGATCCGCTCACCCCTTAGGGGGACTGAATCCCGCCACGGTCAGGTCGAGTAGCCGGCCTGCCTCGGCGGCGGGGTCAGGGTGCTGTTCGGTGGCCAGGGCGATGCCGGTGATCAGGGTGAGAAGGTCGGTGATGGTCACGCCCGGTGTCAGCGCGCCATCGCTTGCGGCGCGGCGCACCAGTGGGGCGCCCGCCTCGGTGAGCTGCGCCGAGCAGCAGTTGTCGTGCGTCACGTCCGGCTCGCTCGCCCGGTCGCGGGCCATAGCGATGGCCAGCCCCCGGATGGTCGCGGCGTCCGCGGTGACGGCGCTCAGCCACTCCAGCAGCGCGGCCCGGGTGTCGGCCCTGCCGGTCAGGTCGCGGGCGTGGGCGCACAGGGTCTCGGCCCGTTCACGGAAGACCGCCTGCAGCAGCGCGTGGCGGCTGGGAAAGTGCCGACGCACGGTGGCGGATCCGACTCCCGCGGTGCGGGCGATCTGCTCCAGGGACGCGTCGGCGCCGTGCGCGGCGATCGCCTCCTCGGCCACGGCGAGCAGGTGTGCGTAGTTGCGCCGGGCGTCCGCACGCTGGACGGGCATGGCGATCACCTCACAGTTGCTAAATGGCGGGGCCCGCCGTATCTTACCGAAGCATAAACGGCGGGGTCCGCCGTTTAACGGCTGCGCACCAGAGGAGACGCCTCATGTCCACCGATCCCGCACCTGTCCTGGTCACCGGCGCCACCGGGCGGCAGGGTGGTGCCACCGCCCGCGCCCTGCTCGCGACCGGCGTCCCCGTCCGGGCGCTGGTACGCGACCCCGCGACCGACCGGGCGAGGGCGGTCGAAGCGATCGGGGCCGAACTGGTCACCGGCGACCTCCACGACCGCGACTCCGTGGTCAGGGCCGCGCAAGGAGCCCGAGCCGTCTTCTCGGTGCAGATGCCCGCGATGAAGGGAAGCGCTTTCGACTTCGAGGGCGAGCTGACCCAGGCCGTCAACCTGGTCGAAGGCGCGCTGGCCGCGGGCGTCCCGCAGTTCGTGCACACGTCCGTCACCGGCGCGGGGCACCACACCGAGGCCCCAGGCTGGGCCGAGGGCCGCTGGGCCTCGATGGAGCCCGTCTTCGCCGCCAAGGCCGGCGCCCAGGACCGTGTGCGTGAGGCGGGCTTCACGCACTGGTCGATCATCAAGCCGGGCTTCTTCATGGAGAACTTCCTCCCGTCCGTGGCCTACCTGTTGCCCCGCGGCGTCGAGGGCGGCCTGGTGACCGTGCTGAAGCCCGGCGCCCGGCTCTCCCTCGTCGCGGTCCACGACATCGGCACGACGGCCGCCGCGGCCATCGCCGCACCAGAGCGGTTCCACGGGGTCGAGCTGGAACTGGCCGGCGACTACCTGACGCTGACGGACATCGCCGAGGTCCTCTCCCGCGCCTTCGGCACCGAGGTGCCCGCGCCCGACATGACCATGGAGGAGGCGGTCGCCGCGGGAATGCCAGGGCCGGGCGTCACATCCCACGAATTCATCAACGTGGCCGGTCAGCGCGCCCGCCCGGAGTACGCGCGGGCCTTCGGCATCCCGCTCACGACCTTCGAGGAATGGGCGCGACGTCGCCCGGGAGAACCGCGAGTTCCTGGTCCGCACGGTGACCTACCTCAGTGAGCAGGGCGTACGGCAGTTCCTCGACGTCGGGGCGGGGCTGCCGACCCAGCGCAACGTCCACCAGGTCGCCCAGGAGCTCGCGCCGGAGTCCCGGGTCGTCTACGTGGACAACGACCCCATCGTGCTCACCCACGCCCGCGCGCTCCTCGCCGAGAACGACCGGGTGGCGGTCGTCGGGGCCGACATGCGCGGCGCGCAGGAGCTTCTCGACCATCCGGACGTCCGCGCCCATCTCGACTTCTCCCAGCCCGTGGCGATCCTCCTGCTGGGCGTCCTGCACTTCATCCCGGACGACGACGAGGCCATGAAGATCGTCACGACCTTCCGATCGGCGCTCGGGCCCGGAGGCCATCTGGTCGTCTCCCACGGTTCGATCGGCGACCTGAGCGAGGACAAGGGCGCCGAGGGGCACAAGGTCTTCAGCCGTACCTCGGCCCCCGGGGTCACCTCGCGGTCCCCCGGGCAGGTGCGGGCGTTCTTCGAGGGGCTCGATCTGGTGGACCCCGGAGTGGTCCCCCTGCACGACTGGCGGCCCGAGATGGGCTTCGCGATCGTCAAGGAGGGTGAGGCGGGCGCCGTCGGCGGCGTCGGCAGGATCCTCTGACCCGACCCCCGTCAAGCAGCGAAACAGGGCCCCGGCTGGACGCCGGGGCCCTGTTTCGTACCCGGCCATCGGCTAGCCGGACGGTGTTATCGCAGGTGAGCAGCTTAGGTAAAGAATAACTTCATGCTAGGGTGTACGGAGGAAAAAAATTGACCACCCTGCCCTGGCGCCCGTATGGTCCTGGCAATCGGGGACCTGGAGCACTTCATGAAGCGACTCGCAGCGATCGCGGCCCTGGCGGCGGTCGCCACAGCCACTGCCGCCTGCGGCACCACGGAGACCGGTGATTCGGCCGGTTCGGGAGGCATCTACACCACGATCGACGGCGCGAAGCAGATCGACGCGACCGCACCGATCAACCCGTTCAACCCTCAGGGGAGCACGTTCGTCGGCTACGACGCGATGTCGCTGGCCTGGCCCAAGAACGACCTGATGGACCCGAACCAGTTCTACCCGGGTCTCGCCGCGAGCTGGACCGCCACGCCCGACCAGGGCGAGGTCGTCATCCACCTGCAGCCGGACGCCCGCTGGTCTGACGGCAAGCCGGTCACCAGCGAGGACATCCGCGTGTCCATCGGCCTCGCCTACACCCAGGGCGGCAGCGCGTACACCGTGAACGCGGGCGCGGCGGGCGCGGCGGCCGACATCCAGATCGTGGACGCCAAGACCGTCAAGATCGTTCAGGGGGCCAACCGGAGCAACGCGTTCCTCAGGAACGTGCTCTCCACGGTCGTCGTCCCCGCCCACGTGTACGGTCCGCTGCTGCCCGCCGGCTTCTGGACGACGCTGACGGCGGCCAGGGGCACCGGCCCCGCCGCCGAGAAGGCCAAGACCGAGATCACCGGGCTGTCGCAGAAGGTCATCGCCTTCGCGCCGCGCGAGGACGTCTCGGCGGGCCCGTTCGTGCTGGAGCGGGTCAACCCCGGCGCGGCCCTGCTGAAGAGGAACCCGTACTTCTACGACGCCGCCAAGATCGTGCCCGACAAGGTGAAGGTCCTCAACTACACCGGCAACGAGCAGATCTGGAACTACCTGGTCTCCGGCAAGCTGGACAGCGCGCCCTTCACGGCCGTGCCCGCCGCGGTCATGACGCGGATCAAGGAGACCCCGGGCAACGACATCCGCAAGGGCTACTCCCCGGTGGCGGCGTCCCTGGCGTTCAACCAGGCGCGCAAGCCGTACGACAACGTGCACGTGCGGCGCGCCCTCGCGTACCTGATCGACAGGAACCAGGTCACGAAGATCGCCTCTCCGGAGGCGGGCACCCCGTCGGTCACCACGACCGGCATCCACGGCAGCGCCGCCAAGGCGTGGCTGGGCGACCAGATCGGCGCCCTCGACCAGTACAAGGTCGACGCCGCCAAGGCGGACAAGGAGCTGAGGGCCGCCGGCATGGTCAAGAAGGGCGGCACGTGGGCGATGCCCGACGGCAAGCCCTGGAAGGTGCAGCTCAACGTGCCCGCGTCGTTCTCCGACTGGGTCGCGGCGGCCAAGTCGATCACGAGCCAGCTCAACGACCACGGCATCGAGGCCAGCGTGGTCACCTCGGCCGACTACATCCTCTACCTGGACGAGCTGTCCTCAGGAAAGTTCGACATCGGGTTCTGGCTGATGGCACTCGGGCCCTCGCCGTACAACATCTACCAGCGCGTGTACGGCTCGGCCAACGGCTGGTCGCTGCTCGCCGGGCGGCTCAGGCACTCTCCGCCGGGCAAGAACGGCAACTGGATGGCCGGCCCCGAGACGATCGGCGGGGTGAATCCCGGAGAGCTCACCAACCAGCTCAACCTGGCGTCCCCGGAGGAGCAGAAGAGGATCGTCGGCACGCTGGCCAGACTGACGAACGAGCAGCTCCCCGTCATCCAGATCTACGACTACGTCAACACGCAGTTCGTCAACACGACCCGCTACACCGGCTGGCCGGAGGCGGGCAGCGAGGCGCTGCGGCTGCCCGCGGGTGTGTGGATGCAACTCGGGATGATCAGGAAGAACAGCGTATGAAGCTCTTCGCGCCCCGGGGCGGTCCCCGGAAGAACGCGGTACCCCGACGGCTCGCGGGCCATCTGGTCCGGGGCCTGGTGATGATCTGGGTGGTCACCACGATCAGCTTCGTGATCATCCGCAACATCCCCGGCAACCCGGTGCTCGGTCAGTACGAGACGCTGATCGAGCGCGGCATGTCCCCTGACCAGGCCGAACGCGCGACGGCGGCGCTCTACGGGTTCCTGCCCACCGGCAGCCTGTGGGAGCAGTACGTCGGCTACATGAAGGCGCTGATCCACCTCGACCTCGGCCAGTCGCTCAGCACGCCGGGCACCGAGGTCGTCACGCTGATCGCCTCGGCCACCAAGTGGACCGTGCTGCCGGTCCTCGGGGGCACGCTGCTGAGCTTCGTGCTCGGCGTGACGCTCGGGGTCTACGCGGGAATCAAGCGGTCCGGCAAGCTCGGCGACCTGCTGTCGATCTCCGGCTCGCTGCTCCACGGCGTGCCGCAGTACGTCATCGGGCTGCTCGTCCTGGCGATCTTCACGACCCTGTGGCCGATCTTCCCCGCCGGGGGCCCGGTCGACGTCGAGTTCGTGCCCGGCTTCAACGCCGGCTACCTGGCCTCGCTCATTCACCACGCCACCCTGCCCGTGCTGACGTACGCGCTGGCCAGTTACGGCGGGTGGGTGCTGGCGATGAAGTCCAGCGTGGCCACCGTGCTCGGCGACGACTTCATCCTGGCCGCCGAGTTGCGCGGACTGTCCAGGGGAGTCCTGTTCCGGTACGTGGCGCGCAACGCGATCCTGCCGCTCTTCACGATCCTCGCGCTGTCGCTCGGCATGCTGTTCGGCGGCGCGATCTTCATCGAGCGCATCTTCAACTACCCCGGGCTCGGGCTGCTGCTCGTCAACAGCATCGGCGCCCGCGACTACGCCCTGATGGGCGGCACCTTCCTGGTGACCACGATGGCGATCATCGTCGCCAACATCGCGGCGGACCTGCTGTACGCCGTGATCGACCCCCGGGTGCGGACTGGAGGCGCGGCATGACGGTGACCACACTCCTGCCCGGGGGAACCGGGGGGAGCAGCCAGGGCCCGGGGGGCATGCGCGCGACCCTGCGGCGCAACTTCTGGCGGGGCGTCGGGCGCGTGCTGCGCCGCAAGCCCAGCCGCATCCTCGGTGTGGCCATCGTCGCGCTGTTCGCGATCATGGCGGTGGCCGGGCCGATGCTCTACCCCGCCCACCTCCCGCGCGACGACGACGCGCTCTACGCCGCGCCGAGCCTGGCCCATCCCTTCGGCACGGACTTCGAGGGCACCGACGTGCTCGCGCTGGTCGTCACCGGCTCGCGGTACGTCATCCTCACCGGCCTCGCCACCGCGGCCATCACGGTCGCGCTCGGCACGGCCCTCGGGCTGCTCGCCGGCTTCCACCGCGGGCGCTGGGACAGCGTGCTCATGCGGATCACCGACCTCCAGCTCACGATCCCCGGCCTTCCGCTGCTGCTGGTGCTGTCGACCGTCTGGAAGTTCAACAGCCCGCTGGAGATGGGCCTGGTGCTCGGCCTGCTCGGCTGGGGCGGGGTCGCGCGGGCCGTACGGTCGCAGACGCTCTCCCTGCGCGAACGCGGGTTCATCGAGGCCGCCAAGGGCCTCGGCCTGTCGACCCGGCACATCGTCGCCCGCGAACTGCTGCCCAGCATGGCGCCGTACATCGCGATGAACGTGCTCATCGCCGTGACCGGCGCGATCTACGCCCAGGTGGGCCTGTTCTTCCTCGGCGTCCTGCCCTTCGACTCCAACAACTGGGGCGTGATGCTGAACCTCGCCGTCTTCGGCGGCGGGGCCCTGACCAGCACGGCCGCGCTGCCGTACCTGCTGGCGCCGCTGCTCGCCATCCTGCTGCTCACGCTCGGCATCGTGCTCATCGTGGACGCGATGGACGAGATCTTCAACCCACGGCTGCGTGAGGAGTAACCAGGTGACCACCACCGCACCTCCCGGCTCCGGCGACCTGGTCGCCGGGCCCGGCGCGAGCACCGCCCCCGGCGTTCGCGTCCGCGATCTCACGGTCGTCTACAAGACCCCGCTCGGCGAACTGCCCGCGCTCGGGGGAGTCAGCCTCACGATCGAGCCGGGGACCATCACCGGCATCGTGGGGGAGTCCGGCTCCGGCAAGTCCACGCTGGCGCTCTCGCTGCTGAACGCCGTGCAGTCGCCCGGCCGCGTCAGGAGCGGCAGCGTCGAGATCGACGGTCTCGGAGACGTCCTCGAACTGGCGGGGAACGACCTGCGCGAGGCGCGCGGCCGTCACCTCGGGTACGTCTTCCAGGCCGCCCAGAACTCCCTCAACCCGCTCAAGACGGTCGGCAAGCAACTGCTCGACCTCGGCCGTTCCCACGGCGTCGAGGACCAGCGCGCGCTCGTACGGGACGCCAAGGAACTGCTGGAGCGCATGGGCCTGGACGGCGCGCGCGTGCTCGACTCCCACCAGCACGAGCTGTCGGGAGGGATGCGCCAGCGCGTCGGCATTATGCTCGCCCTGGTGCTCAACGCGCAGCTCGTCATCCTGGACGAGCCGACCACGGCGCTCGACATGATCACGCAGGCCACCATCCTGCGCATCGTCCGCGAGGTCCACAAGGAGCGCGGCCTCACGACCCTGCTGGTGACCCACGACATCGGCGTGGCGGCCGAGGTCACCGACCACCTCGCCGTGATGTACGGCGGGCGCGTGGTCGAGCACGGCCCTACCATGCAGGTGCTGGGCGCGCCCAGCCACCCCTACACCAAGGGCCTGATCCGGGCGATCCCGCGCCTTTCCGGCGACACCGACGAGGCCCAGGCGCTGCCCGGACGGCCCCCCACGCTTGGCACCCTGCCCACGCGGGGATGCGTCTTCCGGGAGCGCTGCCCGCTCCGCATGAACATCTGCGAGACGGTGGACCCGCTCCCGACGCGGTACGACGAGCGGATCGTCGCGTGCCACGCGGTCGAGCGGTCGAACTCCCCGGCGGAACACGAGGAGCACGCGTGATCACAGGCACCGGCATCACCAAGACCTACAAGCAGCGCGGCAACGTCCTCGGCGCCCGTGACGTGCGGGCGCTGCGCGGCGTCGACTTCGCCATCGAAAAGGGCGGAGCGGTCTCGTTCATCGGCGAGTCCGGATGCGGCAAGACCACGCTCGGGCGGATCATCGCCGGGCTGGAGACCTACGACTCCGGCGAGATCGTCATCGACGGCACCCCGATGTCCTCCCTCCGGCAGCGGCGCCGGCAGCCGTACTTCCGCAAGATCCAGCTGATCCACCAGGACCCGTACTCGGCGCTCAACCCCACGCGCACGATCCACCAGACCCTGCAGGCGCCGCTGACCCTGCGCGCGCGTCAGACGGGCCGCTCGAAGGACTGGGTGGACGATCGCGCCGAGGAGCTGCTCTCCCTGGTGGGCATCGACCCCGGCTACGTGCTCGGCCGCTACCCCCACCAGCTCTCGGGCGGCATGCGCCAGCGCGTTGTCATCGCCCGCGCGCTCACCGTCGACCCCGAGATGCTCGTCGCCGACGAGTCGGTCTCGATGATCGACGTGTCCATGCGGCTGAGCATCCTCGCCCTGCTCAAGGACCTGCGCGAGCGGCTCGGGGTCAGCGTGCTGTTCATCACCCACGACATCGCCACCGCCAGGTACATCGGCGACGAGGGCGAGCTTTACGTCCTCTACCGGGGGCAGGTCGTCGAGCGCGGGCTCACCGAGACCGTCATCTCCGGCCCGACGCATCCGTACACCCAGTCGCTGCTGTCGGCGATCCCCGTCCTGCACGGGCTGGAGCAGCCCGGCCCGGAGCGGGTCGTGCCGACCGAGGCGCTCGACGAGCGTCTCGCGGACGGCGGATGCCTGTTCGCCCGGAGGTGCCCGTTCCGTACCGAGCGCTGCGAGATCGAGCTCCCCACGCTGGAGCGGGGCGCGGAGTCGACCCACGAGCACGCGTGCTTCCACCCGCAGCGCCGGAACGTCATCCCGGTCGAGGCGGTCGCGTGAGCGACGCCGCCCGCGACGACCACGCAGGTGCCCCCCGCGACGACCGCGCGGGCCCTCCCCGCGACGACCGCGTGGGCGCGCCTTCGGGCGGCGGACGTTCGGGGAGTACGGGCAGCGGCATCCGCCCGGCGGTCCCGGCCGAGCTGCCCGCCATCGGCGAGCTCGCCCAGGCGTCGCTCACGCTGGACGCCACCGACGCGCCGCAGCTCGTGGCACGGCTCGCGGATCCGCCCGAGGGACGCGACCGGGCCGCCCTGGTGACGCCCGGCCTCGACGGCGTCGTGTTCGTCTCCGCCTCCGCCACCGAGGGCGTGGGCCACGTGGACCTGCTGGCCGTGCGCCCGTCCGCCCAGGGCCACGGGACGGGACGGGCGCTGGTGGCGGCGGCCGAGGGATGGCTGCGGGAACGCGGAGCGCGCGAGGTGCGCCTGGCGGGAAACCCGCCCTGCTACGCCTGGCCGGGCATCGACGTCCGCTACACCCCTGCGGTCTGCCTGGCCGAGAGCCTCGGCTACGAGAGGTACCGCACCGCCTGGAACATGACCGCCGACCTCATCCGCTACCTGCCCGCCGACCGTACGGGACACCTTCCCGCCGGACGTACGGGACACCTGCCCGCCGACCGTACGGGACACCTGCCCGCCGACCGTACGGGACACCTGCCCGCCGACCGTACGGGACACCTGCCCGCCGACCTCACGGGTCACCAGCCCGGCGAACTCACCGGCCGGCCGCCCGGCGGCCGTACGGGCGCGTCGGCGGACGAGGAGATGGCCCGGCTCGCCTCGGCCGGGGTAGCCGTCCACGCGGCGCCCGCCGGGGAGCGCTCGGAGGTGATCGCGTTCGTCCGAGAGCACTGGAACGACGCGTGGGCCTGGGAGGTCGCCCAGGCCACCGGATGCCACTACGCCACCCGTCAGGGCGAGATCCTCGGCTTCGCCGCCTGGGGGGCCAGGCCGGGGTGGTTCGGCCCGATGGGCACGGCCGAGGCCGCCCGGGGGCTCGGGGTCGGCGGGGTGCTTCTGCGGCGGTGCCTCGAAGAGCAGGCGGTGGCGGGGTACAGCAGCACGCAGATCGGCTGGGTGGGGCCGGTGCGCTTCTACGCCAAGGCCGTGGGCGCCCACGTCGAGCGGGTCTTCTGGCTCTACCGCCGCCCCCTCGCCTGACGCGCCCCCGCCCCCCGGCTGACGCGCCCGGCCCCTGGCCTGACGCGCCGCCCCTGGCCTGACGCGCCGCCCCTGGCCTGACGCGCCGCCCCTGGCCTGACGCGCCGCCGTCCCCCCGGCCGAGGCGACGCGCGACCCGGTGAACCACTATCGACACCCTGGAAGATGAGGAGTCATGGCCCGACCACTTGCGCTGTCCACGACGGAACAGAGCGACCCCCGCTACCGCCAGATCGACAGGCTGCCGACGGACGAGATCGCCCGCCTCATGAACGCGGCGGACTCCACCGTCCCCGCCGCGGTGGCCAGGGCGATCCCGCGGATCTCCGCCGCGATCGACGACATCGCCGCCCGCATGCAGGAGGGCGGGCGGCTGCTCTACGTCGGCGCGGGCACCTCCGGTCGGCTGGCGGTGCTCGACGCCTCGGAGTGCCCGCCGACCTTCGGCACCGACCCCGAGGTGGTGCGCGGCATCATCGCGGGCGGCGTGCCGGCGTTGACCCGGTCGGTCGAGGGCGCGGAGGACGACGCCGAGGCCGGCGCCGCGGCCATCCGCGAGCAGGGCGCGGGACCGCTGGACTCGGTGGTGGGGATCTCCGCCAGCGGCCGGGCGCCGTTCGTGGTGGCCGCCGTGACGGAGGCCCGCCGCCTGGGCGCGGTCACGGTGGGGCTCTCCTGCAATCCTGGGGTGCCGCTCTCGCGGGCCGCCCACCACGCCATCGAGGTCGTCGTCGGGCCCGAGGTGGTGACCGGTTCGACGCGGCTGAAGGCCGGCACGGCGCAGAAGCTGGTCCTCAACATGATCTCGACGATCTCGATGGTCAAGTGCGGCCGTACCTTCGGGAACTACATGGTCGAGGTGTCGGCGAGCAACGCCAAGCTCGTCGACCGGGCCGCCCGCATCGTGGGCGACATCACCGGCGCCGACCTCCCCGCCGCCCGCCTCGCCCTGGAGGCCGCGGGACACCAGGTCAAGACCGCCGTCGTGATGATCGAGCGCCGGCTCGACGCGCACGAGGCGCGCCTGCTGCTCGCGGCCTACGGTGACCGGCTCGACAGCGCGCTCGAAGCCGGCCGCTAGGACCGGGTACGCAGGGTGAGGGCCGTTGATCTGGGCATACTCTCGGTGAACAGCTGGTGCCGCACGACGGACGGGGGAGCGATGCCACCGCCTGTACGGGTGTGCCGCGTCTACGACGATCCCTCTCAGGGCGACGGGAAACGCGTGCTGGTCGACCGCCTGTGGCCGCGCGGCCTCGCCAAGGAGGACGCGCACGTGGACGAATGGCTCAAGGACGTCGCGCCCTCCAACGAACTGCGCACCTGGTACGGCCACGACCCCGCGAGGTTCGAGGACTTCCGGGGCCGGTACCTCGCCGAGCTCGACGGCCCCACCCGCCGGGCCGCGCTGGACGAGCTGCGCGGGCTGCTCAGGGACGGGCCGGTGATCCTGCTCACCGCCACCAGGGACGTGGAGCACAGCCACGCCGCCATCCTGGCCGACCTCCTGCGCCGGCCCATCTGACCGCCCTGCGCCAGTCCGTCTGACCGTCCTGGGCCGGTTCAGCTACCGCTCCCGCGCCGGTCCAGCCGACCGCCGGGTCGTCCGGGTGAGTCCGGATTCGCCGGGGTCCGCTCGTGAAAGCGGGGCCGGAATCACCGGCAAAGCCTGAGCGGAGGGCGTCCAGAGGAGTACCTTCTCTCAGCGTGTCCTCAGGGCGTACTCACCAGGCACCCAGTGGCGTAGGGCACCATAGAATCATGCCCTATCCACCCATGAGCGACATAAATGCTCATAACCGGCATTCCAGGCGAGCCCTCGGGGCCGTACGCCGGGCGCGGTTCAGGGTGGGCGTGACGCTGCTGTCCATGGTCGCCTCCCTCGGCGTCACGCTCGACGCCGTCTCGGCCTCGGACGCGCCGGGCCGTCAGGGCGTGTCGATCGCCACCCCGCCCGCGGGCCCGGCCGGGTCGCCGGGCTCCGGGAGGCAGGGGCCGTCGGTTTCAGCGGCTTCGTCGGTTTCATCGGGGTCGGTCGGTACGGTCGGCATGGTCGTGGGGCTGGGGGACTCGGTGCCGGCGGGCTCGGCGTGCGACTGCGCCACCTACGTCTCGCTGGTAGGCCAGGGCCTGGCGACCCGGCAGGGAACCGAGGTCGTCAGCAGGAACCTCGCCGCCGCCGGGCTCACGACCAAGGGCCTGCTCGACCAGCTCGCGGACGACGCGGCCGAGGAGTCCGTGGTGGAGGCCGACGTCACGATCATCACGATCGGCGCGAACGACTTCGACAGCGCCTCCATCGAGGACGACGCCTGCGGTCCGGACGCGGATCTGGCCTGCTTCAAGGACGACCTGGCACAACTGCGGGCCAACATGGACGCCATCCTGCGGAGGGTCCGCGCGCTGGAGAAGCGCGACGGGAGCCGGATCATCGTGACCGGCTACTGGAACGTCTTCATGGACGGCGCCGTCGGCCGCGCCCAGGGCCAGGCGTACGTGACGACCAGCGACAGGCTCACGCTGGCCGTGAACGAGACCCTCGCCGCGGCGGCCGCCGCCGCTGGCGCGCGGTACGTCGACCTCTACGTGCCCTTCAAGGGCGCCGACGGGACGCGGGACGACACGGAGCTGCTGGCCGACGACGGCGACCACCCCGACGCCACCGGGCACCGGCTCATCGCCGGCTCGGTCCTCTCCGCCCTCTACGACGTCTGACACAGAAACCCCGGCCGGGTTCAAAATGCCTTTCATCAGAAATGACTTGATGGCGGTTTAAATGCCTTCATCTCCTTGCCGTCGACAAGGAGCATGCGGTCGTGATTGAACAAATGTCCCCCGGCGGCGGATTCGTGAGATATCCCGAGTTATCGTTGAGCCCAGGGGGAGAGCATGATGAAGCGAACATTCGCCGTGACCTTGCTGCTCATGGTGATGGCGGCGGGCCTGGTCGTCACCGCGTCCGCCTGGGGGAGCACGGCTCAGGCGGCGGCGAGGACGACGGTGAGCAAGGCGCAGTACAAGATCCTGTACCACCAGTGCCGGTACGCGAACACCAAGAGGCTCCGCAGGCAGTGCCGGGCGGACGTGAGAAGGAACTACCGCATCGGCAGGTGGAACCCAGATCTCGACTGCCGCACCTATTCCGGCATCACCGTGTGCGGCAAGCTGAAGCTGAGCAGGAGGGAGCGCCGCTGCGTCGTCCGCTCGGTGAGGGACGAGGGCCTGTCGCGCCGGCGTGCCGAGGTGGAGTGCTACGCGTTCGCCTAGAAAGGCGGATATAGCGGATATATCGCCGAAGGGCTGTCATAAGCGCCTAATTCCCGGCGCGGCAGCCGGTGATCGCGACGAACCTGTTGACATGGTCATTTCGTCCGCCAAAATCGGGATCATGCCCCATATCGCGCTCAATAATGACGCTCCCGGCATCGTCGGTCCGATGCTCTACCGCCCAGAGACGGCCCGCCCCCTCAACGACCTGGCCGATGTGCTCCTGCGCGGCCCCAGCACACTCTCCCGGGGTGAGCGCGAGCTGATCGCCTCATACGTCTCCCGGCTCAACGACTGCGACTTCTGCGGCTCGATCCACGGGGCGGTCGCGGCCGAGCAGCTCCCCGGAGGGATGGCCCAGGTGACGGCGGCCTACGCCGATCCCGGCACCGCCGACGTTTCGCCGAAGATGCGCGAGCTGCTCGCCATCGCGGGGCTGGTGCGGGAGAGCGGCCGGTCCGTCACCGCCGAGGCCGTCGACGCGGCGCGCGAGGCGGGCGCCACCGATCGCGAGATCCACGACACCGTGCTGATCGCCGCCGCGTTCTGCATGTTCAACCGCTACGTCGACGGCCTGGAGACCGTCACGCCGCCGAGCCAGGACGCCTACCAGCCCATGGCCAAGCAGATCGTCGCCGAGGGGTACGCCGGTGTGATGCAGGCGTTCGGCGGCTGACCGGAGACCCACGGCCAGGACCCTGGCTCCCCGGCCGCCTTCACCCTGTCCTGGGCGGCGGGCAGGGCGCGATCCGTCCCTCATATACGGAATGCATGGAATATGCGGAGCCGCCTGACGGCCGGTCGGGGAAAGGCGCGGAACCCCTGGAAACGCGGGCTTTGTTCCTCTCGCGCCTTTCCTCCGGCGGGCCAGAGCGGGCGTAAGCCGCAGGTCATGGTGTTTCCCGGCGATCTCACCGGGTAACGCCGACCCGGGCTTGGGTCGCTCATGCCGAGGAGGAGACAGTTCCATGATGGAGCACGACGGCGACGTCATCACCGTGCTGACCACCGATCACCGCGAGGTGGAGCAGATGTTCGCCGAGCTGGAGGCGTCGCGCGGCAGCGGTGACGAGGAACGCCGCAGGCACGTGACGGAGAAGGTGATCATCGAGCTGGTCAGGCACTTTGTCGCCGAAGAGGCCTACCTCTATCCGGCGGTGCGCAGGCTCATCCCCGGAGGCGACGACCTGGCCGACCGTGAGATCGGCGAGCACGCGGAGGCCGAACGCCTGATGAAGGACCTGGAGCGCACCGACACCGGCGACCCCGCCTTCGGTCACCTGCTGGACAAGCTCATGGCCGCCGTGCGCGAGCACATGCGGGAAGAGGAGAGCCGGCTGTTCCCCGAGCTGGTCAAGTACGCCGACGCGGAAGAGCTGCACGGCATCGGCAAGAAGATCACGGCCATCAAGAAGATCGCTCCGACCCGGCCGCACCCCGCCGCGCCCGGCAACCCTCTGGTGGGCAAGCTCCTCGCCCCCGGCACGGGCCTGGTCGACCGGATCCGCGACCTCGCCAGCGGGCGGGGAAAGGACTGAGGGCGAGAGCGGTTCCGGTGGCGGCCGTACCGAGATCCGCCACCGGAACGGGGCTCAGGAGGGGACGTGGTTGCGCAGGCGCAGCTCGTCCGGGTAGGGGAAGAAGTACGTCTGGTCCCGCAGGTACGTCGCCTCCGCGCCCCTGATGTGGTGGCGGAGCAGGGCCAGCGGCACGCTGAGGGGCACGTGGCGGGCCTGGTACGAGTCGATCACCTCGACGAGGTCGGCGCGCCGCGCCGGGTCCAGATGGCCGCTCACCATACCGAGGCAGTGCTGGAGGACGTTGACGTTGCGGCCGGTCGTCGCCCTGACGGCGAGAGCCGTACAGAAGGCGTGGCGGTACGAGGCGGCGAGCCGGTCCCTCGGGCACGTGCCGGCCTCGGCGACCAGCCGTCCGATCGCCCGGTAGGCGTAGGGGTCGTGGGCCAGGAGCTGCATCTTGTGGCGGGAGTGGAAGGCCACCAGGTCGCGGGGCCGCCAGTCGCCCTCGAACAGCTCCCTCAGCCGGGCGTGCGCGAAGATCCGCTCGACGAACGCCTCGCGCAGCACGTCGTCGTGCAGCCGTCCCTCGTCCTCCACCGGCAGCAGCGGGTGGGCGTTCATGATCCCGTCCGCGAACAGGCCCCGGTTGCGCCGGTCGGCGACCGCCTCCCCGTTGTGGACGGGGACGCCGTGGATGCCGCAGCTCGGGCTCTTGGACTTGAAGACGTAGCCGTCCGCGCGCAGGGCCGCCGCGCGCTCCGCCGCGAGGGCCGTCATCGGCCCGGTGAGGTCCCTGCGGGTCTTGTGGGTCAGCAGGCGCGGACCCTCCGGGGCGTGTTCGAGGCGGAGCGTCTCGCGCGGGGCGCCGAGGCCGATGTCCATCTCCGGGCACATCGGCACCCAGTCCACGTGGTCCGCCAGCGCGTCGGAGAGGAACCGGTCACGGCTGTGACCGCCGTTGAAGCGCACCGCCGCGCCGAGCAGGCAGCTCGACACCCCCACGCGCGGCCGGACGCGCTCGCCGCTCATCCCGCCGCCACGTCCAGCAGCGAGGACAGGCGGTGGAGTCCGCGCGTCGTACGGGCCTTGATCGTGCCGAGGGGGACCTGGAGGCGCTCCGCGATCTCCCGCTGGGTCAGGTCGCCGTAGTAGGCCAGCTCGATGGCCTGCCGCTGGGGAGCGGGCAGCTTGGCCAGGGCCCTGCTGAGCTGGTCGCGGTCGGCGAGGTCGTCTCCGGCGGCGCGGCCGTCCTGGCCCGGGGGGTCGCCGACGGCGTCCAGGGGCACGGTGTACGGCGCGCGCGCCCGCAGGTGGTCCACGGCACGCTTGCGGGCGATGCCGAGCAACCAGGCCTCGATGCTCCTCGCCGGGTCGAACCGGTGCCGGCAGCGCCACACCTCGGTGAACACGATCTGCAGCACGTCCTCCACGTCCTGCGCGGGGACGAGCCGCCGCAGGTAGCACCTGACCAGCGGGGCGTACGCGCGGTAGCAGTCGCGGAGCGATTCCACCTCGCCCATGGCGAGGCGGGCCCCAATCGTGTCGTCCATGAGCCCCCGCGACCCATTCAAGGTCACCGGGATCGGGCAGTTCAAGATCATTCCATGGCGAGCCACCCAAGAAACGGTCAATTCGGTACGGCCCTGACCTGGGGCCCTCTTGCCCGCAAGGAGGTCATCCAGGGCATGCCGAGCGGGAGCCCGCACCGCCGGTCTTACGCCCATCGCTCCTCCTTCCGGCCTACCCCTTGTTCCTTCGGGTCCTGGCCCCGTACGGACGCATCCCGCCCCGATGCGATCGGCGCCCCCGCGCGCTGCCCCCGGAACGCCCGCCTCACGATCTGCGCAGCGTGTGTGTCGATCCGGAACGCCCGCCAAGCGATCAGCGCAGCGTATGTGCATCCGGAACGCCCGCCACGGCCGAAAGGGTTAGCAGCGATCAAAGGAGCTGCCCCTATGGTGATGGCGAGGCGAGGCCCGGCCGTGGTCATCGGAGCGGGTCTGGGCGGTCTCTCCGCCGCGATCCGGCTCGCCGCGGCGGGGCGGGAAGTGATGGTGGTCGAGGCCCGGGACGTGCCGGGAGGCTGTTGCGGCACGGCGAGCCTTGGAGGCTACCGCTTCGACACCGGGCCGTCCGTACTGACGATGCCCGGCGTGCTGGCCGACACGTTCGCGGCGGCGGGCGAGGACCTGGATCACTGGCTGCGGCTGCGCAGGCTCGACCCCTACTACCGGCTCAAGTACCACGACGGCTCCCACCTGGACATCGTGGCGGGGGAGGAGGCGATGACCGAGCAGGTGCGCGCCCTGTGCGGACCGGCCGAGGCGACGCGGTACCAGGGCTTCCGGCGGCTCCTCGGCGAGATGTTCGAGGCCGAGTGGCCCTCGTTCATCGACCGCGACATGACCCGGCTCAGGAGCCTGGCCCAGCCGTACGCGCTGTCGCGGCTCGCCGCGCTCGGCGGGTTCCGCAGGCTCGACCGGCTCGTCAGGCGGCACCTCACCGACGACAGGCTGATCAGGGCCCACACGTTCCAGGCGCTCTACGTGGGCCTGTCGCCACGGCGGGCCCTCGGCATCTACGCCGTGGTGGCGCACATGGACACCGTCGGCGGCGTCTACTTTCCCGAGGAGGGAGGCATGCACGCCATCCCGAGGGCCATGGCCGCCGTCGCGGAGAAGGCCGGGGCCACCTTCCTGTACGGCGTGCGCGCGACGAAGATCGAGACGGACGCGTTCGGCGTCGCCGCCGTCCGGCTGGAGAACGGCCTGCGCCTGATAGCGGGCAGCGTCGTGGTCGCCTGCGACCTGCCCCGCGCCCACGCGGGCCTGCTGCCGGACGGCGCGGGGGACTGGCGGCTGTGCCGCCCGAAGTTCTCACCCTCCTGCCTGGTGCTGCACTTCGGCCTCGACCGGCGGCTCCCGGGCCAGGCGCACCACACCCTGCACTTCGGCAAGGAGTGGGACTCCACCTTCACCGCCTTGTCCGCGGGCCGGCCACAGCCCGACCCGAACCTGCTGGTCACCTACCCGGAGTCCGACGCGGGCGCGGCACCGGCCGGGCACGCCACGCTGTCGGTGCTGGAGCCCACCGCCAACATGCTGGGCGGCGGCGACTGGGACCGGCTGACGCCCCGGCTGGAGAACCGCCTGCTCCACCGGCTCGCCGACCTCGGGTACGGCGACCTGCGGGCCGCGCCCCGGCTCACCCTTGACCCGCCCGAGTGGGAGCGGCGCGGCCACACGGCGGGCACCCCGTTCGCCCTGGACCACCGCTTCACCCAGACGGCGTGGTTCCGGCCGTCGGGAAGGGCCAGACAGGTCCCCGGGCTGCACTTCGCGGGCATGCACACCGCTCCCGGGGTGGGGGTGCCACCGGTGCTGATCTCCGGCCGGCTGGCCGCCGAGCGCATCCTGGAGGCCTCACCATGACGCTGACCGCCAGCTACGAGCGGTGCCGGAGGCTCAACGCCGCCCACGGCCGCTCGTACTACCTCGCCACCCTGCTGCTGCCCGCCTGGAAACGCCCGCACGTGCATGCCCTGTACGGCTTCGCGCGCTACGCGGACGAGATCGTGGACTCCTTCGGCATGACCGAAGACCGCGAGACGGCGCTGGACGGCCTCACCGCCCGGCTGGTCCCGGCCCTCGCGGGCGAGCCGGTGCACGACCCGGTGCTGCCCGCGTTCGCGCACACCGTGCGGTCGTTCGGCATCGACCACGCCGACATCGAGGCCTTCCTGCGGTCGATGCGGGCCGACCTGACGGTGAACCGCTACGCGACCTACGACGACCTGCTCGGCTACATGGAGGGCTCGGCCGCCGTCATCGGCACGATGATGCTGCCGGTGCTCGAACCCCTTCCCGGGGCCGGGGAACGCGCCCGCGAGCCCGCGCGCCAGCTCGGGCTCGCCTTCCAGCTGACCAACTTCCTGCGCGACGTCGCCGAGGACCTGGAACGCGGCCGGGTCTACCTCCCACTGGAGGACCTCGGCAAGTTCGGCGTGGAGGTTTCGGACCTCGGGCGCCCGCGAGCCGTCCCGGCCGTACGCGAACTGCTCGCGTACGAGGCGCAACGGGCCAAGGACCACTACCGTCAGGCGCTCGCGGGCATCGAGCTGCTGGTCCCCTCCTCACGGCCGTGCATCCGCGCCGCGTATGAGCTGTACGGGGGAATCCTCGACGAGATCGAGGCCGCCGGGCACGACGTCCTGGTGGCCAGGGCACGCGTGCCCCGGCGCCGCCGAATCTCGATCTTCGTACGGCACCTGCTGGCGGCGTCCTCGGCGGACAGGGCCGAACGGCGCGTGACCGTCGAGACGCCGTGAGAGCCGTCGGCCACGGCCGCCGGAAGCGCGCGACGCCGGGGCCGGTCGTCGTCGACGCGATGGGCGGCGACCACGGACCGGCCGAGACGGTGAGGGGAGCGGTCTTGGCGGTACGGGACCACGGCGTGCGCGTCACGCTCGTCGGCAGGGCGGGCGAGATACGCCGGGAGCTCGCCCGGCACGGCGCCGCCGGAGAGATCGACGTGGTGGACGCCGAGGACGTCGTTCCCATGACCGAGCGCGGCGCGGGCGCGGGCGGGCGGGCCGCGTCCAGCCTGGTGGTCGGCTGCGGGCTGGTCCGGCGGGGTGCCGGAGTGGCCTTCGTGTCGTCCGGCTCCACGGGCGCGGTCGTGACCTGCGCGATCCGGGGACTCGGCAAGGCCGAGGGCGTGCTACGGCCCGCGCTGGCGGTGGCCCTGCCCAACGTCGCGGGCGGCTCCACGGTCCTGATCGACGCGGGCGCGACCTCCGACCCCACCCCGGAGATGATCGCGCAGTTCGCCCTCCTCGGCGCGTCGTACGCCGAGTTGGTGCTCGGGGTGGCCGACCCGTCGGTGGGGTTGCTGTCCATCGGCTCCGAGCCCGGCAAGGGCAACCGGCTCACCCGCAGGGCGGAGGAACTCCTGCGTGGGCTGCCACTGCGGTTCCACGGCAACGTCGAAGGCCATGACGTGCTGGCGGGCACCGTCGACGTGATCGCCACCGACGGCTTCACCGGGAACGTGGTGCTCAAGAACGTCGAGGGGTCCGTCAGGGCGGCACTGACCATGGTCGCGCAGGAGGGCATCGCGACTCCGGACCGGTTGCGCGAGGTCGCCGGACGCTACGACCCCCGCACGCACGGCGGCGCGGCCCTGCTCGGGCTGAACGGCACCGTCGTCGTGGCGCACGGATCCTCGCGAGCCGCGACGATCGCGCGGGCCTGCGTGGTGGCCCGCGAACTGGCCGAGGGAAAGATCGTCACTCGCCTCCCCTCCCACCTCACCGCAGGCCCCGCCACATGAGCCCCGACCACCCCGGCCACGATGGCACGGGTTCCCGAACCGCGCGCCTGGACCCGTGGCTCCCCTCACCCGAGGGGGATGGCACGGGTTCCCGAGGTGCGGGCCTGCGGCTTCGACCGTACCCGTGGCGCCGCGCCTCAGCCGAGAGGGTCGGCCCCGTCCCACGTGCCCTCGCTGCCATAGGGGGCGAACCGGGCGAACAGCTCCTCGGAGTACCAGCCTTCGTCCCGCACGCGACCGATCACCTGGCGGTGGGCGGCACCCCGGTAGGCGAAGGACCGTACGGCGGCGGCGTCGCGCCACAGGGAGAACGTGGCCTGCCGGGCCAGCGGCCACTCTCCGACACCGACCGAGGCCAGGCAGCCGTCCTGCTCCCGCAGGTCACGATCCACCGCCGCAACCGAGCGGTAGAACGCGGCCAGCCGCCCCACCCGGATCGAAGCCCTGGTCACCACCGCTACCGGCCCACGGCTGTCGGCTCTGCTGGGTGGAGTCGTCATCGGCTCGTGGGTGTCGGCTCTGCTGGGTGGAGCTGTCATCGGCTCGTGGCTGTCCGATCCGCTGAGCGGGACCGCGACCGGCCCGCGGCTTTGTGTCTGGTCGATGGGACCGAATGGCTCTGTGCCGCCCCAGCTTCCGCGGGACGTCAGCGGTCTCAGCCGTACGTGCCATGCCTCCAGGGACTCGCCGCGCCAGCGGGCCGCGATCGGCGAGCGGTCCATGAACTCCTCCAGCGACGGCTCGTCGCGCCAAACCGCCAGCATCGCCCAGCGGCGTAGGTCGGCCCCGAGGCTCATGGACGTACCCCGGCCGGTGCCCAGCAGCCGCCAGAACAGCAGCCCCTCGGTATGGCGCAACACCGGCCGGTCGAAGGCCATATACCGCATGCCTCCCATATCGACGTATCTGATGAGGTGAAACGAAGCGATGGTTCCCGTGCTCGTCGCGGTCATCGGCGGCTACCTGCTCGGCTCGGTGCCGGTCGCGGTACTGGTCGCCCGTGCCCACGGGTTCGACCCCCGTGACGTGGGCGACCGCAACCCCGGCTTCTGGAACATGAAGGAGCGGCTCGGCTCACGGGCCGCCGTGCCCGTCTTCGCGGGCGACACCCTCAAGGGGACGTTCGCGGGTCTGCTCGCCCTACTCGCCAGCGGCGCCCACACCACCGGGTTCGCGGGACTGCTCGGCGGAGGCGCCCACACCACCGGGTTCGCGGGACTGCTCGGCGGAGGCGCCCACACCACCGGGTTCGCGGCTGTGACGGGAGCGAGCGTCACGCCCGTGTACGCGGCGGTGGCGGGGGCGAGTGTCGTACCCGTGTACGCGGCGGTGGCCGCCGCGATGATCGGCCACGCCTGGCCGGTGTTCGCGGGGTTCCGGGGCGGGCGCTCGATCCTGGCGTTCGCCGGGGGCGTCGCCGTCATCTGCCCGCCGGCGTTCCTGCTCGCCGTGGCCCTCCTGATCGTGACGGCCCTGCTCACACGGTCGTTCGCGATCGGCGCGCGGGCCGGGGTGTTCAGCGTCCCGATCCTGCAGTTGTTCTTCACGCCCGTGGCGTACGTGGCCGCGACCGGCGCGCTGATGTGCCTCATCGGTCTGCGTTTCGGGCAGGCGGCTCTGGCGGGCCGCCACTCCTGACGTTCGGACCCGTCCCGGTGCTCGTGCGCTCCGGGTACGTCCCGGCCTTCGCCCGCTCAGGGTACGTCCCGGCCTTCGTGCGCTTCGAGTACGTCCCGGTCTTCGCGCGCTTCGGGTACGTGCGCCCCCGCCAGGTGCGCACCGGCCGCAGGCTCGCCTGCGTCAGCCGTACGGCCGTGACCGGGTCCAGCAGCGGGGACAGGAGCACGCCGAGCCCCGGCCGGGTGTAGCTGCCGCGCAGCGCCCCGGTCAGCAGAAGCCTCGTGGCGAGCAACCCGAGGTCGAGCCGGGTCGGCCGCCCCACGGCCAGCCGCAGCACGGGAAGGGCGGTGGTGAGCCACACCACGGCGAGGTCGCCCGCCAGCCATACGGGATCGGTGACATCCCGCATTGCCAGCGTTCGTCCCCACTCGCGCCACACGTCGGCCGTGGACTCGTGCATGTCGACCGCCAGCAGGTCGCCGGCGTCCAGGAAACGCACGGCCCAGCCGTCGCCCGCCAGGGCCCGGGCCAGCGCCACGTCGTCCGTCATGTGCCCGCGGACCCGCGCGAAGCCGTCGGCCGCCAGCATCGCCTCCCGGCGGAAGGCCATGCACTGCCCGTTGGCCACCACCCGGTGCGGGGCCGGGAGCACACGGGAGCCTATCGGCCCGAACCGGTAGACCAGTGTCGCGAGGAAGGACGCGTGCAGGGCCTGCTCGGCGGGGCCGTCGCAGACGAAACGGGGACCGAGGCTCAGCAGATCGCAGCCGTCCAGCGCCGAGGCCAGTGCGCTGAACAGGCCTGGTCGCGGACGCGTGTCCGCGTCGAGGGTGACCACGATCTCGCAGGCCGCCGCGTCGAGCCCCTGGTGGAGGGCCCACTGCTTGCCGATCCAGCCGTCCGGCAGCGGCTCGCCCGCGAGGACCCGCGCACCGAGCCCGGCGGCCAGGCGGGCCGTACCATCGGTGGACTCGTCGTCCACGACGATCACCTCGGCCACGGACGGGTCGGCGAGCGCGGCGGTCACGCAGGGGGCGATGCGGCCCTCCTCGTTCCGCGCGGGAATGACGACGGAGATCGACCTCCCGACTGGTGCGGCCTGTGCGGCCTGTGCGGCCTGTGCGGCCTGTGCGGCCTGTGCGGCCTGTGCGGCCGGGGACGGTGCGGTCGTGCGGCCGAGCGGAGGCAGCCGGTCACGACCCCGCGCCAGCCGTACCCCCGCCACAAGCGCGGCCACACCCTGCGCGATGCTGAGCACTCTCATCGGGCATCTTCTCCAGCTTCTCCAGCGAGTTCAGGGAGGTGGTTTCCCTGCGAAGTCCTCGTTGACGAGGGAGGCGACGATGCGGCCGCCTATGGCCACCAGCGGCAGGCCGCCGCCGGGATGCGCCGAACCGCCCACCAGGTACAGGCCGCGCCGGGGGCCGCGATTGCCCGGCCTGCGGAACGGGGCCAGCATGCCGCGGTAGGGCGTGCCGTAGATCGCCCCTCCCCACGCGCCGTAGCGGTCGCGCAGGTCGGCGGGGGTGAACAGGTCGACGAACCGCAGCCGCCCCGACAGGTCATGGCCACGGCTCGCCAGGCGCTCGAGCACGAGATCGCGGTATGCCTCCGGGGACATCGGCCACCGGCCGGGGTCCCGGGCGGGGACGTTGACCAGCATCACCCAGTTCTCCGCGCCCGCCGGGGCCTGCGACGGATCGTCCACCGCCGAGCAGCCGATGTACACGGTCGGATCCTCCGGGGGCCTGCGGCGGTCGAAGATGTCGGCGAACTCCCGCTCGTAGTCGGCCGAGAAGACGACGGAGTGGTGGGGGAGTCCCTCGGTTCTCCCGTCCACCCCTGCCAGCAGCAGGAACGCCGAGGACGACAGGCCCAGGCCGGCGATGCGGCGCAGGCGGGGCCGGTCGGGCAGCAGCCGCCCGTACAGCGCCGCCGCGTCGGTGTTGGCGATCACCACGTCGGCCCGTACCCTCTCACCGCCGGACGCCAGTCGCACCCCGTGAACCCGCGCTCCATCGGCGAGTACCCCGTCCACCTCGGCGTCCAGGTGGACCTCCACGCCGGCCTTCTCCAGCAGCGCGGCCAGGGCGTCGGCGATGCGCGGCATACCACCGGGTACGTACCAGCCGCCGTGGCCGTGCTCGATCGCTGGTATGCACCCCAGCGCGGCGGGCGCCTCGTACGGGCTGGATCCGGCATAGGTGGCGTAACGGCCGACGTACTGGCGCAGCCGGGGGTCCTGGAAGCAACGGCGTGCCAGGCCGTCGAGCGTACGCCCCGGGGCGACGGCCAGCAGGTCGGACAGCCGGGGGGCACCGGCGGCGCCAGACGATCGGGCTGTAGGGGCGTGGGCAGGCCAGGCCTTGTGGATTGGCGGGTGGGCCGGCCAGGCTTTGTGGCCTGGAGGGTGGGATGGCCGGGCTTTGTGGGCGGGATCGCCGGGCGGCCGGGCGGCGGTGGGCCGTCGCAGGAGCGGGCCGGTGAAGAAGGCGCGCTGCGAGGCATCCCAGCAGCCCTGAGCCCAGCGGTGGAAGGCCCGCCAGTTGGCGCCCTCTCCGGGCGCGAGCCGCTCCACCTCGGCGGTCATCCGCTCGGGGTCGCGGTACGCCCGCAGTTCGGAGCCGTCGGAGAAGCGGTACCGGCACAGCTCGTCCAGCTCGACGGTGTCGAGCCGCAGACCGAGATCCGCGAAAACGTCAGGCAGGGTGAGCAGCGAGGGGCCGAGGGAGAAGGTGAAGCCGTCCCGGTGGTGCTCGGCGAGCTTCCCGCCCAGCCTGGGGAGCCGCTCGTACAGCCGCACCCGGTGGCCGTCCCGCGCGAGCAGCAGGGCGGAGACCATCCCACCCACACCCCCGCCGACCACGATCACCTCAACCATCGACGCCTCCACGCGAGCAATGCGAACAGTCCCATGCACGCCCCCCCGGCGGAGGCGACGAGCAGATCGGGCGGCTCGAACACGACCGCGAACCCGGCCGTCTCCATAACGGCCATCACCGTGTAGACGGCGACGAGCCCGGTAGTCGTGACCGACGCATCGGACGATCCGTTCGGTCCTGCCGGCTGCGGTGCTTCAGATGATCCGGTCGGTCCCCGTTCCTGTGACCCCCGGGATTCCTCTGGTCCTCGTCGTGCAGCCGATCTGGCCGGAGTGGTCTCCGGCTTCGGGGCGGCTTCGCGCAGCACCATGTCGAGCAGGGTCATGACCACCAGCGAGACGATCACCCAGCCCACGAAATTGCTGACCGGTACCCCACGGTAGGGGCCGGGGTCATCCCATGCCCACAGTCCCAGCCGGAGCATCTGCGGATCGAGGAACAGGTCCCAGGAGGTCAGGGCCAGCGCTCCCACCACGATCCGAGCCGGCGTTCCGCGCCTGGTCCAGGTCGGCGTGGCCAGGGGGATCGTGGGACTTGCGTGAACCTGTGAAGTGCCTGAAGTCCGGGCGTCGCCGGTTACGACCATTTTGGCCACCGCGTAGGCCGCGAGTCCCATGCCGCCCCAGGCCAGCGCCACGATCACGGGTACGCCGCCGAACTGGGGCCACAACACGTCGGTGTACCGGTAGGGGCCGAACGGGATCCCGGCCCTGATGCCGATCCACTCTGCCGCGTACCCGACGGCCACCACCAGCGAGAACGCCGTGACGGCCCGCGGAAGGCCATGGGCAGCCGCCGCGAACGCCACGGCACTGACCGCCAGCAGCAGGACGACGACGCTGGTGAGCTGGACCGGACGCGGCTGAAGACCCGATGCCACCTGGGCGGCCACCATCGCGACCAGGAACACCGCCCCGGCCACGGTGAACCCGTTGGATCGCACCCGAGCGGTCGGAACCCCTCTCACCTCACCGGTCTCACGCCGGTCGCCTATGGCCTCTTCCACACCCACTCATTCGAAGACCATCCGGCATCAGATGCATCCGCCCGCCCCCAGCCGGGTCGCCCACGAGCCCCGCCCCCGGCCGCTCGTACTCCGGCCCGGTTTCGGCACCGGTTCGGCCGAGCCGCGAACCGGGAGCGGTGTGCGGACCGATGGAGTCAAGATCGCGGCAGCCCGGTCAGCCGGCCCGGCTTGCTAGAATGATCGTCTAGCAACGGGTGCGGTCAGGCATAGGGGTGGTCATGGGTTCGCTCGCCGACTTCCAGAACGAGATCTACCTGAACGGGCTCGGTGACGTACTGCCGGAACTGCCCACCGACCTCACCGCGCTCGAACGCGTCGCGCAACAGCGGATCGCCCCCGAGGCTTACGGCTACGTCACCGGTTCCGCCGGGACCGAGTCGACGGCGCGGGCCAACCGTGAGGCATTCGAACGCAGGCGCATCGTGCCCCGCATGCTGCGTGACGTGGCCGTACGGGACCTGTCGGTCGAGCTGTTCGGGCAGACGCTGCCCTCCCCGGTGCTGCTGGGCCCGATCGGCGTCCTGACGATCGTGCACCCCGACGGCGAGCTGGCCGTCGCACGGGCCGCGGCGGCGCAGGGGGTTCCGATGGTGCTGAGCACCGCGGCCTCGTACTCCATGGAGGAGGTCGCCGAGGCGAACGGCGACGGGCCCCGGTGGTTCCAGCTCTACTGGTCCAAGGACCGCGACGTCGTGGCGAGCTTCCTCGCGCGCGCGAAGGCCTCCGGCTACACGGCCCTGGTCGTCACGCTGGACACGCACACCCTCGGCTGGCGTCCGCGCGACCTCGACAAGGCGTACCTGCCGTTCCTGCGCGGCATCGGCGTCGCCAACTACTTCACCGATCCCGCGTTCCAGAAGGCGGTCGGCGGCGCGATCGACGACTCCAACCGGGACGCCGCGATCCTGCGCTGGGCGACCACCTTCGGAGACCCCTCACTCAGCTGGGACGACCTGGCATTCCTGAGGGACCACTGGGACGGCCCGATCGTGCTCAAGGGCATCCAGCACCCCGACGACGCGTTACGGGCCGTGGACGCGGGCATGGACGGCGTCGTCGTCTCCAACCACGGCGGCCGGCAGGTCGACGGCGCGATCGGCTCCCTGGACGCGCTGCCCGGCGTGGTCGAAGCCGTCGGAGACCGGACCACGGTGCTGTTCGACAGCGGCATCCGCACGGGCCCCGACGTCATCAAGGCCCTGGCCCTGGGCGCCCAGGCCGTCCTGCTCGCCCGTCCGTACGCCTACGGCCTCGCCCTCGCCGGAGAAGTCGGCGTACGCCACGTCATCCGCTGCCTCCTGGCCGAACTGGAAATAGCCATGGCCCTAACCGGCACCACCCGCCCCACAGACCTGATCCCCGACCTACTGGCATCCGGCTAGTTCTCGCACCGTCCCACCCGTGCGCCACGTGACGGGTGTGCCACGTGACGCCCGGCCGGCCGGGTAGGCGGATGTGATGCTGTAGCCCAGTTACGGTGATCATCTCGCGAGAGGTGTGTCCTCGGGGTGCCCGCGCACGATCATCCACAGGATCCACGCCTGGATGAGTCCACCGGCGGTGAGCACCGCAAGCACGAGCTCTGGACTGAGTAGACCGACGAGGCAGCTGGAGCAAGACCAGCGAGATCGGAGCGGTGACCGCGAACAGCACCATCGCCTCCAGACCTTGGCTCCCTGGTTGGCGCGTGCTGATGTCGACGTAGACGGTCGCGGCGATGACGAGTGGCGCATACAGCCCGGCGATTGACCAAGCCTGAACGGTTCCTCAGCGGATCAGTTCTTCTTCGCGAGAAGTGTTGACAGGTGATCTAACGCGGATGCACCCTTCAACCGGGAGAGCGCTCTCTCCCTCCTCGCGTCGCAGTCCTGGCAGGGTGCCTCCCATTTCGAGGAGAAGCAGTGCATCGGTCCCGTCTGGGCACTTCGGTCGCGGTGCGCCATGCATCCCCGATGCTCGCCGGGAGCCCGTCATGATCGGCGTGCTGGTCGTCGACGACAACCCCAGCGTCCGTTCGGCGTTGCGCGGCTTCCTCGACGCCACCGACGACGTACGGGTCATCGGCGAGGCCGCCGACGGCCGAGAAGCGGTCGCCATCGCCCAATTCGTCCAGCCGACCGTGACCCTGCTCGACCCCCGGACGCCGATCGCCGACGGCCTGTCCGTGCTCGGCGAGTTGAGCAGGCACACCAGTGTCCTTGCTCTCACCGTCGACGCCGACCCGGAGCTCATCGCTCGGATGCTGCGCGACGGGGCTCGCGGTTACCTGGTCCACGGCGAGTTCGACCCCGGTGAACTGCGGCGCGCGATCATCGCCGTCGCCGCGGGCCACGGATGGCTGTCGCCCGTCGCCGCGGCCGTCGCCACCGCGACCGTCCGCGACCACGGCGCCCAGGAACAGGCCCAGCACGACCTCGCCGAGCGACGCCGAGAAGCCCGATCCCGCTACGCGCTCACCCAACGCGAACAGGACGTCCTTGCGCTGCTGTCCGAAGGACTGTCCAACGCTGCCATCGCCCACCGATTGCTGCTCACCGAGAAGACCGTGAAGAACCACCTCCACCACATCTTCGCCAAGCTGGGCGTGAACAGCCGTATAGAGGCTGTCCTGCGGTGGATCGGTCACACGTAGCCCTGCGGGCAGTTCAGCCGAGAGCGCCCGCGATGATCGGCTTGCCCTTCGACGCGGGCGATCCCGAACGTACCCACAGGCAGGTGGCCCTGGCATCGATGCCAGGGCCACGTCAGTGCGCCGGGGGAGCGGCGACCGTTCACGCCGCGTGCGGATCTCCGGGAAGGATCAGAACTGACCGGCGGTGTTGCACTTGGCCTTCTGGACGACGCAGTTCTTGACCCGGTGGCCTTGGGCGTCGTTGTCCCAGGCGAGGAACACGTCGCCGTGCATGGAAGAGGCCATCCCCGAGGCCAGGGTGAAGCCGTCGGCGCTCCCGCTGGTCGGGTAGGCGATGACGAACGAGATCGACGGGATGGCGACCGGGAACGCGCCGCCGCACTTGCCGTCGTAGGTGTAGGAGACGTGCGACTTGTGATCGGGGCTGTCGAGGTGGACGCCGTCCCAGCAGTCCTGGAACACCAGCTGGAACATCAGGGTGGCACCCGGGGCGCACAGCGGCCAGTTGCCGTCGGCGCTACGGCCGATCTCACCGCCGGGGCCGGCGCAGTAGAACTGGTTGACCGACCCGGCAGGAGTGGGCGTCTGGAGCTTGGCGTTGCCGGCGATCATGCGGAAGCCCTGGGGGAAGGGCACCGTCGCCGTCGGGTCCGTCAGGCGCGAGCCGTAGTACACGACGACACTCTTGGGCTCGACCGCCTTGCCGCGCTCGTACACGGTGGGGACCCAGTACGCCGACAGGTCCGCCGGGGCGGGCGCGCAGCTTGTGCCGGTGTTGGCGAACAGGGTGCCGGTCGTCGTGTTCGCGTCGGTGCTGTGGTTGCCGAAGAAGCTGTGCATGTGCGACGCGCCTGGCAGCCCCGGGAAGATGATCGGGTCGTCGGGCTTGGAGTGACTGTAGGTGCACGACGCGTTGAACTCCGGGACTCGCACGGCATTGGCGGGCGCCGGGTCCATCGGCATCGCCCGGAACGCGGCGAGCTGAGCGTTCCACTTTGCCTGGTCGATGGTGATCCACCCGGGAGTGGGAGTGGGGGTGGCGGTGCCCCCGCCGCTGAACGCGAACCAGTTGATGTTCACGAAGTCGCCGGAACCGGCGGTGGCCCGCATGACGGCGAAGAGCGTCTGCGCGCCAGTGGGATGGGTGGTGGCGGCGGTCGCGGTCTGGGTGACCCAGGACTGCCAGCCCCCCGTCCCCGTGACGGCGAACTGGGCGAGGATCGGCCCCGTCAGCGACCCGGTGCGCAGCTCGATCGTGCCCGATCCGCCGGTGACCGCGGACGCGACTCTCGCCGAGACCGTCAGCGGGCCGGCGGTGCCGAGGTCGACGCCGTCGTACCGCATCCAGTCACCGCCGGAGAGATAGCCGACGGCCTGGCCGCCTCCCGTGTCGACTGTCGGCTCGACCTGCGCGCCGGACTGCGCGGCGAACGACTCCGCCTGGACCGTCAGATCCTGGGTGGCCGCGTTCGCCATGGGTGTCACGATGACGGCGACCAGCGCCAGGGCGACCGCCGCCGCGCCGCTGATGAGCATGTTGACCGATCGCCGGCGTGCGCGGCGCCGTATCGCCGTGACCGCGTACCGCGACCGTGGGGGCTCGATCTGGCGCGGTGTTCCGATGCCTTCTGGCATGGATTCCTCCTGACTGCGTGCGCGTGGGGTCGGCGGACCGGGCCTGGCCATCCGCCGGCGTTCCCACACGGACACATCGGGGGACCGTCACTGCCGGAGAGGCGGCCTGGACACCGGCGACGCCCGATCCGATGTCACTCGAACGACCATTACAGATGTGTTTCACGATAATTGCCACGCTGTGTCAGCACATGAGTCAAAAGTCCCGCCGGATAGCGCTTTCAGCGGGCCCGCCAGGAAGGCTTTCAGAGGCCGCCCATCGACTATGAGACCCACTTGAACTGCGGTACCTCAGAATCGGTGAGACGAATCGATGAAGTCACGTCTCATTGATCGTGAGGCAGATCTGTGGATGTCTCGGCCCGGCTAGATCGGGAAGCGGCCGCGGCGCCAGTGCCAGTGACGGCCGGCCTTCAGGTGATCGACGATCGCGCGCTGGAGCACGGTGCGGCGCGGCAGCTGGTCGAGCGGCGTGGTCAGGGTGCGGAACGCGAACCGCAGCACCTCGACATCGGCGTCCAGTCCTTCCGGCTCCTCGTAGGGCTCCAGCTCGAACCTCCGCTGGAACCGGACGATGTTGGAGTCCTCGGGAAGGTACTCCCGCAGTTGCGGGTCGAGCAGCCACGAGCCGCAGGCGAACGCCGTGTAGCGCTCGCCGGGAAAGTGGCGCGGGAAGAACGCGCGGGCCTCGTCCAGCGACGCCGTGACCGCCTCCGGGGTCATCGGTCCCGAATCGGGGATGTGCAGGTCGATGGCGGTGTCGCCGCGCTGGTGCTGCATCCGGCCCAGCTCGTAGACGCCGCCGCGCGCGTGCAGCGTCAGCCAGCTCTGCATGACCGGCCAGCCCTCGCGCCGCATCCGCCGGTCGATCGCGAGGTTGCGGCCCAGGTCCGCGAGGGTCCCCCACGACACGGCGTCGGCGATGCCATGGTCGCGGTGGTACCCCGTGACGACCTCGACCAGGGCCAGGTACGCGTACACGTAGAGATGCCGCCAGGCGGGGCCCCGTTCGCGCGGCAGCTCCGGACCGGGCGACAGCCAGCCGTGACCCCCGAGATCGGCGCGGACCAAGGCGATCGAGCGGTCGAGCAGCCAACGCAGCTCCGGAGTCCACAGTGGAGAGCCGGGGTCGGGCCAGCCCGCCATGATCTCGGCGGCGTCGTCCGGCCGTACCGAGAGCCGGTCGAGCATCGCGGGCGCGTCGGCCTTGGCCGGCAGCGGAGCCGACGGCCGGTCCCCGGCGAGCCGGTGCACGCGCTCGACGTCCTCGACGGGTACCCCGAGCCGGGCGGCGGTGTCGTCCAGATCCACGCGGACGATCCTACGTACCTCGTGTCCTGCTTTGTTGGTCTCTGCTCTCCTCGGCGCGAGAGGACCGCGAGCAGGGTCACCAAGTAGACCGCTACCGGCTCCCGCGTGCCGGGATGGCATGGGTGTTCCGCCGGAGCCGGCAGCGCCCTCAGCCGCAGGGCTCGTACACGAAGGGCTGGTGCGGAGATGGATGATGACCAGCGGGGCTAGTGTTGAGCCCATGGTCGAGCGGCGTCCCCTGATCGTGCGCAGGCTCCGGCCAGGCCACTGGGTGGCAGTCGACGCGGTCGCCGCCGTCGTGCTCGCCACCGCCTTCGGCGCGGCGGCCTGGCTGCAGGCGCAGCACGCCACGATCCCGCTGATCGCCGTCGCCTGCCTGCCGCTCGCGGTGCGGCGGTTGTGGCCGGTGCCGGTGTTCCTGGTGGTCCTGGCGGCGACGACGGTCGCGCCGCTCACCGGGTGGGCGGAGGCGTACCCGGCGCTGGCGGTGGCCTTGCACGCCGTCGCTCTCCTCGAACCGCGGCGGCTCGCGGCGCTCGCGTTGTCAGCCGCCCTGACGCTCACCGCGGCGGGTCAGGCCGTCGCCTCGGCCTCGTGGGGCTCGGCGCTGTCGGCGTGCGGTTTCGCCTGGTTGGTGCTCGGTCTCGCCTGGACCGTCGGCGTCGCGGTCCGGGAGCAGCGCGCGCACGCGGCGCGTGCGGTCGTCCAGTCCGCCCAGGCCGCGGCCACGGCGGAGCGGGTGCGGATGGCTCGCGAGGTGCACGACATCGTCGCGCACAGCATGAGCCTGATCTCCATGCGCGCCGGCATCGCCAACCATGTCGCCGACACCCACCCGGCCGAGGCGCGCGAAGCGCTCGCACTCATCGAGGACACCAGCAGGAACGCACAGGCCGACCTACGGCGGCTGCTCGGCCTGCTCCGCGACGACCCGGCCGACCGCGAGACGTCCTACGGACTGGCCGCGCTACCCGGGCTCGTCGCCGGAGCCGCCTCGGCCGAGGTGGACGTGGACCTGTACGTCGAGCCTGGCCTGACCATCACCGACGGGCTCGCCTTCGTCGTCTACCGCCTGGTCCAGGAGTCGCTCACCAATGTGGTCAAGCACGCGGGCCCCGCGCGCTGCCGCGTCGCCGTCAGCACGTACAGCGGACGGGAGCTCGTGGTCGAGGTGATCGACAACGGGAGGGGAGAGGCGCCCGGCTGGAGCGACGGTCACGGCTTGGCCGGAATGAGAGAGCGGGTGACCATGAACGGCGGAACCTTCTCAGCGGGCCCGGAGCCCGGGGGCGGCTTCGCCGTGCGTGCTCGGTTGCCCTGGAAAGGAGAGCGGTGAGCGTGTCCACGGTGCTGGTCGCCGACGACCAGGCGCTTCTGCGGGCCGGGCTGCGCATGCTCATCGACTCGGTGCCCGACCTGACGGCCGTGGGCGAGGCGGCTACCGGGCGGGAGGCGGTGGAGCTCGCCGGACGCCTTCGCCCCGACCTCGTGCTCATGGACGTACGGATGCCCGACCTCGACGGGATCAAGGCCACCGAGCTGATCAGGACCGACCCGGCCACCGCCGCGGTCAAGGTGGTGATGCTCACCACCTTCGACCTCGACGAGTACGTCTACGCCGCGTTGCGCGCGGGCGCCAGCGGATTCCTGCTGAAGGACACCAGGCCGGGCGACCTGCTGACGGCGTTGCGGGTGGTGGCGGATGGCCAAGCCCTGCTGGCTCCCTCCATCACCATGCGGCTCATCGAGGAGTTCGCCAGGCGCGAGCCGGCCGGTGTCCCCGGGGCGTTGGCGGCCAGGCTCGCCCAGGTCTCCACCCGGGAGCGTGAGGTGCTCGTGCTGGTGGCCAGGGGGCTGACCAACCCGCGGATCGCCGAGCGGCTCGGCCTCGGCCTGGCCACCGTCAAGACGCACATCCGCAGCCTGCTGGCCAAGCTCGACGTCCACGACCGGGCCCAGCTGGTCATCGCCGCCTATGAGAGCGGAGTGGTCACGGCCGGTTCAGCGCCGGTAGCCGACCTCGGGGAAGGCGGGTGACGGTCCGTCCAGCAGCGGCTCCTTCCGCCCGCGCAGGTGCAGGTCGAAGAAGGCCACCGGGTACGCCTTCTGGAAGGCCAGCGCCCGCTCGGCCGGGATCGTGCCGACGACCTCCTCTAGCTCGGCCTTGCTGAGGCCCAGCGGTTTGGCCGCCATCGGGATCAGGAGGGCGTCGTCGCCGAAGGAGTTGTGGGCCGCCCCCTTGAGTGTGAGGTTGAGCCGCCAGCCGCGCAGGCCGTCCCAGAACGTGCGCAACGCCGGATTGGTCGACATCCCGCCCTTTCCTTCGGTGTCGACCACCAGGTAGGGCCGGTCGAGCCCCGACTGCGCCACCTTGCCGAACACGGCGCCGTCCAGGCCCAGCCCGGCCCTGATGCGTTTGTCGGCGTACATCGCCGAGGAGGTCGCCGCACCCCCGAGCGAATGGCCGAACATGCCGATCCGCTGAAGATCGAAGACGTGTGCCGTGTCCAGCGTGGGCAACTGGTCCAGGACGAACCGCACGTCCGCCACCCGGACCTCGACCGCCTTGGCGAAGTCGGTCACCTCAGGCCCGGTCTCCACCCTGCCATCGGGGAACTCGACCACCGCCGCGTCATAGGGGTGGTCGATGGTGACCACCACGTAGCCTCGGCTGGCCAGTTCCTCCACGACGCCGGTGCCGTACGCGCGTGAGGCGTTGGCGCCGGGGGAGTAGAGGATCACCGGCAACCTGCCGAGGCTCTGGTCGATGGGGGCGCCCTCGTGACCGTCGGTCGTGTCCAGCAGAACGGAACCACGCTCCAGCCCGTTGTCCTCCAGGTATCGGTCGGCGGCCGCCTTGGGCAGCCAAGGAGCGACCTTGTGGTTCCGCACATCCTTCGCCGGATACCACAGGCTGACCATCAGCTCACGCTTGCCGCCCGCCTTGGTCCAGGGGTTCTGGCGCGACTGGTCGACCAGGTGTACGGACACGGTTCCCACGGGATGCGGCCCCGTCGGTGTGGGGATCGTCAGGCGCTGCGCCGGTACGGCCGTCGGGGCGCCACAGGAGGCAATCGGCAGGACCAGCGCGAACGCCAGAAGGAGAGCTCGTTTCATACCTTTCACGATGTCGGCCGCAACCGGCCGCGGCCTCGGTCGCCGGCACGACCTTCCGCTCAACCCGGGAAGGTAGCGTCCGAGCCCGACTCCACCCCCGGAGCTAGTTCCGGGCCCGGGTCCGCGCGACGGGATGAGAAGTACGGACGTCGCCCCGGGTCGGCCTGGAACCAGCTCGCTGTCCGCCGCTTGGCGATGCTCCTGCAGGGTCCTCTTCAGGGAAGGTTGCGGAAGACGCCTGAAGCTTCGCCGATCACTCCGGTGGCCAGGAGCGGGCCGCCGACGGTCTTCGCCCGATCGACGACGACCTGATCGCCGAGGCATCCCGCTCCTTCGACGACATGGAGGCGGTGCAGCGGACCTTGGAGGGGCTGGTCGCCGCCGACGAGGCGACCCAGTCGTTCCTGTCCAGCTACACCACTTACCTGCGGACGCATTCGCGGTGGGCGGCCGACGCGCTGACCCGCCGCCGCGAGGACGTCGCCGCTCATCGCACCGCGTTGAGCACGGCCGCCGCCACCCTGGCCACCGCGAAGCGGACCCAGGCGGAGGCCGAGGCGACGCTGTCAGCGAGCGAGGACGCCCTGGCCGGGTTGCGGGCCAGGCTGGAGCAGCTCAAGAGCAGCGCCGCCTACCAGGCACTCGAACAGCTCGCCGACCTGGAACGCCTGGTACGGACGTGCGCGGAGACCGCGGCGGCGGCCAGGACCGAGCTGGATCGGCGCGCCGCCACCACCCAGAAGGCCCGCGTCGAGCTCACCGCCGCGCAGAGGCTGCTGGCGGAGCTTCAAGGCGCGGTCTCCCGCAAGGCCGCCGACCTGGCCGACGAGGCGACAGTCGCGGGGATCACCTGGAGCCCCGCCGACGCGGAACCGGCGGGCTTCGCCGACCGGGTCGGAGGCCGGGTGGCATCCCGGGCAGGCGACCTGCGCGCGGTCCGCGCCGCGATCGCCACCAAGCAGAAGGCCGAGCAGACCCGCGACCTGGCCAGGGTCGCCCTCGATCAGGCACTCGCCGCCGCCACCCAGGCCGAATCAGCCGAGGCGGAGGCCGCCAAGCGCGTGGAGTCCTGCCGCGAGGACGCCAGGACCCAGCTCGCCGCCTGGGGGGAACGGCACCGCGACGTGCAGGCCGACCTGCGGCCGCTCGCCGAGGCGCTGGAGAGGACCGGCGAACCGGACGCGCCGGGTCTTGACACGGTTTTCGGTGCCGCGAACGCGCAAGCGGTGCAGGACCTGTGGGATGCCCAGGCCCGGCTGAGGTCCGAGCGGGCCGCCACCGAACGGGAGCGCTCCGAGGCCAAGGGCGAGCGGGCGAAGATCGCCGCCGAGCGCGACGACGCGCCGCCCCCGTTCGCGGCCCGTACGGCGGGACGCGACGGGAAATCCGGCGCCCCGTTCTGGCGCCTGGTCCGATTCGCCGACCACGTCACCGAGGAACACGCCGCCGCCGTCGAAGCGGCGATGGAGGCGGCCAACCTGCTGGACGCCTGGGTCACTCCCGGTCCGGAGAACGTCGCCGCGGGGGATTCCGAGGGCTACCTGGTGCCGGGCACCCCGGTCACGCCCAGCCTGGCGGACCTGCTTGTCCCCGAGGGGGAGACTCCGGTCCCGGCCGAGCGGATCAACGGCATCCTGCGCGGTGTGGCACTCGGCGGGGAAGCCGGCGGTGATCGGCCGATGACCTCCCTCGACGGGCGGTTCACCCAGGGGATCCAGGCCGGTGCGCACCACAAGGGGCAGGCGGAGTACATCGGTGCGACGGCCCGGGCACGCCGCCGGGCCGTACGGCTCGCCGAATGCGACGCCCGGATCACCGCGCTGACCGAGACCATCGCCGAGCAGGACCGGCGCGACGCCCGGGCCGAGTCCGCGCTGGAAGCGATCGGCGACGCCCGGGCCGCACTGCCCAGGACGGGTCCGATCGTGTCGGCCCTCCGCGAGCACGAGGGGACCGCCGGACGCCTCCGCGCCACCCGCGAAACCGCCGACAGCGCGCGGAGCGGCTACGACGAGGCCGTCGCCGCCTGGGGCGCGGCCGAGCGGGCGCTGCGCAGTACAGGGGCCGAACACAGCCTCGATCCCGCCATCGTGGACGAAGTGGCGCAGGCCGTACATCGCTTCGAGACCATGGCAGGCACGCTGACCGACCGCCGGCGCGAGGAGGGGCGGCAGCGGGACGCGGTCGAGGGCAGCACGGAGCGGCTGGAGTCGGCGGCGGACGACGAGGCGGCCGCGGCGCGGACCGAGCAGGGCGCGCGGCGCAAGCACACCGAGGAAGCCGCCAAGCTCGATGCCCTCCAGCAGACCATGGGTGCCGAGGCCGGCCAGGTGATGGCCGAGCTTCAGCGGGCCGAGACCGGGATCATCGCCGCCTCGCGGGCGGCGGAGTCCGCGCGGACCGCCGAGCGGACGGCGCTCACCGAGGTCGCCACCGCCAAGGCCAGGCTGACCGCCGCGCAGGAGTCACTGCACGTCGCGGCGGGCGAGGAACGGGAGACCGCCAAGGCCCTGGCCCCCTTCGCCCAGCGGGAACTGCTCGACGTCCTGAAGTGCCCGCCCGGTCTGGCCTGGCCCGCCCAGGAAGCCGACCGGCTCGGCCCCGTGTCCGGCGAGTGGGCGCTGCCGCCAGGGGTGACCGCGGTCCACGAGGCGATCCTCGCCGTGACGCGCGACCTGACCCCGACCGAGATCTCGCTCAAGCAGTCCACCACCCGGCTGACCAAGGCCCTGGACGACCTCCAGGCGCAGCTCACCGCCGCCGGTCAGGACTACCGGCCCGAGTGGGACGGCGCGGACGGGGTGATCGTGGTCCGCGTGGCGGACGAGGACGGGCCGCTGCCTGTGGGCGCGTTCGGTGCGAAGATGACCTCCAGCCGAAAGGACCAGCAGCAGCTGCTCAGCGAATCCGAGCAGCGGATCCTGGAGGACGCGCTGCTCACCCGGCTGGCCCAGCAGATCCACGACCGAACGGTGGACGCGCGCGACCTGATCCGGCGGATGAACACCGAGATGCGCTCGCGCCGGATGTCGTCGGGGACCACGGTCGGGGTGAGCTGGCAGCTCGCCGACAATCTGGAGGACGAGCAGCGCGCCGTCTGCGGTCTGCTCGACGCCGACGCGGCCCGGCTGGGCCCGGACGAGCTGGGCCGGATGCGCGGCCACTTCGCCACCCAGATCAAGAACGCCCGGGCCCGCAAACGGGAGCTGCCCTACCGGGAGCTGCTCACGAAGGTGCTCGACTACCGCCGGTGGCGGCAGTTCACCTTCCAGCTCGTCCGGCCAGGCGGCACCGAGGAACGCCTCACCCGCGCCAAGCACAGCCGGCTGTCGGGCGGCGAGCAGTCGGTGTCGCTGCACCTGCCACTGTTCGCCGCCGCGCACGCCATGCTCAACTCGGCGCGGCCCGACGCGCCACGGCTGCTCGCCCTCGATGAGGCGTTCGCCGGAGTGGACGACACCGGACGCGGCGAGTTGATGGGCCTGGCCGCCCAGTTCGACCTGGACCTGTTCATGACCGGGTACGACCTGTGGGCCACGCATGCGGCGGTGCCCGCCGCGGCCCACTACGACCTGGCGCATTCCCCACTGGAGCATGCCGTCAGCGCGCTGCGGTACCTGTCAATCTGATCAAGGCAGCTGAGCTGGTCTAATTCTGTGTCAGCCTTTCTTGTTCGTCCTTCCGGTCGGAGTCGTTGGGCTTGTTG